>JAWCLZ010000004.1:25557-97567 GCA_038850275.1 Methanocellales archaeon | reverse complement strand
GCCAAGGGTGAGGTTGTTCGCCTATTAAAGGGGATCGTGAGCTGGGTTTAGACCGTCGTGAGACAGGTCGGTTACTATCTGTCAGGGGTGCGCGAGGTCTGAGGGAAAGTTGCATTTAGTACGAGAGGAACAATGCAACGGCGCCACTAGTTAATCGGTTGTCCGGCAGGGCATGAGCCGAGCAGCCACGCGCTAAGGGGTAAAAGCTGAAAGCATCTAAGCTTGAAACCCTCCCCGAAAAGAGACCTCGTCTGAGGACACCGGTAGAAGACCGGATTGATAGAGTCGGGGTGTACGTACCAAGGCAACGAGGTACTCAGCCCGTCGACTACTAATCGTCCGATGCCAGATTTGCCTAGCTCTGCTCAGGCGATTTTTGGGTTGTATCTATAAGGCCAAGGTGGCGGAGCGGTTACGCAGCCGCCTGCAGAAGCTTTCTTTTAAAAGCTTATAGAAAGCGGCTTCACTCCGGTTCAAATCCGGACCTTGGCTTGTGAGATTCTTAAGTGTTATCGATGGGTATAGCGGCCATAGCGGCGGGGAAACTCCTGGTCCCATCCCGAACCCAGAAGATAAGCCCGCCTGCGTTCCGCTTTGTACTGAGGTACGCGAGTCCTCGGGAAGGGCGGATCGCTGCTATGCCCATTGCTTTTTATTGCTTTATATTTATTGCTTTATATTTACTCTCAAATTTTACCCTTACTTTTTTGCAGGTTTCATTTGAGAGAAGATCAAAAAAGTTTTTATCTTTACTACTTAATTTTATTTTCAAATTCCCATGAGAAAAAGAAAAACAGTCTATAGAGATGAAAATGTAAGGTATATAATCAATGCGATTAAGGAACATCACCGTTTATTCAGTACCTCGCTGCCTATGATTGCGAGTGAAAATATTACCAGCCCAACTGCTAGACTTGTGCTTTTATCTGATCTCTCTCATCGATATGCCGAGGGCAAGGTTTCCAATCGTTTCTATCAGGGCTGTAAATATATCGATAAAATTGAGGAGAGGACAATTGAACTAGCGAAAGAACTTTTTCAAGCTGAGCACGTGAATATTCAGCCAATATCTGGCGTTAATGCAAATATAGCAGCTTTTTTTGCACTTGCAAAGCCCGGTGATCTTCTTATGGCGTTGACTGTTCCTCACGGTGGTCATGTGAGCCATACTGAATATTCAGCAGCTGGAATTAGAGGACTTAGATTTACTCCTCATCCATTTGATGATAAAATTATGAACATTGATTCCAAGAAAATGGTTGAGAAGATCAAGCTTGAGAAGCCTAATTTAATAGTGTTCGGTGGAAGTTTATTTTTATTCCCCCACCCAGTTAAAGAAGCTAGAGAAGCAGCTGATGAAGTTGGGGCGAAGATAGTTTACGATGCAGCGCATGTACTTGGCTTGATCGCTGGAGGTAAATTTCAAGACCCATTGGGAGAGGGAGCTGATGTGGTAACTTCAAGCTCTCATAAAACATTTCCAGGACCCCAGGGTGGCATGATTCTATGCAAAAAGGAATTTGCAGATGATATAGATCGAGCGGTATTCCCAGGTACGACAAGCAATCACCATCTCCATCACGTTGCTGCTCTCGCAATTACCCTTGCTGAGATGAAGAAATTTGCCAAGCCATATGCTCGCCAGACTATTGCTAATGCAAAGGCACTAGCGAGGGCGCTCTATGAAAAGGGCTTTGATGTTTGCTGTCCTGAGCTTGATTTCACCGAATCGCATCAAGTTGCGATTGATGTTTCCAAACTTGGTGACGCTTCTAAGCTTGCAATTGAACTAGAGAAGGCAAATATCATTGTTAATAAAAACCTATTACCTAAGGATTATATTTCTAAAACAAAAAATCCCTCGGGAATTAGACTGGGTTCTCAGGAGTTAACAAGACTTGGGATGAAAGAGGGTGAGATGAGAGAAATAGCTGATTTCTTCAAGCGTTTATTAATAGATAAGGAGAAGCCTGAGAAGATAAGGGAAGAAGTAATTGAATTCAGGCGGGGATATCAAAAGGTGCATTACTGCTTCACCCATGAATTTGAAGCATATGAATTCCCGAGTTTTTAAATTATAACTTTGTAATAACCACAAATAATAAATAAGATTAATTTTATTATTAACTGTTATATCGATTGCTATCGAGGTATTGCTATGGTTAAGACGATTGAGGAAATCAATGAACGCATTAAGGATGGCAGTGTTTGCGTTGTAACAGCGGAGGAAATGGTGGATATCGTTAGGGAAAAAGGCGTTGAGAAAGCTGCGAAGGAAGTTGATGTGGTTACAACTGGCACTTTTGGAGCAATGTGCTCTTCAGGCGCGTGGTTCAACTTTGGACACGCTGACCCACCGATAAAAATGCAGCGTGTCTGGCTAAACGATGTGGAAGCATATACAGGAGTGGCAGCAGTCGATGCATACTTAGGAGTGACCCAGCTTTCAGAGACAAAGGGAATGGAGTACGGCGGAGGTCATGTCATAGAAGACCTAGTCTCAGGCAAAGCTGTTGAGCTGAAGGCAATTGCCTATGGCACAGATTGTTATCCAAGGAAAAGTATAGAAACAACGATAACCCTAGAAGATATGAATCAAGCGATTATGCTTAATCCTAGAAATGCTTATCAGCGATATGCCGTAGCAACAAATTCCACTGATCGCACTCTCTATACCTACATGGGAACACTTCTACCCAACTTTGGCAATGCTACATATTCAGGAGCAGGAGTTCTCTCACCTATATTTAACGATCCAGAGTTTGAAACCATTGGAGTTGGCACCAGAATATTCCTCTGCGGCGCGCAGGGGTATGTGATTGGCGAGGGAACGCAGCACGACCCCAAGAATAGCTTTGGAACGCTCATGGTAACTGGAGATCTGAAGAAAATGAAAACAGAATTTCTGAGAGCTGCAACTTTTCATAAATATGGCACCACACTATATGTGGGCCTAGGGATTCCCATCCCAGTTTTAAATGAAAGAATAGCTAAGAATACCGCAATAAGCGATCGAGATATAATAACTAATGTTCTAGACTACGGTGTTGCCAGGCGAGTCAGGCCAGTGCTGAGAAAAGTAACTTATGAAGAGTTGAAATCCGGAGCGATAGAGATAAATGGAAGAGAAGTCCCCACATCTCCACTTTCAAGCTACTACCTCGCTAGGAAAGTTGCTGAAACATTGAAAGCTTGGATAAAAAAAGGGGAGTTCTATCTTTCAAAACCAGTTGATAGAATTTCACTCACCACGACCTTCAAGCCAATGAAGATGACTAAAGAAGCACCGCTTGTTAAAGATATAATGAGCAAGAAAGTTCGAACAATCAAATTAGATACAACCATAGAGCAAGCTGCGAAGATAATAATAAGAGATGAATTCAATCACCTCCCAGTTGTAAGTGAAGATGGCAAATTAATTGGAATCGTAACTTCTTGGGATATTTCCAAAGCAGTGGCAGCAAATAAGAAAGATAAAATAGAGCCAATAATGACCAAGAATGTAATAACAGTTACCCCAGATGACCCAATAGACCTAGCGGCTAGGAAGCTTGAGCAATATAATATCTCAGCGTTACCAGTGATCGATAAAGAGCATAGAGTAGTGGGAATAATAACCAGCGAAGACTTAAGCAAGCTCTTCGCAAGGAGAGAGAAGATATGAAGCTACTGCTTCGATTTAACACAAAAGTAATAAAAGAACCAGTGATTGCAACTGCGATCCTGCGAACTAGAGTATTAATAAACATAGTTAGAGCCCACGTAGAGGCAACCTCAGGCGAAGTGGTTGTGGATGTGCCAAATGAAGCAGTAGATCAAGTCTTCAAAACATTCAGCGAGCTGGGAGTAGAGGCATATAAACTTGAGAAGCCAATTATCCGAAGCGAGGAGGAATGCGTGCACTGTGGAGCCTGCATAAGTATTTGCCCGCTCAAAGTCTTCTCCTTCAACAAAGACTGGACAGTGAGCTTAAACCCAAGTCACTGCATCCAATGCGGCACGTGCATTCCCTCTTGTCCCCATAGAGCTCTTTCACTATCAAGATGATGAATATGCGCCAGCGATTTCAATTGAGGGAAACCATAGCCACTTTAATTGCAGATGAAGTGAAATACATAGAGGAGGCGATAAAAAGCATAAAATATCATCGAAGGCAGCTTGAGGAATATATCTCTAGAGATCCATTTTTCAAAATCACCCTCGAGCCCTATGAATGCAGCGAGGGAGCTCCAGAAATTGTAAAGCTAATGTGTGAAGCAAGTAAAAAAGCAGGAGTCGGCCCAATGGCCGCGGTTGCAGGTGCTATAGCAGAACTTGCTCTTAAGGCAATGATGGAAAAGGGAGCCTCACACGCTATCGTGGAAAACGGCGGGGATATCGCTATTTTAAACGATAGAGAAACAGTTATAGGGATCTACGCAGGTGAATCACCATTTAAAAACCTAGGACTCTTGCTTGAGCCCAGAGATAAACCCCTTGGAATCTGTACTTCCTCAGGCACAGTTGGCCCATCGCTTAGCTTTGGAAATGCAGATGCAACTACAGTTATTGCAAATACTGCTTCTCTAGCAGATGCATGCGCCACTTTACTTGGCAACGAGGTGAAGGATAAATCAAGCGTGAAAAGCGCTATAAACAATATTAAAGGAATAGAGGGCGTTGAAGGAGCATTAGTGATAATAGGCAATACCCTCGCTGCTTGGGGGAATATTCCAAGGATTGTGGAAGTATCACTTTCACCCGATTGTATAACCCGAGGATGATTAATTACTTAGCTTCCACTTTAATGGCGCCAGATGGGCAAACTTCTGCGCAAGTGCCACAGTCAACGCAGAGATTTGGATCAACAACTGCTTTCTCATTATTTATAGTTATAGCACCACTCGGGCACTCGTCCTTGCAAGTACCGCATCCAACGCACGCATCAAGATCTACTTTTGCAACCATTTTTAATTCCTCCATGTCTCAATATGCTTCCAAATAGTCGTGCATATTTGATTATAAATCTTTTGAATTTAACTCATTGCAGTGCAGCTTGCTTAACTCATTGCAGATGCAGCTAGCTAAATTTCATACTCTCCATATATGGAGTTAATTTCTCGCCCTTCTCAAGCTTTCTGAAAATATATAGGTGCTCGTGAGCAATTTTAAGGAAATCCAATTTGGTGCTCCTCCATCTCTCCCGCGTAGTCTTCATTTTCCACTGCAGTTTTATGACATCTTCTCTGAGGATAAAACCTGCATCTAAAAAAGCTTGAAGAACGCGATGAGAAACGGGAACAAAATGTTTATGCTTTCTAGTATCGCCAATTAAAATTGCGCAGTGTTTCCCTGGTTTTAATACGCGATAACTCTCTTGAGCCACTCTCCGCATCTCATTAACAAAATCCGCGATCTTGCTGACCTTGGATATATCATGCAATATATTGCTATGCTTCGAGAAGGGAACTATATTGGCATAAGGTGGATGGGTTACTATCAAATCTATACTTTCATCTTCAATCAAGTTTAAATTTCTAGCGTCTCCAATATAGGTTTTGATCTCAGGTTCATCTGGATAAGTGAAATCAAGTCTATTCCTAGTTACCATTATTGCATCAGGATTAATATCCACCCCTATGCCCCTCCTCTGCAGCAATTTGCATTCAATCAAAGTTGTCCCTGAGCCCACCATTTGGTCTAAGACTAAGTCGTTTTTATTCGTGTAGCGGAGGATTAAATTTCGAGGTATATAGGGTGAAAAGTTCGCTCGATAATTTCCACGGTGAGTAGCCCAGTTACCTCGATTTGGGAAACTCCAAACTGTTGTTAACTCAAGTTTGAAGTTCTTAGGTGCAAATTCAGAGATCCTATGGCGCTTGGGAAGATCAACTCTAGTGTTTTCAATCACAACGTAGTCACGAGTTTTTATGAAATCAAGATAGTCCTCATGAGTGACTTCTTTCATCTGAACATAAGTTTCATTCATTTTATTTAGCTCCAGTTAAAAAAAGTCTAAAAATCTAAAAAAGTGCTTTTTATAATCCAAGTACCTCGGAATAGCTATGCAATCCCTTTTCAGCTGTAACAACCCATCTAGCTGCTTTTATAGCACCACTTGCGAATGCCTGCCTAGAATGAGCCCTATGGGTGATTTCTATTCGCTCGCCATCTCCTGCAAATAGCACTGTATGCTCACCCACTATATCCCCAGCTCTGATCGCGTGGATACCTATCTCTGCCCCACGCTCTCTCAATCCCTCTCTTCCATATGTGAGCACTAGTTCTTTTTTAAGTGCTTTTAAAATTACCTCAGCTGAGGTTTTCGCGGTACCACTTGGAGCATCTTTTTTAAATCTATGATGAGCTTCCAAGATCTCAATATCGAAGTCCTTTAAATAGCTAGCTGCGAATTCCAGTATCTTCCAGAATACATTTACTCCAACCGAGAAATTAGAGGAGATCACAGCTGCCACATTTTTTCCAATCGCTTGCTCCATCTCCCTCCTTTGTTCATCCGTAAACCCAGTGGTTCCAACCACTAAGTTAACCTTATTTCTAGCAGCAGTCTTCACATTCTCAACAGCTCCACTTGCAACTGTGAAATCAATGAGTACATCTGGTTTTAATTCCTTCAATGCACTATCTAGGTGCTTCACATCCATAATTTTAACATCGCCAACTTGCTTTCCTATGCTCCTTATGTCAAAGGCTCCAACGAGTTTCATATCGCTGGCTTTAAGGACGTTATCTATGATTAAACTCCCCATTCTCCCAGCAGCACCTGTGACTGCTACTTTAATCACGATATTCACCCAATGTTTCAATTGTTTTTCTCAAAATAGCTTCATTCTCCTTGCTCATTGGCCCGAGAGGAAGGCGTACATTGCCTGCGGCAAGGCCCTTCCAGTTCATAGCTGTTTTAATTGGAATTGGATTTGTTTCAATGAAGAGATCTCTAAATAGAGGAGAGAGCTTGAAGTGAATATCCTGAGCTTTTTTCAAATCCCCTTTCTTAAAAGCATTGTACATCGCGCACATATACTCTGGAACCAGATTTGCTGCAACAGAAATCACCCCATGGCCTCCGAGCGCTAAAGTTGGCAGTGTTAGTTTATCATCCCCGGAGAGGATTGAGAAGCCTTTTATATCTCGCGTTAGCCTAATGACCTCGGAGATTTGAGATATATCACCACTTGCCTCCTTCACCCCTGCTATAATTCCTTCTTTAGCAAGCTTTGCCACTTCAGCAGGGGTCACATTTCTACCTGTTCGCCCAGGAACATTGTATAATATTATTGGCAGATCTGTTACCTTGTGGAGTTCTCGATAGTGCATTTCAAGCCCAGTGGGATTTGGCTTATTGTAATATGGCGAGATCACCAAGCAAGCATCAGCCCCTGCTTTATCCGCATATCTTGTAAGCTCGATTGCTTCAGCTGTGCTATTTGATCCAGTGCCGGCAATTACAGGTACCTTCGATGCATCTATGGCTATATCTATTACCCTTTTGTGCTCTTCATAAGAGAGAGTCGCTGCTTCCCCAGTTGTACCGCAGGGAACGATGGCTGATACCCCTCCTTTTATTACGAATTCGATATTCCTTCTCAGCCCATCTTCATCTATCTTATTATCTTTTGTAAAAGGCGTAACCAATGCTGGTATAACTCCTTCAAACATAACCTATCTTTCCTCACTTCTTCTTTTTACTTGCGATTTTTAATCTTCGAGTTACATATCCAGCCAAGCGGTTTCGAAGTGCTTTTCCCTTAATGTTAGTTAACGCTGCTATTTTCAATTTATTTGTTTCAAAGTCGACTGTGAATTCATTGGGATATGTTCGCAGCAGCTCCTCCGCTAGGCTTTTTATATATGTCGGACGGATATTTCCCATGTTATCACCCCATTAGTTTTATAGTTTTTCTTTTTTTGTAAGGATTAATGATTTTAATTTATTTTATTTTGATTTAATTTTGAATTAAAGCTAAAATTAATAATTTACTACCACATAAGTTTTTGGGAGTAGTTATATTTTTATGATAAATGATAAAGATCAGATCAAAAATAAAGAGCAAATAAGAAATAGAATCTGGAGTTTAATGGAGAGCTCGGGGATAGCAGATTTTCCCCTCCCTGTCTCTGGACGAATTCCAAATTTTAAAGGAGCGCTTCAAGCATCGCAAAGGTTGAGGGAAACTGAGATATGGAAGAAAAGTAAAGTTGTATTCTCAAGTCCAGATTATGCTCAAAAATATTGCCGGGAATTCGCTTTAAAAGATGGAAAAACACTTTTAATGGCAACACCTAGATTGAAAGAAGGTTATTTGATTTTAAAGCCAGAAGATGTTAAAGGTAGAGAGAAATTTGCCTCTACCATAAAAGGCGCATTTAAATACGGAAAGAATGCTGTTAAACTCCCTAAAGTAGATTTGGTTATAACTGGGAGTGTAGCTGTGGATATTAAAGGCAATAGAATTGGCAAGGGAGGAGGATATGGCGATAGAGAGATCACACAGCTTAAGCAAGAGGGATGCATAGATGAAAACACACCCATAGTAACAACGGTTCACGATATACAAATCATTGAGGATATCTCTGAACTAGTGGAAGAGCACGATGTTAAAATTACTCATATAGTAACTCCAACTAGGATACTAAAATGCCTTTAATTTATTCTACTGCACTTAAAATGCAGAGTCTAATTGGGCAGTGTCGAATGCCATCTTTATAAGTTGGGCACACTCGGCTTTCAAAAGTTAAACGCTCATCGCATTTCAAGCAAGAGGTAAGCTTCTTCTTAGCAAGGCATTTAATGATCTTGCAGTCCTTAGCTATGGTGCTCCCAATGAAGCATCCAGAGCAGGTTCCTTCCTTCAGCAAAATGCACTCCCCACAGGCAAATCCACAGCCGCTAATTTGCATGCTTGTTTCATTTTATTTAACCTCCTATATAAAGCAATTTCCAAATAGAAGTTGTAGCGCCAGATAAAAAAAGAGTTAACTGGCGCTGTAAGGGGAATGGAGGGCATTTAAACATTGAACTTCATCTCTCTTAAATCATTGTATGTCATCAAAATAGATAACATTGTAAACAATTGAAGAAAGATTTTCATGATTTATTTCACCCTTCTTATTAAATTCTCCCTCCCCTTTTTTATCTTCAATATCAATCCCTTTGCCTTTAAATCGTTTAATATAGCGCTTACTTTTGATTTGGAAAAACGAGTTTTTTCAACGATTTCCGATTGAAACATTTCTCCTCCGGCTCTTTCAAGTAGATTCAATATCAAATCCTCATCGCTCTCAGCCACGTGTTCAATCTCAACCTCGTCTGCTTCTATTCCTCTCCTTCTTGCCTTGTAAAGCAGTACTCCCCCAGTTATTGCAAAGATAATAATCATCGCGCCCAAAACATAGTAATCCATTGAAATAGCTTGCTGAAGTGAAACCCTTGGTTCTCCATTTGAGAAAGACCGCATTCCATAATAAATCAGCGTGGAATCCTTGATTTCATCTGGCTTAGGCACTGCGGTTTTTACTTCAAGCCCAGGGGGCAAGGTGATTGCAAGGGCTTCTTCTCTAGCTAGGTATAATCCACCCGTGAAGACATCACCAATTTCTAGGGCATTGCCTTCAATCTTGGCGAAATTCGTCCAAATGAATCTATAGCTCACGATGCCATATGTACCAGTTGGAGTATTAACAGTGCTCAAGATAACATCAAAATCCCTAGCAGCCATCGCTCGTCCAGTTGCGATTGAAGCTTCATTAACTATGCTTATTATGCGATTTGAGAAATTCGCTAGATTCGCGCTTTTATTTGCCTCAAACTGCGCTTTATATGCATTAAAGGCTTCGATATCCAACTGTGACTCTAGCTTTACTCTGGTTTCCACTGTCCAGATGACAGAGCCATCTTTAGAGAGCTCGATTTTATAAAGCGTGGGTTTCTCGCTAGTGCTAAGTTGAGCCTTGCTTGATGCAGCTAGAGCTAGGATTAGGAAAAGCGATATCTTTAACTTGAGATTCATTGCACTCAGTAAAAGAAGGTCATTTAAGAAATAAATAACTTAAGATAGGCATTTGCGAAAACCTTAACTTTGCTAGAAAAATGCAATGGATATATTAGTTGGGATGAAAGCAGATCTCGTGGATTGGATAATTAAATTCAATATATAAATGCATCCACGACAACATGCCATACCCCTGGTGAATATTTTTTGATCTTCCTTTGCTCTATGAACTCAGCTTTTTTCCCAAGTGCTTCAGCAGCTTGCTTTATTCTTTCCCTTGGCCTTGTTTTCATAAGCACCTCCGGTACTGCTTCGTGATAGTGTATAATCCCTTTTTTATTAAGCGCTTCTATAGCTGCTTTTAAATAAACATGGGTCTCGTGCACATAGCCCATTATGACTCGATCAGCTATATTCTTAGGAGTGACTTCCAAGCAATTGCCAAATATGGGTTCAACTATTGCCTCAACTTTATTCAACACGATATTTTGTTTCAAATAGTGAAAAGCAACTGGATTTAGTTCAATTGCATAAATTTTCTTAGGTTGGGAATGCACTGCCATTGGTATCGAAAAATACCCTATGCCTGCGAACATATCAACAACCACCTCGCCTCTGCCTAGCTTTGACATTCGCAAGCGCTCAGTCAAATTACCTGGGGAGAAGATCAACTTAGCTGCATCGAGTTTAAATTTGCATTTATTTTCAATGTGTATAGTTTCAGTTTTACTCCCAATTATTATTTCAATGTCTGGCTCCCTAAGCTGTCCTCTTACTCCTTTATCGTTTAATACTGTTTTGCATCTTGGATATAGCTTTAGAAATGCCTCTCCAATTTCTTTTTTCCTATGCTCAAGTTCCCTTGGTATTTTAACAACTACGATGCTCCCAAGCACCTGCCAGCTCTTGGGAAGTAGCTTTAGTTCTTCCTCTGGTAATGATAGAAAACTTGTGAGCGCGCTTTTCATCTTATTTCATCTTATTCCTGCAAATGAATTTAAAAAGCCCAAACAATATATAAGATTGTTTAAATAAGCTTATGACGAGGCCTATGAATATATTGGTTTATGCTGGAAGGGAGCAAAACTGGATACCTGTTTTTAAGTCGCTTGGTGTTGATGCAAAGCAAGTTATGTTCGAGGAAACAGAGGTAATTAAAACCATTGATGATAAGCACGAGATCTTAATTGACAGCGAGGGATCATTTGAATTCGACGGCATTCTCTGGAGGATTGGCAATATCCAGCCTTTTAAATATCATCTTCAAACGCTCTACACGCTTAATCTATGCAGCATTCCCATGCTCAATAGCGCAGCTTGCTCGATTCAATGCTATGATAAATTACTTATACTCTCTGCTTTGAAAAAAGCAGGACTGCCTCTTATCCCAATGGAGATATATTCTAGTGCTCGCATGCTCCCTCAATCTCCACCTTTTCTACCATGCGTAGTGAAAATTGGAAGCTATCATGCTGGGTTGAATAAATTTCTAGTTGAAGACGAGCGCCAGTGGATGGATTTGAGAAGTGTAATTAGAACCATGGAGCAGTACATCGCAGTGGAGCCATATGTAAATGTATATGAAGATATAAGGCTGCTTAAGATAGGTGAGGATATTATTGGATTAACTAGGAAGGGTTGGACTTGGAAGTCAAATGAGCTTTTGAGGTCTCATCAGTTTTTCAAGCCAAGGGATGATTTGAAGGAAATGATCCATAAAGCATCCAATGCTGTGGATGCCGAGGTCTGCGCTTTGGATCTCTTGCTTGACTATGAAAATCGATTATATGTACTTGAATTAATCGATGTACCTGATTTAGAACTATTTCCAAAGGCGTATGAAAAAGTAGCTAAGTTGATGATTGAAAAAGTGAAAAAATAGAGTATATGGAAATCATATCATCAGCTTCTTAATCTTTGGACAATCATCGGCTTCTTGATCTTTGGATAAAACCATCAAAACTTAAAAATATATAAACTTAATAATATGATAATGTTTGGTGATGGTATGAAATTTGATGTAACAGTCAGAAAAGATTTAGCTACAACTGGCGTGAGAGGACTTGATTCACTTCTCGGAGGGGGGATACCTTATGGCACTTCTCTCTTACTTCTAGCTGAACCAGGTGGAGGCTCTGAAACTTTTGCTGAGCAATTCATAATGGGGGGACTGCAGAGCGGAGAAGAGATAAGTTATTTCTCGACAGAGAGACCCATAGAGGAAATTAAAAAAGAAATGCTGCGCTTCGGCTGGGATACAGCTCCATTTGAGGAAGCTGGGAAGATAAAATTCATCGATGCGTATACTCCGAGATTCATACATATAATGCCTAAGTCTTTGATCAAAAAGCAGGATGCAAAGGAATATCTTAGATCTGGTGCAGACGCTCTAAGTCTATTAAAATCTGTAATGGTGGATGAATGCACAACTGAGTATAGAGGAGTAATTGATTCTCTTTCTTTTTTCCTAACTAAATATAACCTCGAAGATGTAACTAAAGTAATGGAGTCAGTGATGTCAATGTGCAAGGTTACTAGAGGTACAAGGTTATTCCTCATGACGCGTGGCATGCACGACTCACTGATTGAGAATACTATGAAACACATGGCTGATGGAGTAATTGAATTCATAATTCGCGAGCGAGGAAGCGAATTGGAAAGGCAAGTTGTGATTCGAAAGATGAGGGGGATGTTTATCCCCAATAAGACTTTTATCTACCATATAACTCCCAGGGGCATAGAACTCGAAACCACCACTAGAGTGCTTTAGGACAAAATTTTCATGATGGGTGAATTACTCAGCACGCATGTAAAGTCTAGATATATAAGTGAAGAAATACTCATATTCGGTAGCTGCACTGCAATCGAATATCCTGAAATTCTTGAGGAATTCAAAAGTGATATAAAGCTTCATATCTGCCTTGAGAAATTCCACGTGGAGCAAGCTGCTTGGAAGATAGCTATGATAGCAAGAGAAAATGAAATAAAAAGTATTGCAGTGTTAACAGTGGATGGCTCTCCCCACTGCCTGCAGTTGCACTTTGCACTTGAAGACCTGCGGAAATTATTTCCAAATTTAAAGATAAGGCACTATGTAATAGAGAAATCAAAGCTTCTTGAGATAAGCAGTGAAGCAGTAAGAACTTCGAGGCATTTGAGTTCAATTGAAAAACTGATTAGGAAGTGAGAATTTGAAGGTGGTTCCAGATACAAGCGTGATAATAGATGGTAGAATAACCGCTAAAATTGAAAGCGGTGAATTCGTAGGTGCAGAGATAATCATACCTGAGGCTGTTATAGCAGAGCTTGAGGCTCAGGCTAATCAAGGCAGGGAAACAGGATTCAGCGGGCTCAATGAATTAAAAAAACTCAGTGAAATGGCTAAGGAGGGAAAAATTACCATGAGATTCGCTGGTGATAGACCAACGCTTGAGCAAATAAGGTTGGCATCTAGAGGCGCGATTGATGCAATGATTAGGAATATCGCCTTGGAAGCTGGCGCTACATTCGTAACAAGCGATGTAGTTCAAGCAGAGGTAGCTAGAGCCAAGGGCATTGATGTGATCTATCTATCTCCAGTTAAAGAACCACTGGATAAACTCAGACTTGAAGAATTCTTCACCAATGATACCCTTTCGGTTCACTTGAAGGAAAGAGCAATTCCAATGGCAAAGAGAGGGGCAGTTGGGAAACTGCGTTTAGTTAAACTTAGAGATCGACCAATGACCGAGCGGGAGATGCGAGAACTAGCTCATGAAATTATTGAGAGGGCAAAGCGAGATCCAAATGGCTTTATTGAAATTGAGAAAGAAGGGGCAACTATTATTCAACTTGGGCCTATGAGAATAGCTATTGCAAGGCCGCCTTTCTCAGATGGTTTAGAAATAACAGCGGTCCGCCCAATTGTGAATTTAAGCTTAGATGACTATAGAATGAGTCATGAATTGAAAAAGCGCATCCTTGAAAAACAGCGAGGCATATTAATTGCTGGTCCACCAGGTGCTGGTAAGTCAACGCTTGCTGCTGGAATCGCTCAATATCTGCAGGAACACGAATTTGTAGTCAAAACCATGGAAAAACCTCGAGACCTGCAGGTTAGCGAGGAAATCACTCAATATACCGCTCTTGAAAACAGCATGGCGAACACCGCTGATATATTGCTCTTGGTCAGGCCAGATTATACCATATTCGATGAACTTCGCAAAACCGAGGACTTCAAGATTTTTGCTGATCTACGGCTAGCTGGAGTGGGAATGGTGGGAGTGGTGCATGCCACTAGAGCAATTGATGCCCTGCAGAGATTAATTGGAAGAGTAGAATTAGGTATGATTCCTCAGATCGTTGATACCATTGTATTCGTGGAAGCAGGGGAGATTAAGAAAGTTTATGATATTAAATTCACTGTTAAAGTTCCCAGTGGCATGGTTGAGGCAGATCTCGCTAGACCAGTTATAGAAGTAATTGATTATGAAACCAACGAACTTGAATTCGAGGTTTATTCCTTTGGAGAGCAAGTGGTTGTAATGCAGGTTGGGAGGGAAAGGGTAAAAAAGAAACCCACTTGGAGACTTGTGGAGCGGGGTATTCAAAAGGAAGTTGGAAGATATGCTGAGGGGCAGGTGGAAGTGGAAATGAAATCTGATTCAAAAGCAATAGTTTATCTTGAAGAGGAGGATATCCCGCGAGTTTTAGGAAAGGGTGGTAAAACTATTGAGAAGATAGAAAAGGCACTGGGAATAAGTATAGATGTTCGAAGTATTTTGGAGAAGAGGGAGAAAACACTTGGGGAGAAACTTCCTGTTAAAGTGGAAATAACCGATAAGCATATAATTTTAAAGGTCAAAGGCTCCCCTGGCGATACCGTGGAGATATATGCAGGTGAAAATTATCTTTTCACAGCAACAATAGGTAGAGCGGGTGAGATAAAGATCAGTAAGGGTTCAACTATTTCGGATGAAATTCAAGATATAATTGAAGCAGGTGAAGAAATATATTCAAAATTCGTGGGATGAGGGGAGTTATATGGAAAAGTTCTGTCCTGAGTGCAACGGGAAGATGGTTCCATGGCGATATAAAATGGCAGATGCATATGGCAAGATAAAGCCTTATCAACAGCAGGTAACCATATATAAATGCACTACGTGTGGATTCGAGAAAGAGGAATAAGCTAAATTAAAAACTAAATCAAACTAAATCAATGGTAAAACTCGATTGCGGAGGTAATTTAGAAAGTTTTGTTCTTGTGCTAGATCGATTTCAAGCTGCTTTATTTCATTTGAATAGCTATTTAGCTTTGAAAGATATTCAGGGTAAACTTCTAGGTTTATCTCTTTGAGTAAATTTATGGCTTGACTGAGTTTGGCGTGGTTTTCCCTTAATTTTTCCAATTGCTTTAAATAGCGATCAATATTAGCAAGATGCTCGGTCTCAAGTTTTTTAAGCCTCTCCACTGGCTCTATTTTCATCTCCTTTCTATTCTTTGCATATAACTTTGCAAGTTCCTCAACAAATCCCATTTCAGCTTTTTGAGTTTCCATTTCATCATAATGATGAGATAAATTAATATTTAAATTTTATCATATTTTATATTAATAAAATATAGTTTGAATTTGTATAGTATTATTTATACATATACTTCTTCGTGTGGATGTACTACTATTCCACGGGATGTTATCTCGAAAGGATGTAGCTTTCTACTGTGATCCGAGCCGCGCATCTTGAATATCTCTATGCTTCGCACCCTTACGTTTTCAGTTCGCCTATAGTACATAGCTATGGTTCCTTCGGTGACAAATGGCTCTACTCCAAATCTACTTGGATGATTCTCATCAACCACTTCGCAGGTTAAAAGCGAGGTCAAGCCTAGAATATCAAGCGTGGCTGCTAGCTTCAAAAGCTCTAAGCGAATTTTAGGTACCTCGCCACCTAAAGAATAGCCTATGGCTGTAGTTGAATCCACAACTGCACGCTGAGCATCTATTTCCTCTTGAACTGTGACTATCTGGTCTATGAGGGATCTTAAATCAAAGGGCCGAACATCCACATAGCGCTCGTGGGATGGTATGCCAATTTTAGTTGCAGAAGCATCAATTATCGCTAGTTTCTTATCTTCCTCGAGTTTTTTCAAATCCCATCCAAATGCAAGCACATCTTTTCTAATTTGCTCTGGGCGCTCTTCAGTGGCCACAAAAATTCCCTTCTCTCCATACTGTACAACGCCGTTGTAGAGGAATTGAACACCAAATATGGTCTTACCTGCGCCACTGCCACCTGCTAGTAGATAGCTTCTATCCCTGATCAGTCCTCCCCCGCAAATTTCATCGAAGCCTTCAATTCCTGTTTTCACGCGTTCTTGCCTATAAGCCATAACCAATCCCCAATTTATTAAATTTTTCTTATATTCTCCTTTCAATATATACTTTTATTGTCCTTTGGTTGAATTTGTTAATTCAATTATTCATAATTATGATGATTAGTTGATGTGAACATATATTCATATATTATGACCATAAAAGTATTTGCACAATATATAAGGTGTTGCTAAAAGATAAAAAAATTTCAAAAATAACCATTTGTTATCATATTTGGTTAAATATAGTTATCAGAGCTGATCAAAGAATATTTATTATAGGATCAACTTGCTTATCAAAAACCACTTATTATTGTAATTCTCATGTGATCTTGCTCAGAGATACTGCAATACACCCGCTCTCTCTCTCGGGTTGGAGGGGATTTACTATGGTTTCAATAATAATATATACTCTCCCAAACTGTCCATCCTGCGATAGACTTAAAAAAGAGCTAGCAAGCAGTGGTTGGATATTTGAGGAGAGAAATATGTCCACCGTTGACTCACTTGTAGAACTACGCTTCAATGGAGTCTTTACCAACACTGCACCTGTGCTACAAATAGAGGATGAATTCTATACTTCTAAAGAAATTTTCCAGGGAGAGAGTTTGAATAGAGAAATAATCAAGAGACTCGAGGCGAAGTGAATATGGAATCAACGATTAGAGTACAATCTGAGGCTGATCTAAAGCTTCACCAAGGAGGGACGCAGGAGAAGCACAAGCAGACAACTTTAACCGGTGAAGTTGCTCCATCGCTGCCTAAAGTTATGACAAGTGACGGGCACTTAGTGCCTTGGGATCGGAATGAGATAGTAGATCAGCTGATAACTGAAACCAAGATCGCCTTCAAGTTCCACGGAAAAGATCCCTGTGACCGCGCTACAGCTATCGAGATAGCTAAGGAAGTTGAGAAGCTGATTAGAAATATGAATCTCGATGTAGTAGCAGCTCCGCTTGTGAGAGAGGTTGTCAACACTATTCTATTGAAAAAGGGATATGTTGAATGGAGAAATGTTTCTACTAGAGTTGGCATGCCTCTTTATGATGCTCATCAAATTGACACGGGCTATGGCTTTGAGGCAAAGGAAAATTCAAATTTGATTGAAAATGCGGAAACAGCGCATAAGAAAAAAGCTGATAAGCTATCCAAGGAACAGGCACTGCTGCAATTACCTCCCGAACTAGCGAAGCTTCATATATCTGGGGATCTCCACATCCACGACCTTGAATATTTCACAACTCGCCCCTTTTGCCAAGACCATGATTTAAGAGTTTTCCTCTACTGCGGCTTGGTGCCCGATGGCGTGGGCAATAAAACAAGCGTGGCTGGGCCAGCGAAGCATCCAGCTGTAGCTGTGCTCCACGCAGCTAAGATCTTGGGATCAAGTCAAACTAATTTCTCAGGTGGTCAGGGATTCTACAACTTCATTACCTTTTTAGCCCCATACTTCGAAGGGCTGCCCTATAAAGAGATCAAGCAGCTTGCTCAAATGTTCATTTATGAAATAGGGGAAATGATGGTCGCGAGAGGCAGTCAAGTGGTTTTCTCCTCTGTTCAACTCAGCCCTGGAGTACCAAGGATCTGGAGGGATAAACCAGTTGTAGCGAGAGGTAAGATCTATGATGGTAAAATGGCGCCTCTTCGCGTTTATGGAGAGTTTGAGAAAGAGAATCGCCTCTTCTTCAAAGCCTTTATGGAAGTAATGCTAGAGGGCGATTACTGGGGCAAGCCCTTTAACTTCCCCAAGCCAGAGATCTCAATAGAGCCGGATTTCTTAGTTGAAAAGGAGAAGGATGAATACTATGGAACTGAAATACCAACTTATGAAGATCTATATAACCTAGCCTTCGAGCTCGCGGCCAAATTTGGCACTCCTTATTTCGACAATCAAGTGCCAGAGTATCGAGGCGCTGGGAAGGGGATTTCTTGCTATCAATGCTGTGCTTATAATTTCTCCTCCTCGATGCAGGAGGATAAGGAATTTGAGGACAAGCTTTACTTCCGCAATGGAAAGCACTTCTCCATGGGAAGCTGGCAGGTGATCTCGCTTAATCTACCGAGAGCAGCATATAAAGCAGAGAGGGACGATAAAGCCTTGATTCGCGAGCTTAAAAAGCTCATGGATAGTGCTGTAGAGATATTCAAAATCAAGCACATCTGGATGAAGGAGTTAATTCAGAAACACCGCATGCCATTCGCGCAGCAGCAAATGCTGGATCCAAATACAGGCGCCAAGCTACCTCCACTTGTTGATTTCAACAACTTAGTATGGACGATTGGCGTAGTGGGGCTGAATGACATGGTGCACTATCACTTGGGCAAAGAGCTGCATGAATCCAAGGAAGCACTTAAATTTGGAATCTGGGTTATGACCGAGCTTGAGTTATATGCAAAGGAACTTAGCAGGAAGCACGGTATGAAAATAGCCCTAGCTAGAACACCTGCTGAATCAACTGCGCAGAGATTTGCAGTTAGCGATCTTTTGAGCGATGAATTTAAAGAGAAAGCAAGGCATATTGTGAAGGGCAACGTGGCGAAGGCTGAAGAGATCTATCGCCGTGAAAGAACAAGGGATCTGCCTGTTTATTATACAAATGGCACTCACGTCTCACCCTCTGCTGATATATCGCTCATAGACCGAATTAAAATCGAGCAGGTTTTCTTTCCCATCGTTGATGGAGGAAATATTTTCCATATATGGCTTGGTGAGAGCGCTCCAGATCCAGCTGGACTCAGGAGTCTGGCTTGGAAAATTATTAAAAACACTCAAATTGGCTACTTTGCATTCACCAAAGATTACACCATCTGCCTAGAAGATCACCACGTTGAACCTGGATTGCACGATAGCTGCAAGCGCTGTGGTTCAATGCACGTGGATCACTACAGTCGAATAACTGGCTATTATAACGCTGTTAGCGGTTGGAATGCTGGCAAGAGGCAGGAGTTAATGGATAGAAAAAGGTATACCATAGCTTGAAAATTATCTAATCCATCCCCTTTCTCTTTTATTTTTTTATTTTAAATTTAAGTTATTAATAATATTATTTATATTAATAATATTTGTTTAATATCGAGACTGGCAAAACATTTATATAAGAAAAAGATGTATTCTCTGCCATTCTCGGGGATACCATGGCTTTGTCTACTCATAAAAATTTAATAGAAATTATATGTGGAAAATGCAAATATTATGTGAAGAAGCAGAATAAATGCAAATTCACAGGCTACTGCAGCAGGCGAAGCTCTCTAATCTATGCAGTTTCAGATGAATAGTAAATTTTAAATATGCCCAAACTCCAACCATTGGTTGATACCCCAATTTTAGTTGTGGAGCAGAAAATAAAAACCCTTGTGATAGCTGATATTCACTTAGGCATAGAATGGGATTTATACTTCAGCGGGTTCAATATCCCGAGTCAGACTGAGAAAAGACTCAATAGAATATTGAAATATGTGGATGAAGTTAAGCCAGATAAAATAGTTCTACTGGGGGATGTGAAGCACAACGTTCCATATCTTTCATTTCAAGAGAAAAGAGAGATTCCATATTTCCTAGGAGAACTGGAGAAGCATGCTTTAATTGAAATAGTGCCGGGGAACCACGATGGAGGTATAAAGAAGTTACTGCCGAGTAAATCAAAAATAGTTATCCATAGAGCTGAAGGGGCAATAATAGATGGCATAGCCTATTTCCACGGCCACGCTTGGCCAAGTCCTGAGCTCTTTCAAGCAAAGGAAATGGTAATGGGTCATAATCACCCTGTGATTAAATTCACAGATGCCCTTGGTAAAAAGCACCTAGAGCCAGCTTGGATAAAAGCTAGGTTTAACCGCATTGCTATTGAAAAGCACTATAGAGGAATACAATGGAATAACCCTCGCCTCACAGTTATGCCAGCCTTCAATGAACTCGCTGGAGGCATACCTTTCAATGAAGCAGCATATACAGAGCTACTTGGACCCCTTTTCACCTCAAATGCAGTTAAATTGAATAAAGCAACTTGCTATCTACTAGATGGCACCTATCTAGGTGAAATTGAAAACCTGCGGGTTTAAGAGACGGGTTCATATACAATTCCAAGTTTTTTTGCAATTCTCATTGCTCTATCCATTTCCTCAAAACTGGGTCTCCTAGCTATATCTTTAAATAGATGAGGCGTTCTTGCAACTACGTGCTCAGGGCGATATTGACCCATTATATTAACAAGCGCTCTAGGTAGATTTGAAGCTATCCACTCAAGCAGTGGCTTGGTATCGCAATCCAAGTGATTTGGCAAAACCAAGTGCCTTATGATGATATCGCCACTTTCATGAGCCAGTTTGTGGTTCCTCGATACAACAGCGAAGTAATTCTTAACCTTGCTTAATCTCTCCGCGCAAGCATCGCTATAGTATTTGAAGTCAGGAAGCCATATGTCCATTAACTCAGTTAATATTTTCATCGCTTCCTCGCTGCAGTAGAGATTGCTGTTCCAGAGAAGAGGGACGTTTATATCTAAATAGCGTAGTGACTCAACAATGATATGCAAATTTGGAGTGGGATCACCGCCAACATAATTTATATTTCTACATCCCTCTCGACGTAGAGTTCTTGCTAGGGATGCAAGTTTCTTTGGGTCGACTTCAACTCCATTATATGGATCTGTGGAGATATCCCAGTTCTGGCAGAATTGACATCGAAAGTTACAAGAGGTGAAGAAAATAGTGCCACTGGGAACTAAAGGTGCCTCCTCGCCATAGTGGTGAAAGCAAGATGAAACCCTAGCAACACTGTCAAGCTCGCAGAAACCCTTTGCGCCTTCTTTTCTATTTGCTTTACATCTCCGCTCGCAGAAGATGCAGCTCTCGAGTAAGCGATTCACAATTTCAATCTTAAGATCCAGAAAATTTGGGGACTTAACTTCTAAATCCTCTAGCTTGATTTCCCCGCTTGCGATTCCCTGAAGCGTTTCTTTAAAGACAATGGCAAGGCTGCTGTGTTCTCTCCAAAGGTCTTCAATGGAATCCCCTTGCTTGAAATTTGCCTCAATTCTCTTGCAGATCAAAAACTTAGATGGCTTTTCATCCAACATAACCGCGTAGTACCAACTAAGCCTTCGCCTCACCTCTGCATTCTGCCATACTAATTCCGCGTCTGGTCTAGCAAATATCCAGCCCATCCATTGATAATTCAACATAAAGGCTAATAGATTTTGCGTCGAATAATTAATTCGTGAATGCATTTGAATTGCTTGACCCAAAAATAAGAAATGCGCTGGAAAAAATAGGCTTGAAAACCCCTACTGAGCCTCAAGAGCGTGCTATACCTTTGATTCTTGAGGGGAAAAATGTTTTAATTGCTGCACCCACTGGCACGGGTAAAACTGAGGCAGCAATTCTACCTATATTCCATAAAATTTTGAATCAAAAAGCGAGAAATGGCATATCTGCTATATACATAACTCCTCTACGCGCTTTAAATCGAGATATGCTCAAGCGGCTTGAAGCTCTAAGTCGAGAGCTCGAGATTAAAGTGCAGGTTAGACATGGCGATACACCTGAAAGGGAGAGGCGCAGGCAAGCTACCTCGCCACCTGATTTATTGATCACCACGCCTGAGACATTTCAAATATTATTAATTGCTCCAAAGCTAAAGGCTCATTTAAAGAATACTCGCTACGTAATAATAGATGAAATTCACGAATTAGCTGATTCGAAAAGAGGCTCCCAGCTTGCAATTGCACTTGAAAGACTTGCGGATTTCTCGGAGTTTCAGCGAATTGGATTATCCGCAACCATTGGTGGAATAAACGAAGTTATGAAGTTTCTAGGTGGAAATAGAAAGGTCGAAGTAGTTGATATTTCAATTGCTAAGCAGCTTGATTTTCAAGTTAGAAGCCCAGCATTGACAGAAGAGGACAAAGAACTTGCTAGAAAGCTCCTAACTGAGGTTGAAAATGCAGCTGAAATAAGATATATAAAAGAAATTCTAGAGCAGAGGCAATCGGTGCTTATATTTGTAAATACCAGGCAAGCAGCTGAAGCACTAGGGGCTAGGCTTAAAATGCTTGGAGTTAAAGTTGAGGTTCACCATAGCTCGCTCTCCAGAGATGCTAGGATAGAGGCGGAGAATGCATTTAAAGAAGGGAGATTAAAAGCATTGATTTGCACTTCTTCAATGGAACTTGGCATTGACATTGGCTTGATAGACCACGTGGTTCAGTATCACTCTCCACGGGAAGTTACTAGGTTGCTTCAGCGCGTGGGGAGATCAGGCCATAGAGTGGGTGATGTATCCAGCGGAACAATCATTGCCTCAGAGCCAGATGATATCGCGGAGGCCTGTGTAATTGCAAGGAGAGCGAAGAATTGCGAGATAGAGCAGCTCAACATATATAAAGAACCAATGGATGTAATTGCTAATCAAATCTGCGCTGCAGCACTTGAGCATCGCGAAGTAAACGCGGCCAAGATATATCAACTGATTAAAAAAGCCTATCCATTTGAAGAGTTCTCATTTCAAAGATTCCAGCAAATTTTGAATCAGCTTAAGGAACAGCGGTTAATTTCAATGGAAAATGGAATGGTGAAGAGGGGGAAAAGGACTTGGCAATATTTCTATGAAAACCTCTCAATGATACCTGATGAAAAGCGCTATGAAGTATATGATATAGTTAGAGGGAGGAGTATAGCGAGTTTAGATGAAGCATTCGCAGTTAACTTCGCTCAAAATGGAGCCATCTTCATTGCAAAGGGGGAGATGTGGCGAGTATTAGATGTAGCTGGGGATAAAATCAAGGTCGAGCCAGTTGAAAATCCCGAGGGAGAAATACCAAGGTGGAGTGGCGAAGAGATCCCGGTGCCCTTTGAAGTAGCTCAGGAAGTTGGCATGCTTAGAGCTGAGATCTCCAAGCTGGCGCATTTAAACAATGATGAAATAGCCCAGTTGATTTTAAAGCAGCGTGAGTACCACGCGGATGTAGCTACTTTTAAAAAAGTCATTCAGCTTGTGAAAGAACAAATAAAAGCAGGCTGCGAGGTACCAACTCATGATAAAATAACGATTGAGAGCAATGGGAAAACCGTGATATTAAACGCATGCTTTGGGCATAGAGTAAATGAAACAATCGGTAGAGTATTAAGCTCATTACTCGCAGCTAGATTTGGAAGTAGCGTTGCCTTAGAGATAGATCCCTATAGAATCAAGCTCGAACTCCCTAAGAAAACATCAGCTGAGCAGATAGCTGAGCTTATTAGAAGCATCAAAGCAGAGCACCTAGAGCCTATAATAGAGATAACGCTAAAGCAATCCTCGCTTTTGAAGTGGAAATTACTCCATGTGGCTAGAAGATTTGGCGCTGCGAGAAAAGATGTAGATCAAGAAAAAATTGGGATGGATAAGTTGATCTCGATATACAGCAATACCCCGCTTTATGAAGAAGCAATTCGCGAGATATATCACGATAAACTTGATATTCCAAGGGCTAGGGAGATCTTTAGTTTAATAAATCGAGGTGAAATATCCATTGCAATTTCAAATTTAAGTCCAATTGGCCTCTCAGGATATACAGCTGGCTATGAACTTTTATATCCTGAGAAGATCGACCAATCCATAGTACTTGCATTGAAAAACCGAATATTAAATGACCGCGTTTTATTAATCTGCCTCAACTGCAAGCAATGGAAATCCACGCAGAGAGTAATGCAAGTGCAGGAGCAGCCTAAATGCGCCCTATGCGGCTCAAGATTGATAGCAGCGCTCAAGCCCTGGGAGGAGGGGGAGATAAAGCTTTTGAAAAAACCAGAGCATTTAAGAACCCAAGAAGAGAAAAACCGCGTTAAGCGAATCTTCAGAAATGCGAATCTAGTGCTCTCCCATGGTAAGCAAGCTGTTATTGCACTCTCGAGTCGTGGATTAGGCCCAGAGGCTGCCTCGCGGATCCTTAGAAGGCAACATGTGGATGAAGAGGATTTCTACAGGGAAATCTTAAAAGCCGAGAGGCAGTATATAAAAACAAAGAAATACTGGGATTTATAAAATCATAAATATAAGGATAAAATAGAAAGCATTATAAAAATAGCATACAATTTAAAAGCCCAAATGAGTCCAATTCACATAAATTCCTCAGCAGGATATCACGCGAATGAGAGAATCAAAGCCCTAGAGGCCGAGAAGCAGCAATTGCTTAATGAGATCAAGCAGCTTAAGATTACAATAGATGACCTCAAGTCCAAATTGCTGGAAGCAGATATAGCAGCAGCAAATGCTAGGGAGGAAATCATTCGACTGCAGCAGGAAAACCTTCAGCTTCGAAGGCCCCCTCTCTTCATAGCCAGCGTGATTGAGATATATGAAGATAACACTGTTCTAGTTAGGCAGCACGGGAGCAATCAGGAGTACCTTGTTAAAGTGGCGCCTGAGCTATTTAACAAGCTCGAGCTAAATACAAGAGTGGCGCTCAACAGTAGCCTTGCAATTGTAAAGATAATTGGAAAAACCGTTGATCCCAGGGCTCAAGTTATGGAGGTAATTGAAGCACCAAATGTGGATTACAGCTCAATAGGTGGACTTAGTGAGCAAATTCAAGAATTAATCGAAGCAGTAGAGCTACCGCTAACCAATCCCGAATTATTCAAAACAGTGGGAATAGAGCCCCCGAAGGGAGTATTGCTATATGGCCCCCCTGGCACTGGTAAAACCCTTCTTGCTAAAGCAGTGGCCAATCGCGCCAAAGCGACATTCATTAAAATGTCTGGCTCAGAGCTTGTGCATAAATTCATAGGCGAGGGAGCTCAGTTAGTGCGTGATTTATTCCAACTAGCGAGGAAGAAAGCACCAAGCATAGTATTCATCGATGAAATAGATGCAGTTGGAAGCAGGAGAACCTACGATGGCACCTCAGGCAGTGCAGAGGTAAATCGCACCATGACCCAGCTGCTTGCAGAACTAGATGGATTCAACGAGCGCGGGAATGTTAGGATAATTGCAGCCACCAATCGAATTGATATGCTAGACCCAGCGTTACTCCGACCAGGTAGATTCGATAGAATGATAGAAATACCACTACCTGATTTCAAAGGCCGAGAGGAAATCTTCAAGATTCACACTAGAAATATGAGCTTAAGCAGGAATGTAAAGCTAAGCAAGCTAGCGGAGCTAACTGAGGGCATGACAGGTGCAGATATCCGCGCAATTGCAATGGAAGCAGGGATGTTTGCAATTCGAAGGCGGGGTAAAACCGTTACTGAGGAGGACTTCTTAAAGGCAATTGAAAAAGTCCAGAAGAAAGCAAAGGAAAAAGTGGAAATACCCCCTGGGATGTTTGGATAGCCCTAGCCCTATGGAGCACGTGGGCACTTCAAGTAGTGATCAACAGCTATTTGCAACGCCCTCTTAACCTCGCGTGCGCCTGTTTTCACCTTCAACTTCTCAAGGTCTTCCCTCAATAAAACAGTGGAAACAATTTTAACCTCAATCATAAATTTGACTTTCCTCACATATCACATTTCTAAATAATAGGATAAAAAAATAATCAACCTCATAATTATGAGACTGAGAAATTAATATTAACTAATAGATGGATAATATTTCCTTAAAAGGGGAGAGAGAGCTATGAAAATCCAAATAGCAGCTATATTGCTGATCTCAATATTGCTAACTCCAATCGCGGGGGCAATCGCTCCTGAAGAAAAAGTACCAGTGATCATTGGCTTCAAAGATAAACCAGATGCAGCGCTTGTGAGAGAACACGGCGGGGAAATAAAACATCAATATATCATTATAAACGCAATTGCAGCAAATCTACCTGTGAAAGCGATTGAAAAATTAAGGACACACGCTAAAATCAGCTATATCGAGGCAGATAGCATTGCACATGCACTCGGTGAAACCACGCCTTGGGGTATTGCAAAGATAAATGCAACCCAAGTTTGGACTCAATATAATAACAAGGGAACAGGGATTAAGGTTGCAATTCTAGATACAGGTATTCAATACGATCACCCTGATTTAAAGGCGAATATAAAAGGTGGGGTAAATTTCGTTGGCTGGACTAGAGATGGCAATACTAATCCAAAGTACTGGACGGATAAAAATGGACATGGCACGCACGTCGCAGGGATAGTAGCAGCAGTTAATAACACCATAGGTGTGGTGGGAGTTGCACCTGAAGCTTCATTATACGCGGTTAAAGTCCTAAATGACGCTGGCTCGGGATACTACAGCGATATAGTGCAAGGCATTGAATGGTCAATTAATAATAATATGCAGATCATAAGCATGAGTTTCGGAGGCACAAGTGATTCCCAAGCTCTAAAAGACGCTTGCGACAAAGCAAAGAAGAGAGGAATTGTATTGATCGCTGCAGCTGGCAACTCAGGAGATGGAAATCCAAATACGGATAACGTGCTCTATCCAGCGAAATATGACTCGGTTATTGCAGTTGCTGCAACTGATTCAAGCGATAGTGTACCAAGCTGGAGCAGCGATGGCAGCGAAGTGGACGTGGCCGCGCCTGGAGTGAGCATTTTGTCGACTTATAAGGGTAGTTCATACGCGACTATGAGTGGCACGAGCATGGCAGCGCCGCATGTAACTGGGACAGTAGCATTGATGCTCAGCGCAGGAGTAAAAGGGGATATTCAAAGTAAATTGCAAAGTACAGCTTGGGATATCGTAGTACCAGGTCCCGATGTTTTCTCTGGCTATGGCAGAATCGATGCAGCGAGAGCGGTAAGTGAGTTAAATTAAATCTTTCTTATTTTTTATTTCTCTTTTCTTTAAGCTTGATTATTTAGTTTAAAAAATTTCTTATCATTCTTATCATATGCCCAGTATTTTAGCTATTCTCTCAATCACAAGCTCGATTTTTGGCAAGAGGAAATCCTGCCAAAGTGGAATGGTGATGAGCAGCATTACTATGAAGAAGATGAGGAAGATTAAGAGAATTTGACTCAACCGCATTGTTCTCTCAGTTAAAATTTTAATAGATTATTTATAAATATTTATTCATACAATTATTGATTTTGATTATCAGCAATTGAAATTTGCAAATACTTCAACTTCTATCCCTAATCCCTAATTTCTCTTAAATCGCAAATAGCACCTAGGCATTTTTCACATTCAAGCTGAAGCGTGGTATGCGCGATTCTAAATTTTCTATGCAGTAGCTCATTTATTGCATTTAAAATCTCGCTGCCTTTGCTGATCATTTGATCCTCAATTAATACGTGCCCGCTTAATGCATATACCCCTGAGGTAATAGTCCAGATATGTACATCGTGGAAATCGCGAACCCCAGGACTTCTCTTTACTTCTTGTACAAGTAAATTTATATCAATATGCTTGGGCACACCCTCTAGGAGGATGTTTGTGGATTCACTAACTAGCCTCAAAGCGCTGATTAAAATTAGAATTCCAATGAACACGCTAACCACTGGGTCGATGATTAACCAACCGGTGTATAAGATAACTGCACCTGCGAATATAACGCCAATACTGGAGAGAGCATCGCTTGCTATATGGAGAAATGCACTTCGAATATTCAAGTTCTCATGGCTTGCTTCCCGCAAGAGAAATATTCCTAGGAGATTGGCTAGTAATCCAACTATTGCTATACTCAGCATTAGAGAGCTATTCACAACGAGTGGGTTGAGGAATCTATGGTATGCTTCGTAGAATATGTAGAGGGATATGAAAATGAGTGCTGCGCCATTTGTCATCGCCGCGAGTATCTCCATCCTTAGATATCCATATGTTTTCGTTGGAGTAGCGGGTTTTTGGGCTACTTTTAAAGCAAGCAATGTAATAGCGAGAGCTAGAGTATCTGTGAACATATGCCCCGCGTCGCTGAGTAGAGCGAGGCTGTTGCTTAAAATTCCACCTATGAATTCAGCGAGGGTTATAAAAGCTGTGAGAAGGAATGCAAGTATAGTTCCTCGCTCGGTTTTAGCAGTAGCTGTGTGTTTTTTAGTCATATTCATCAATTAATTTTCTTTTTCTGATTTCTGCTATTTTAGATGTTTTATAGATAAATAGAATTTGGGAATTAATTTCTGCAGATGGAGGAGTGGCAGTGCAATTTGGTTGCTTCAATTGATTGCTCGATTAAAGTATTCCAGCTTGTTTGAATAAATATCGAATGGTGGAGCATAGATTTATTTTACTCAATTCTTCTTTTGCAACCCATTCTAGTCTCTTTGCCTCGCTATTCTCACGTGGTTCTCCATGGCATATGCATTCAAATAAATACCACTCGTGTATATCCACGCCTCTTCTGCATCTATCGCCTTCAACTATGCCGTGATATAGGAGCTTTAGTCTTTTTACCTCTAGGTTGGCTTCTTCTTTTACTTCTCGAGTGATTCCCATTTCGGGTGTTTCATTCTTATGCAAATGCCCAGCTATTATTGAATAGCAAAATGGATACCGCCTTCGATCGAGAAGTAAATATCTATTTTCCCTCGTTATAACAGCGCCTATGGAAACGTGCATAGCTCTATCTTTAAAGGTTTTTTCAAGGGTTTCTTGATCTTTTTCAAGCACTCTTCCATTTCTCTTCCCGCAGGTTTTACATTCATAGAAAACTCTATCGCTAGCTTTTTCAATTATCTCCATAACCTCTTTGCTCCCGCAGTGTAAGCAGAGTCTCTCCATGGTCTCAGCCTACTATGAATAGCTCAGGATCGGTTTTAGTGAGCAATTCATAGCCATCTTTTTTAACAAGAAGGGTATCTTCTAGTTTAACTGCGCCCCACCTTGGAATTATGGTGTTGAGTTCAACTGTAATCGTCATATTTGCCTTTAAAGCAATTTTTTCCCTCGGACTTATAACTGGTGGCTCATCCATTTCAAGTCCAAGTCCATGGCCTATGAATTCACCTTTATTCTCACCATAGCCTTGGAAGTACTCGCCATATTTAGTTTCACGAGCCTTTTTAAGCGCCTTTATATAGAGCTCATCAGAAGCTATGCCCTCGCGTAGATTGCTTAAAATCTCCTCGCGTATTTCCTTGAGCTCTCTAAAAACTTCAAGCTGCTTTTTGTTTACTTCTCTAACCACATATGTTCTAGCGTGATCTGAGTAGTAACCACGGTGAAATCCACCTAGGTCTATAACGATGAGATCGCCTTTCTTGATTACTCGATTGGAAGCACCGTGGGGAAAGGCGTGGCTTAATCCAACGCCTGTTACTACGAAGGCAAAGCCAGTTATTTTATATAAATTATTGCCTGAGGAGAGCGTGCCATAGTGCAAAAAAGCATCGAATCTTCTATAATATATATGCCCTTCGTGGCCATTCCTTCGCAGTTCCGCTTCAACTTCAGTTGCAAGTTCAAGTTCAGTCATTCCCTTTCTAATTACTTCTCTTGCTTTAGCTTGTGCTTTTTCAACTTGCTCGCAGGATTTCCTTAGATATTTAATTTCCCTTTCATCTTTTATCATGCGCTGCTCTAAAATCAAAGGCGATATATCCACGAAGTTAAAATCCGCTAGTGTTTTTTTCAAATTCAAATAGAACTTAGTTGGTATAACATCGAGCTCTAAACCAATGGTGCCTTTCTTGATCCCTGCGTTTTCAAGCTCTTGCTTTATCTGCGCAAAATTTCCCCCTTTAACTAAATTCTCTTTTGATATCCAAGTTTCCTTCTCCACAAATTCATAGGCACGTCGAACAAAGAGAGTTGCATTATCTTGGGTAATGAGCAAGTTGCATGGTCGAGCTGTATTGGCATAGTAGAGAATATCTCTTGAGTAAAGTAAAATCGCTGCATCTATCTCTTTCTCCACCATCTTGCACTGCAGTTGCTTAATTCTATCAAGCAATTCCACCACCGCTACTTCGTCTTATGAAAAATAATGAATAAAGCTTTTCCCATTTAATGGTGATATTCCCTTCCGTGAATTATTGTCATGGCTCGATAGATTTGCTCCAGCAAAATTAGCCTAGTCATTTCATGGGTAAAGGTCATCTTGGAGAGGGATAAAATCATCTTTGCTCTTTCCCTCACTGCATCGTTTACCCCAAATGCACCACCAATTGCGAATTCGATTACTTGAGTATTTTGAAGCAATCTCGCGAACTCCTCCGAGGTAATATTAATCCCTCTTGTATCAAGCAAGATAAAATCACCCTTTATAGCTTTAAGTAAATTCATTGATTCAAAGTCCACAGCAGCCATTCCCCTCCCTCGGCCTTCTTTCACTTCTAAGATTTCAACCTTAGCATAAGGTTGGAGGAGTTTAAGATATTTCTCGATCCCCTCTCTTAAAAAAGCCTCTCTCGTTCTACCTGGCCAGATTATTCTTATCCTCCACATTTAATTTTTCCCTATATCTCTGCTCCTATGATTGTTTGAGTTGAGGTTACGCCCTCTATTTCCCTGATTTTATCCACAATGTTATTGAGTTTGCTCAATCCCTCTACTTCTATTATAGCCACGAAATCGTATTTACCGAATATGTGGAACACATCCCTAATTCCCTCTACCCTGCGGAGCTCTTGATACACTTTTTTCTCTTGGCCAAGTAAAACTTTAATCATAGTTACTCCAACGACCATTTTTTAATCCTTTACAAGATATGCTTGCTTCTTTATCTATTTTTTCTTTAAATTACTGGATTTAAGGTTTAAAAGCTGTTACTGGTTTAAGGGTTTAAGAAAGCTATAAATCTTGCAAGCATAGATCAAAGTATATGTCTCTCGATTCAATGTTCCTTGCTAATTCAATTGCAATCGTAGGCGCCTCAAGGGATCCAAAAAAATTGGGGTATACGATTTTAAAAAACATATTGGATGGGGGCTTCAGAGGAAAGATCTACCCAGTTAATCCAAAGTTGGACGAGATCTTGGGATTAAAAGCCTATCCATCGCTATTGAATATAGAGGGAGAAATAGACCTCGTGGTCATAATTGTACCTGCTAAGGCAGTTCCACAAGTTATGGAGGATGCCGGTAGAAAGGGAGTTAAATGTGCTATCGTAATATCAGGGGGCTTTAGAGAAATCGGTATAGAGGGCGAGGCTCTGGAGAAGCAAGTGCTAGAGGTAGCTAGGAAATATGGCATTCGAGTTTTAGGTCCTAACTGTCAAGGAGTTAATTATACTTATAATAATCTCTGTGCTTCTTGGCCATTGCTAGCTAAGAAAGGAGCAATTGCAATTATTTCTCAAAGCGGTACAGTTGGAGCAGCCTTTGAAGGCTGGGCAGTGGAGGAGGGCATTGGCTTCTCAGCATTTGTGAGCCTTGGGAATAAAGCAGATATCGACGAGGTTGATCTCATTGATTTTTTCTCGCGAGATGGAAATACAAGGGTAATCGCATTATATATCGAGGGAGTGAGGGATGGGAGAAGATTCTTAGAAGCAGCTAAAAAATCAAGCAAGCCAATTGTAGTATTAAAACCTGGTAAAACTGAGAGAGCTAAAGTGGCAATTCAGTCTCATACAAAAGCAGTCGCCGGTAGAGATGAAGTTTTCAATGCAGCTTGCAAGAAAGCAGGGGTGAAGAGAGTTGATAGTTTAATTGAACTATATGATTTTTCCAAGGCATTAGCTTATCTAAATAAATTGAGAGGCAAAAATGTTCTTATCGTAACCAGCTCAGGTGGCTCTGGAATTCTAGCAACTGATCTCCTTGAGAGTATTGGTTTCAAGGTTATTGAGCCCAGCTCTGATTTTAAAGCAAGACTAAGATCGATGCTGCCAACGCATTGCATCGTTGACAATCCAGTGGATTTAACAGGCGATGCTAATGCAGAGATGTATGAAAAAGTGCTTGAAATTGCAATTGAAGAGCCAGCTATAGATGCACTGCTAGTGATATTTGGAGACCCGATAGCTGGAGCTTGCGAGGTGATAGATAGAATAAGGAGGAAAAATGATAAACCAGTCGTGGTTTGCTATCTAGGGGGTGGGGAGATTGAGAAAATTGAATCTAGGGAAATGCATAGCAGAGGAATACCTGTTTTCCCCACGCCTGAGAGAGCTGTTTCAGCTTTAAAAGCATTGGGGTGAAAATATGGATGAAATCATTGAGAGAGTTAAAAAAGAAGGAAGAAAAGCTTTAACGGAGCCTGAGGCAAGGGAGTTGCTGAGAAAATATGGTATATCAGTGCTTCCATATAGAATTGCGAAGACATCAGATGAAGCCATAAAAGCTGCCCAGGAACTAGGCTATCCAGTGGCTATGAAGATAATATCAACTGAGGTTTTACATAAGAGCGATGTGGGTGGAGTGAAGCTGAATTTGAAGGACAGTGAAGACATAATCAAAGCCTTTAATGAGATACCTAGAAGTGGAGAGGGAGTATTAATATCCCCAATGGTATCTGGATTTGAACTCTTCCTAGGCATGGTTAGAGATGCACAGTTTGGCCCGGTGGTTGCATTTGGATTTGGAGGGAAATATATCGAGGTATTTAAGGATATCTCCTTTAGATTAGCGCCTGTGAGCCGCGAGGATGCAGTTGAGATGGTAGAGGAAACTAAGAGCAATGTGATACTCAAAGGCATTAGAGGCGATAAACCAAGGGATATAGAGGCAATTGTAGACGCAATTTTAAAGCTATCGAAACTCGCGATTGAAAACCCAGATGTAAGGGAGATCGACTTAAACCCAGTGTTTGCCTTTGAAAAAGGCAAGGGAATAGCAGTGGGCGATGCTAGAATGTTGCTATAGTTTAAAAATGCCTAGTGATTCCTACAACTTTGGTTAAGTAAAAAAAATTTAAATAGTTTTATAGAATTTAAATAAAATGCTCTAGGTGTTGAAATTGTCGAAGATTGTTGATTTACTGAATGAAGCAATTTTACATGAAATAGAAGCTACTTTGGTTTACGTAAGAAATGCTTTTTTAATGCGGGAGTGCAAGCCAGCTAGGATCACTGAGTGGATAGCGATAGATGAAATGCGCCATATAAATTGGCTGGGGGATTTAATTGTAAAGCGAGGGGGAATTCCAGTCATGGATCATAAAAAACTGGACTTCGGAGAAGAGAGTCTAGAGGGATATCTTAAAAAGCAGATCGAACTCGAGAATGAGGCAATTGAGTTGTATAAAAAATTAATTGAGGGCTTGAGCGATGAAGAAGTGAAGGGGGTTTTAAAACATATCCTAGATGAAGAAAAGAGACATAGAAAAGAATTCAGAATACAACTTGAAGAATTTGCAAAAATTTAATACAAAGAATTAAATAGAGTTTTTGAAGAGGTTTATATATGGAGCTTAATGAGAATTTTAATAATTCGATAGAATATACCAAGCAATTGCTTGAGAACGCTGGTAATCTTTTGATACTCATTGTGCTGAGCATAATCCCAATTATTAATTTCATTGTGCTTGGCTACGGCTGGGAGGTAATTCGCACTTCCCCTGGGGAGAAAAAACTGCCTGTTCTAGGTGATTATGTTAAGCTTTGGATTCAAGGGCTAAAGATTGGGATAGCTGGTATTATATATATGATTATTCCACTTGCAATTATCTTCGCCGGCATGGGCTTCATGTTTATCCCTCCAAGGCCAGCGGTTGGAGCTGGCGCTCTATTTGTAATAATTGGCATTTTACTGCTCTTTTTAGTAGTAATAATCATGGCAATGGGTATTGTGCACATGGTTAAAAACAATAGCTTAGGAAAAGCCTTTGCCTTTGGAGAAATCTGGAAGCTGATAAACAACATAGGATTTGGAAAATACTTGATCTGGTTGGTGGTGATTTTCATCTCCGCTCTGATCATAGGAGCAATAGGCAGCTTGCCATTCATAGGCTGGGTGATCTCAGGTATCATATCGCCATTCTGGATCGTTTTCGCTGATAGATCCGCGGCTTTGATCTATGCAGATGGAGTGAAGCAGTAGAGGTAAAGCGAAACATTTATATTTTTTAACACTTTTTTGCAATTTAAAAAATTGCATTAAGGTGAAAAAAATGAGTTTAGTTTCTAGCGAGAGGGGAAGCGTAGAGGGATTGCCTGTTATGCTAATCGTTATGTTGGTAATTGGCATCGTTGGATTAGCAGCTATGATAACTGCAATGGGACAATTTAAGCCACCTAGAGTGCTCTCTGCGATTGTTGAAAAAGCAAATGGCCATAATGGTAATTTAATTGCCATAGATGCAGGTGGTGGGAATAGAAAGGCTGCGAATATTACAGGTGCTACTAAGATCAAGGTAATCGATGCCAATGGCAAGCCAGTGGATGGCGCGAGCGTTACGATCTCTGGCTTGGGAGCTGCTGCTTCAGGTAAAACCAGCAGCTATGGCACAGTGATCTTTAACGATGCCTCAGAGTGGATCCAAGTACCTGTGCTTGAGGAAAATCAAAATGAGGGCTATTTAAAATTAGAGGTAACTGCGAATGGGTTCATAGATTACATTAATGAGAAAGCCATAAAAGTTGTGAGAATATAAGCATTAAAGGAATATTTTGAAGCGAAGCAGCTATCTATAGCGAGGAAGATAAATTGCTATATGCCAACAGAGGATTTTGAGCTGAATAGCTCGATTCCTCATAGGATTTTTGTGGTGCAGAAGCACGCTGCTAGGAATCTCCACTGGGATCTCAGGCTTAGCTTGGATGGCGTGCTAAAGAGTTGGGCTGTGCCTAAAGAGCCGCCTGTGGAAAAGGGTGTGAAGCGCCTTGCAATTCAAGTTGAAGACCATCCTCTGGAGTACGCTGACTTTGAGGGTATAATTCCAGAGGGATTATATGGAGCTGGCAAGGTGGAGATCTGGGATAGAGGTGAGTTTGAATTGATCAAAAGAGAGAGTGGAAAAATAGAGGTTGCACTCCACGGTAGGATCTTAAATGGAATATATGTGCTATTGAGATATCCAAAGGCGGGCGAAAATAGCTGGCTTTTCTTCAAAAAATAAATAGAGGAAATTCATCGATATTCTACGTAGCTCTTTGTCTCCCTAGGCGCGCCTGGTTTAAATCTTTCTTCAATGCGCTCGTAGTAGCTCATTATATGCTCATCTATACTTGGCTTAACCTTCTTAAGCGCTTCGCGGAAGTGCCTCATGTCCACTGATTTCGCATTGGGATTTTCACGCAGTGCAAGCATAGCTGCCTCGCGGCAGAGTGCTGTAATATCAGCGCCAACGTATCCCTCGGTTAAATCAGCGAGCTCTTCCAAATTCACATCCTCGCCCAGTGGCATGTTGCGAGTATGGATCTTGAAGATCTCAACCCTGCCCTGCTTCGTGGGTGCTCTCACCAGTACAAGTCTATCAAAGCGACCCGCTCTAAGGAGCGCGGGGTCTAGGATATCCGGGCGATTTGTTGCGCCTATAACAACGATGTTTTGAAGTTCTTCAAGGCCATCCATCTCAGTTAACAATTGATTCACTACTCTCTCTGCAACTCTATGGCCTTCTTCAGCTCCCCTGATTGGCGCGATTGCATCAAGTTCATCGAAGAATATTATAGCTGGTGCAACTTGTCTTGCTCTTCTAAAGATCTCCCTCACTGCTTTTTCACTTTCTCCAACCCATTTTGAAAGCAATTCTGGACCGCGAACGTGAATGAAGTTGGCTTCGCATTCATTTGCAATTGCCTTGCCAATCAAAGTCTTGCCAGTGCCAGGGGGTCCAAATAGCAATATACCCTTGGGTGGCTTTATGCCCATTACTCTGAATCTCTCTGGATACTTTAGCGGCCACTCCACTGCTTCTATGATCTCTTGCTTGGCTTTATCCAATCCACCCACATCACTCCACTTCACATCGCTTACCTCAACCAATACCTCGCGCATAGCGCTTGGTTCTATTTCTTTTAGAGCTGCGTTGAAATCCTCTGCTGTAACGCGCATTTTATCTAGTATTTCCTGAGGTATGACTTCCTCTTCTAAGTCGATCTCTGGGAGGTATCTCCTAAGTGCTTTCATTGCTGCTTCCTTACAAAGTGCATTTATATCTGCTCCCACAAAGCCATGGGTGCGCGCTGCTAGATCGTGGAGGTTAACATCTTCAGCAAGTGGCATTCCGCGGGTGTGTATTTGGAGAATCTCATATCTAGCATTGCAATCTGGCACGCCTATTTCGATTTCACGGTCGAATCTCCCTGGTCTTCGAAGCGCAGGGTCTATGGCATTCAATCTATTGGTTGCTCCAATTACAATTACCTGACCTCTTTCTTCAAGTCCATCCATATTCGTTAAAAGCTGGGCAACCACTCTCCTCTCCACTTCTCCAGTTACTTCTTCTCGCTTGGGCGCGATTGAATCAAGTTCATCTATGAATATTATTGAGGGAGCATTTTCCCTTGCCTCCTCAAAGACCTCGCGGAGGCGCTGTTCGCTCTCGCCATAGTACTTTGACATTATCTCTGGTCCTGCGATTGCATAAAAATTCGCCCCTGATTCATTTGCCACTGCCTTTGCTAGAAGGGTTTTACCAGTGCCTGGGGGGCCGTAGAGGAGTACTCCTTTGGGGGGCTCTATTCCTAGTTTTTGGAATATCTCAGGGTGCTTCATTGGGAGCTCGATCATCTCACGCACTCTCTGCACCTCGTTTTTAAGTCCTCCGATGTCTTCATAGGTTATGCCTGTTGCTTTTATTGATTCATAGCCCCTAACTGGTTTTTCTCTTATTTCAATCTCAGTCTGCTCCGTAACAATGATCACACCACTTGGATGGGTATTCACAGCCACCAGAGGTATGGGCTGCCCTGTGAGCATTCTACCCATGAATGGATTTGCCATTGAGCTGAAAACTGGGACTATATCTCCCTGCACAATTGGTCTTTTTAAAATTTGATGCTTGATCATATCCTCCGCAGTGCTTCCGAATTGCACCGAGGTCCCCTCAGGTGGCGCTAGCACGATTCTAGTTGCTTCAACAGCTTCCGCCTTTCTAACCTTGACTCTATCGCCTATCCCCACTCCTGCGTTTTGCCTTGTGTAGCCATCGATTCGAATCAATTCCTGTCCCCAGTCTTGCTTATCCGCTCTCCATACCTTTGCAGCAGTCTTCTTCTTCCCCTCGAGCTCCACTATATCCCCTGGGGAGAGCTTTAGAAGTATAAGCGTGGTTGGATCGAGTCTAGCGATTCCTCTGCCTGAGTCATTTGGATAGGCCTTGGCAACCTTCAGCAGCACAACCTCGGTCAAGCGCATCCCTTCCTATACATGATTTAAAATATTTAGTTTGCCTAATAATTAAGGGTTGCTATCAAGGAGTGTGATGAATGAAAGCAGCTGTATTTGAGCCATTCTGCGGCGCTTCAGGGGATATGATAATAGCTGCATTATTAGACTTAGGTGCAGATCGTGAAAAGGTTAAGAATGCGATGGAGAGCATAGCTGGGGTAAGCGTCCAATTGGAAAAGGTTGTGAAAAGAGGTATCTCTGCAACTAAAGTGGCAGTTTTGAGCGAGAGGAAGATTGTAAGATATCTTGAGATGATTGAGGAGATAAAAAATTCCCAGCTAGATGAAGCTGTAATATCAGATGCCCTAGCTATATTTGATATCCTAGCGAGCGCTGAGGCTAAAATACATAACGTGGCGAAGCAAGATCTGCATTTCCACGAGATTGGCGCTGCAGATGCAATAGCAGATGTGATTGGGGCTTGCGTTGCCTATCGCGATCTAAATTTGGATAAATGCAAGGTATATTGCTTGCCAATTTCAGTGGGAGGTGGAATAGTGAAAACATTTCACGGTTCACTTCCTGTGCCCGCGCCTGCCACGCTGGAGATCCTGCAGGGGTATAATTTAAAATTCAAGGGTGGGCCGGTTGAAGCTGAGCTTTTAACGCCCACTGGAGCTGCTATTCTCGCATATTTAACTGATATATGCGAGGACTTCTATCCGCAGTTTAAGGTGGAAAAAGTTGGATATGGCGCTGGTCATGCTGATTTCGAAGTCTCAAATGTATTGAGGATTGCAATTGGGGAGATCGATGAGGCTTTGATCAGGGATGAAGTTGAAGTGCTTGAGACTAATGTCGATGACACCACTGGTCAAATTTTAGGGAATTTGATAGAGGAATTGCTAACAGCAGGAGCTCTAGATGTAGCTATTATCCCAGCGGTGATGAAGAAGGGGAGGAGTGGTCACGTAATACAGGTGATTGCAAAGCCGAGTGATAGCTCTAGGCTTGCTAGGAAAATGATTGAGGAAACTGGATCGCTGGGTATTAGGTATATACCAGTGCATCATAGATTAATTGCCAACAGGGAGATTAAGAAGATCGAGGTTGACTTTGGAGTTGTGAAGCAAGAATTGCGGGTTAAGATTGCAAGGGATTTAAATGGGAGGATATTGAACATCGCTGCAGAGTTTGAGGATGCAAAAAAGCTCTCGCGCTCTCTAGGTATACCTATTAGAGAGGTTTTGAAAAAAGCTGAGGAAACCGCTAGGAAGCAATTTATTAATTTATGAAGTAATAATTTTTTCTCGATTTTTCGTTTAATTTTATTTTTTATTTATTTTTTATCTTTATTATATCTCTCAATTGCCTCGTAGATGGTGAGTTCTCCTTTAGCTACTTTTCTAGCTAACTGCATCGATATCGTGGCTCTGCCATTGGTTAGCTCTCTACTCAGCACTTGAATTTCCTTCACCTCGCCCAGGCTTGGCTCTATATTTTGCCTTCCAATTATTTCACCCTTCAGCTTAGCAATGTTGATCGCTGCCACGATATCCGAAATTTGAGACCCATGTACACCTTTACCCAAGCGAGGAGTTGTGCCATTTTCATCCACTAATTCTATGCGAAGCTCTAAATCGATGAGTGAATTGATAATTTGATTCCGAATCAACCTAGCTCCATGCCCAATTTTTATTATAAATTGATCCGCGTGATATTCATTAATGATTTGCTTAACCACTTCATAAACTTCACTCGAGGAAGTTTGATGAACTGCGATTACTGTGCCATCGCCTAGTACAGCTATCCCAGGCCGCTTGCCTGGGTCTATTCCAATGATGATCTCTCTATACTTGCGCTTTCCACGGAGTAATTGCAGAGCTCTATCGATTGCCACGCGGGGTTTCTTCGCGACCACGATTTTGCTTTCATCAAAATCTATCTTATCTACCTCATCTTCTGTAGTGATAATAGCACCTACACTGGGGGGAATAGCTTCCTCTGGAGAAAGAGCAATGAAATTCAATCCACGGGAGCGCATTTCAGCTACCAATGTCTGGTAGAATGCAAAATTCTCCGTAATTAGGGCAATGCGCTTAACTTCTAGTTCCCTCCAGTTTTGAATAATAAATATATCAAGGTAGAATAAAAACATTTTGCTTTCTAGAAAAAATTAGGCTTGCCAAAAAATATTTCTTTTAGGCTATCCTAACTTATATCTATGGTAACTGAAAATGTAGAAGAATATTTAGAGGCAATTTACACTCTGACTGAAGAGGGCAAGAGAGCTAGAACAAGTGAAGTTGCAAAGCACTTAAATATAGCGCCTTCAAGTGTTTCCGAGATGCTCAGAAAGCTCTCCAGCGAAGGATACATCGACTACGAGCCCTATAAAGGAGTTACTCTTACAAAAAATGGACTTGAAGTTGCGAAGAAGATAAAGCGAAAGCATCGCCTCCTTGAGCGATTTTTAAGCGATGTTCTTAAAATTAAAAAAGAAGAAGTTCACGAGCACGCTTGTAAAATGGAACACTCATTATCAGATGAAGTTGAAGAAGCACTCTGCAAAGTGCTTAAATTTCCAGATACCTGTCCAGATGACGATAAAACCATACCACTCTGCAACAAAGAAGTTACAAGCTGCTTAGAATGCGTGCAAAAAGAGAGCACCAGCTTTGAAAAAAGGAAGAAAGAACTCATCCCCCTCTCTAGTTTGAAAGTAGGGCAGAAGGGGATAGTGGCATTTATAAGGGGCGGTAGAGGTGTTGTTCAGCGCTTAGTTGACTTGGGCTTGTGCCCGAATACTGAAATTGAAGTTCTCAGAATAGCACCGCTTGCAGGACCCATTGAGATATGCGTGCGCGGGAGTAATCTAGCAATTGGAAGGGGAATTGCGTCTAAAGTGTTCGTGGAAACTAGGTAATAATTTATGGAAAAGAGTCTCACCATTGCACTAGCAGGCAATGCAAATGTTGGTAAAAGCGCGATATTTAACCAACTCACAGGTTTAAATCAAATCATCGGGAACTGGCCAGGTAAAACTGTTGAAAGAGCAGAGGGGACGCTGCACTACAAAGGCTATAACATAAACATCCTAGACCTCCCAGGGATTTACTCCCTCACCACTTTTTCCCTAGAAGAACTTGTCTCAAGGGAATATATTGCAAAAGAAAAACCAGATTTGGTGATAAATGTTTTAGATGCAACAACTTTAGAGAGAAATCTATTTTTCACACTTCAACTTCTCGAACTTGAAACTCCACTTGTTATAGCTCTAAATCAAATCGACCTAGCTGAAAAGAAAGGCCTCATAATTAATCACGAAAGGATGCAGGAACTCTTGGGGGTTCCTGTTGTACCTACAGTTGCCATCAAGGGCATTGGAATCGAGAGTTTGATAAAAAAAGCAATTGAAACAATAGAGAAACCACCGCTTGAGCAAGTTAAGATAAAATATGGAAAAGAAGTGGAGGAGAGAATAGAGAAAATCAGTGCATTAACCTCAAAACTCAAGCTCAAAATAGAGTACCCCTCAAGGTGGGTGGCCATAAAGCTGCTTGAAGGCGATGAAGAGGTAATTAAACTCGTAGAAGCAATTGACCCGCAAATCATTCAAATTGCTAGAAGCCATGCAAGGGAAATCGAAGATATCCATGGAGAGCCATGTTCAGTTGTGATTTCTTCTGAGAGATATGATATTGCCAGTAAAATAGCTAGGGAAGTTCAGCGCATAATTGCACCAAAGAAAGCTCGATTCGTAGATAGAATTGATAATTTGATTATGCATAAAATCTGGGGATATTTGTTTCTCTTTGCTTTAATGCTCACCATTTTTTATATGGTATTCACTCTTGGCAATACATTATCAGAGTTCATAGCCAATTCATTTGAAGAAATCAAAACACCAGTTGAAATAGCCCTTGGGGGAGGCGTGCTGTTTAAATTAATCTGGGAAGGGATTCTTGAAGGAGTAATAGCTGGTATTACCATTGCATTGCCATATATTATTCCTTTTTACATTTTCCTCGCAATCCTCGAAGACTCAGGCTATCTCCCTAGAGCTGCATTTATGATGGATAACTTTATGCATAAAATTGGGCTGCATGGAAAAGCATTCATTCCATTGATTCTAGGCTACGGCTGCAATGTACCAGCTTGCTTAGGATGTAGAATAATGGAGACAACGCGAGAACGATTAATCGCTGCATTCATCACCACACTCGTGCCATGTTCAGCTAGAACAATTGTAATTCTGGGCTTAGTAAGCACATTCGTTGGCATAAACTGGGCTATAGCTCTATATATACTCAACCTGCTTTTGATCTTTGCTCTAGGCAGAGTGGCATTTAAGGCCCTCCCAGGCGAGCCAGTGGGATTAATAATGGAAATACCTGCCTATAGAAAGCCCTCGTTGAAAATTGTGGCAAAGCAATCTTGGTTTAGAGTGAAGGATTTCATATCTGTTGCTTTTCCCTTGATAATAATTGGAAGTTTAAGCATCAAAATTCTTGAGCTTGCAAATTTACTTGAGTCAATTGCAAATTTAATGAGTCCAGTCACTGTCACCTGGCTAGGGCTGCCAAGCTTAACTGGAGTAGCGTTCATTTTAGGAGTACTCCGCAAGGAGCTCACGCTTATAATGCTCGCATCTCTCTTTGGAACCAGTAATTTTAGCCTTGTATTGACTCAAAAACAAATGATTGTATTTGCACTTGTAACAATGCTTTATATACCATGCATTGCAACAATAGCTGCTTTGATTAAAGAACTAGACTGGAGAAAAGCACTCTTCATAGCTTTATTTGAAATAGCCTTGGCTATATTCATAGGTGGAATTGCATATAGAATACTTGGATTTTTATATTGAGAAAGAATTTATATTGAAAAGGAATTTACATCAAAGTGGAGGTTTTCCTATAAATCAAGAGCAAATGTGGATCTGCGTGAAATGCAGATTTGTTTATAAAGCTGAAAAGGCACATCAAAAGTGCCCTAAATGTGGAGCGAATGAAGATATGCAGGGAAAGCTACCTGAAGCTACGCTTTTTGAGATGATAGAAGAATGGAAGTGCGAGGAGCACTAAGCCTTTTCAGGTTTGGGCTCGCACTTGGGGCAGTATGGCACGAATACTGAATAACTAGGTCGATATGGATGGGGAACGCTTGCCTCTATTATTTCTGTGCCGCATACTGGGCATTTATATTGAGTTTCACCTTTTTTCTTGATATAATATAGTTCGCCCTTGCGTAGATACCCAGTTTCACATTTTGGACATTTAGCTTCATATATATTCCCTATAATATATTCCCACCACATACCTGAGCCGCAACATTCAGATGGAACCTTCATAATGTTCTTCCCTCATTGATTTTTGCAATTTAAATACTCTTCCTACTATATATGTTTATTGAAATTGAAATGGTAAAATTCTTAAGCACCACTCATAAGTCCCATTGACTGAAAAGCTAGAACCTCGAATAGCTCGCGATAGCCAAAGCGATCCCTCATCTCAAGCCTCGGTGGTCTATCTAGAGTTAAATTTTCCTCAAGTACCTCTTTGAGTTCAAGTAATCTCTCAGCCTCCTGCGAAGTGCCTAGAATTTCATCCACCTTCTCAGCAACCGCATGCCAAGATTTTACTTTAAAGCGCTCAAAAACAAGGCTAGCATTTATTGAGGGATGCTCAAAAAGTTGATATTTTTCTTCAAGCTCTAGCTTTTTCTCGAGTGATTCCAAAATTAACATGAGAATCTCTTTTCTACTTAGATATTTAGTTTCATAGCTCAGCCAGAGATGCCAAGAGGGCATGGACATGGCTTTAAAATAATCCTCAGCATTCTTGAAAAACAATCTATAGCCATATTCCTCTGGAAAGTCAAAGGCAAGCGAGCCAGGGTCAAGCAAAAGCATGAAGCCAAATTCAGGTTTAACCATTGATATGCACTTACCTTTGAGGTGGGAATTGAAATTCATTTGATAAAACTTTTCCCAGAAATCCCAAGTCTGCCTCAAGCTATCTTGTGTTTCCTCGCCAAGAGCAAGCATGAAGAATATACCTAGGTCTATATTATATTTCTGGCAAAGCTCAGCCGTGCGCAGGATCTCGCTATTTGAATACTTTCTCCCATGTGCACTTCGCACACTCTCAACCCCTGACTCAGGAGATATAGTAAGGGCTAGAGGCACACCAATTGAGCTTAGGCTCTTTAAATATTCCTCGCTAGCAGGGGAAAAGAGTTCCATGTCCATTCCATCTAAATCGATTTTTTCCCTTTTGAAAATCGAAACCAACTTTTCCACATATCTCGCCCCGCCCATTCTCGGGTCTTGAAAAATGGAAATTAAGTTTATGCCATGCTGCTTGAGCTTTTCTATATCCTCAGCGATCTTCTCTGGGCTGCGAAACGCAGGTCTCTGGCGATTGAACATTTTTAAATAGCTATAAGCTGAGGCCCCGCACCCAACGCAATTATAAATACAGCCTCTGCAAAATGGTATGCACCACCATTTTTTGGTAATTCCACCTAGGGATCGATCGATCAGCAAGTTTCGCGGCTCAACTAAATCTAAACGAGTGAAATCAAATCCATCTAGAGTTTCACAGGGCTTCTCCATTGGATTAATTTTAACTCGCCCCTCTCTCGAGCGATAGGTTAAATTGGGAACTTTTTCTAGGTTCTTTTCATTCAATAGCTTAATCAGAGGCTCCTCTCCTTCTCCGCGAATTACATAATCTATGAACTTAAACTTCTCAATTATCTCGCTGTGAAAACAGCTAGCAGTAAGCCCGCCCAACAATACCTTTGAGCTGGGTCTAAGTTGCTTGCAGAGTTTAGCGAGCTCTAAGGCTCCTTGAATGTGAACACACCAGTGCAAATCAATGGCAAAAATCTCTGCCTCCTTTTTCTTTAAGAAATTCCCCACTTCGAAATATTTATCTGCAAGCATCATTTCCCCAATGTTGTAGATCTTGGCTTTAAAGCCGTGTCGCTCTATATATTCAGCCATGCTTAATAGTCCAATTGGAATGATGAGGAACTGTGAAGTGCTAAAGGGAACAGTGCGTGCAACTCCACCTGGGAATAATACTTTCTTTCGAAAATCATAGATAGCTGGAGGGTGGAGGAAAAGCACGTCGAACTTCATATAGATAGCTATTTAAACTTGTATTATTTAAATCTGGTGAGATGGAAATTGGGGAGAGAGAAGCTAAGATTCTCGTTGACATCGCAAGAGCAGCAGCTGCTGCTTATTTGAAGGATGGAGTTAAAATAAAATTACCTGAAAATATCCCTCCTGCTTTAAATAATAAAATAGGTGTTTTTGTATCACTAAAGAAAATCGAGGGAGGTAAAGAGAGAAACCTTTTTTCAATGGGCTATCCTCTTCCGATTAAGCCAGCTGCTGAAGCAGCCTTGGACTCAGCCGTAGCGGTTGCGATTCGCGCTCGAATAAATGGTATTGAAACCCTTGATGGAATGGATGTGGAAGTGAGCATTATTGGCTCCATAGAGCCATTTGAAGGTTACGATAGAGCTTCCTTGCCGGATCAAATAAAGATAGGGGAAGATGGCGTATTGATCGAGAGAGGCTTCCACCGCGCTCTTTATCTCCCGCAAATTGCAGTTGAAAATGGCTGGGATGGATCTGATTTTCTAAGCGAGTGCTGCGTGAAAGCGGGTTTAATGCCTGATGCTTGGCTCGATAGGGATACGAAGCTATATAAATTCAAAGTAAAAGTTTTCAAGTAAGCTGTGGAGAAATGCTGTTTTTTAGCGATCCCTCTATAGATTTCAATAACTTCATTAATAATTAAAGGTAACTCCTCAGGCTTGCCTCTACCTATCCCGCTGCAAATACTGCGAGCAGATGGATTTATATAAATATAGTATTCCTCATTTTTGTAGTAAAACCTCGCTTTATTATGCTCAAAAGATTTTGGCTCTTTGCATACTATGAATGGCCATAGTTTGCAAGCAGTTGGTTTTAAGTCAAAAAACTGCAGCCCGCATAATCCATTTTCATTTAAGAATATGCATCTTCCTTTAGTATTCTTCAAACTAGGCTTGCTCCCGCTAACATCAAGTGCATAAGGTGCAAATCTTAGAATCTTTGCATACTCATATGGATTTAGATATACTAAGAATCCCCTCCTGCAGCATTTCCCGCAGGCCAAGCAGCTCCAAGATTCTATTTCCTTCCAAGGTATCATCATGGATCTGCTGTTTTTTAAACTTATTTTCAAGTGATACATGGGCCCGCGGAGATTTGAACTCCGGACCTCACGGTTATCAGCCGTGCGCTCCAACCAGGCTAAGCTACGGGCCGGTGCTTAGTATGTTATCTAGAGTATAAATTGTTTTTGGATTTATAGCTTTTAACGGTCTCGAATTAGAATTTACCGAATTTAGCAAAAGTTTAAAGTAAATAGAAAGCTATTTATTTCACTGGGCCGGTAGATCAGCGGTAGATCGCCATCTTGGCATGGTGGAGGCCTCGGGTTCGAATCCCGACCGGTCCATTAGGTTTTTGAAACATATGGATTGCTCTCTATGTAAAATCTGAGCTTTATAGGTAGATCCCTTGAAACACCTATTCTATGGCTGGATCTAATTTTAAAAATCATTTCTTCTTCAAATTGGCAAATGAAAATCTCGCTTTCAATATTCGTTAAATCAACACCATTTAATTTGTTTGTGATGTTCATTGCTTTAGTGAGCTTCCCAGGCCCACTTGTGAGCTCAGTTATATTGCTTATCTTTCTATGTTTCTTCATTTCCTCCAGACCGTCGAGTGGTTCAAGTGCTCTTATTAATACAGCTCCTGCTTCATTTTCAGGGTGGGCAATTGCATTGAGAAGCCAGTTAGCGTGAACCATGTATATGAAGGCCCTGCCTACTTCTCCCCACATTGGTTTGTTAAAATTCTTCACACCCTTATAAGCTCGAGATGCAGGGTCTTTCTCGCCATAGTAAGCCTCAGTTTCCACTATCCTACCAATTAGCAATTCACTTTTGATTCTCCTAATCAACACTTTGCCGAGTAAGTTTTTTGCAACAACAGCAGGGTCTTTTGAATAAAATTCTCTTGGTAAAACCTTCATTTCTATTTTTCTCGAATTAGTCGGCATATTAATAAATTTCACTGGATTTAAAGTTTTTGGTAGAAAAGTATATATTTATCTTACTTTATATATCTTTAATTGAGCGGGTGTATGCCGTTTTTGAAACTGCACAATCTAATCCATCCCCTACCAACCCGCTCCAAATTATAAGTTCTATTTTTGATCTCTTCGATGGTTTTTTCTCTTTCTCTTCGATGGTTTTTTCTCTTCTCAGTTAAATAGCAAATTATATGCAAATTGCCGTAATGGGTGCAGGTGCAATTGGAAGTCTATTTGGAGCTCTTCTAGCAAGGGAAGGCTATGATGTTACACTCATAGGTAGAGAAGCCCACGTCAAAGCCATCTTAGAGAGGGGATTGAGAGTTAGCGGTTTAGAGGAATTTAACATAAGGATAAAAGCATTTACGAGAGCAGTAGAAGCAGATCTTTTTTTATTCACAGTTAAATCGTATGATACCGAGCAAGCTGCGAGAGCCATTCCAGTTGGAGGAAAGACTGTTGTTCTTACGCTGCAAAATGGAATTGGGAATGAAGAAATTATCGCAAGTGTGGTTGGTGTTGAGCGAGTTATAAGTGGTAAAACCTCATATGGCTCGACACTCGTTGAACCCGGGCATATAAGATATACTGGCGCGGGTGAAACTATAGTAGGCGAACTCGATGGTAGGGTTACGGAGAGAGTAAGGGCAATAGCGGAGCTTTTTAATAGCGCTGGTATTAAGACCTCAATCGCTAGGGATATGCGAATGAAGATCTGGGAAAAACTAATAATAAATGCAGGGATAAATGCGATCACTGCGATAACTGGTTTGAAAAATGGAGAGATCTTGAAATTTGAGGAATTAAAAGAACTCATGAGACTAGCGATTGAAGAAGCTGTTGCAGTTGCAAGAGCAAGTGGAATTGCCATAAGGGATGATATGGTTGAGCGCACAGAAGCAGTTGCAAGAGCTACAGCTGAGAATCAATCATCGATGCTTCAAGATGTTAAAAGAGGCAAGAGAACTGAGATCGAAGCAATCAATGGAGCAATCGTGAAGCTCGGGGAAAGATATGGTATACCAACTCCAGTAAATCGCGCTCTCACTGCTCTGGTGAAGGGCATAGAAGGGAGGAGAATTTGAATTTCAACATTCCACCCATCTTGGCGGTTATTCTAATTGCCATGTCTCCCATCTTTGAATTAAGAGGTGCAATCCCAGTTGCCATATGGGTTTACAGGATGAATCCATTTGATGCTTTTCTACTGAGTTTTCTTGGAAATATTCTCCCAATTGCACCATTACTGCTTTTTCTAAGCCCAATGGAGGGCTGGCTCAGGAGATATCGAATTTTTGACGAATTCTTCAAATGGCTATTTAAAAGGACCCAGCGCAGATTAAGCGATGATGTAGCGAAATATAAAGCCCTAGCACTCTGCTTATTCGTCGCAATTCCTCTCCCTGCAACAGGTGCTTGGACTGGCTGTGCAGCTGCATTTATATTTGGCTTGAAATTTCGCCACGCTTTCCCAGCAATAGTGATCGGAGTATTCATAGCAGGGATCTTGGTGACCCTAGCTTCAATTGGAGTAATAACTCTATGGGATTTATAGGATGAACTCTATGGGATTTCTATAGGAAATCAAAGAATAATTTCCCTTCCCACGATTACTTGCTCCACCTTGATCTTTGGGTGCGCCTCGAGGCACTGCAATATCGTTCTCAAAGCAAGCTCGAAGTCACGTTCAGACTTGCCTCCAAAATAGCTGAATTCTAGATAAGCACCAAGGTCTCCAATTGCTCCTGCGTTAACGAAGTAAAAATCTCTTGAACCAGCTGAGAGTTTTTCGCAATATCTCTTAACTTCTGGCATAGTTATCTTGGAAGAAAAACTTGTTTTGATGACCATTCTATTTAGCGCTTGAGAGAAAATTTTCTCCCTATCGATTTCCCTAGGCCATTTCTCAGCTTTTCTAACCACAATTCTATCTCCCTCTCTCGCATCGCGAAAGAGCTCTAGGTTTTCAAGTATAAAGCCAAAGTGATTCACCGCAGAATAAGGCTGCGATGTACCGAAAAATATGCAAATTGCAGAGCCAGGCGGCCAGTAGGATAGATCTCCCTGATTGGATTTTTCAGAGGGATTTTCATAGTCTAGTTTAAAAGGCACTTCAAAGTATACTTCTTCCTGCCAAAGCTTTACTTCTCCTTCAATGGGTAGTTTATCGAATATGGCCTTAGCAGTGACTGGATTTCTATCATCTATTTGAGCTCTCGCCCTACCTTTTCCAATTATCTCAATTTCCAGTTCCATCTCAAAATGATTCGACGGATTTAAAGATATAAAGATTTTGGGAAATAAAGACTTTTGGAAATATTCCTCATTTCTCAAAAGTATCAGTCGCTGGCTTTTAAATTTTATCCACGCCTTCTAAAAATAGGTATTCTCAGCTCTTTGTGTGGAAAAGTAAATCGCTTGCTAGAGTATTATCACTTCACCAAGTACTCAGCCCTGCAGAAGCTAGTGCTGTAATTGAAGTTGCTGGACAAGTGGCAGATGCAGGTTCTCTCTATAGAAGAAGCCAAGGAATTTTTACGAGAAATGCACTTGCGTAATTTCTATCACTCTATCTGGACATTAAAACTCCTTTTTTCTACACAATTTGCAATTGCGATGCGAGAATTGTGGGGGCTATAAAGGTAAATTTCAATTTAACCTTGAATAAGCACTATTAAAAAGTCTTAACCTTGAATAAGCACTATTAAAAAGTCTTAACCTTGAATAAGCACTATTAAAAAGTCATTACTCAAACACTAATTTACAGCAATGAATACGCTGCGTGTGTTGAAGTTTGTCCATTTCAAACCAAAAAACTCATTGCCGGGTAGCGGTGGTTGATGTTGATAAATATATGGGCTGTGGGCTTTTGCATAGCTAAATGCGAGCAAAATGCAATTACCCTAAGGGAACGTGAGGAGTGAACGCATATGTCATTTAAATGTTTGATAAACAAAGGCAAATACTGAGGATATAAGCATGCAAATAAATATTCTTGAAATAAGATATTCTAATCAGATGAGCAATTGGACATAGCAATTCTGTATGGGAAGAATTAAAGGAATATGACTTTGGGGGAGGCATCCTTTTAGAGGTGATAGATTCGAAATATTTCCTAAATTCTTACTAAAACTGCTAGAAAATAACTATAAGATTTTAAAGCTGATTGGGCAAAAGAAGAGGATTTAGCATTAATTTGTAAAAAGGAATACATAGATTTTGTTCGAGAATATTACCAAGGCTGCGCATTCTGTCGGATACTTAATCGTTTAAATGCTCAAGTCGATTTATATTTAAGAGGGACAACATCCCGAGAGAATAAGACCTTGGGATTTGGAGAGGGCGGCGAGGCTTCAGATAGGCCAAGCAAAATTAGCTTGTGATTTAATTCAAGAGAAGAGATTTAAAAAGGTCGTATCCATCGGTGGCGGAACTCATCATGCTTCAGAAGATTATGGAGAGGGATTTTGTATTTACAAGATTTTGTATTTACAACGACGTTGCTTTTGCTGCTAAGTATTTGATGGAAAAATATGGCTTGGAAAAGAATTACGATTTTAGATACAGATGCCCACGCTGGAAACGGCTCTCACCCCGAGTCCTATCGCTTAGTCTTTGAGGAAATTGTTGAGCCAATGATCAGAGAATTCAAGCCTCAAGTAATCATAAGAAATGGTGGTTCTGACCCCCATTTTGCTGACATTTTAACTCAATTGGGTTTAACCATAGATGGCTTTAGAATGATAGGTGGGAAAGTGCGAGAGCTAGCTGAGGTCTGCGATGGTAGGGAAATTGATTTAATAGCTTCAGGCTACAACATAGAAGTTTTGCCTTATGCTTGGCTAGCTTTAATCTCTGGATTAGCTGATTGGAAAATTAAAGTTGCTTTAAATAATTTCTCATCACGTCGAACACTATTCTAAATGAAAATAAAAATCTCTCGGGCTGAGCTCTTTAAATTCATCTGTTTGCTGTATCAAATGCCTCCTTATATCAACGCATAAATGGCATTTTGAGATATAACCTTCCCTTTCTCTGTAGCCAAATTCCACTCCCAACTCATAAAGTTTTTTAATATCTGTAGCTAGAGCTTCTAAAATAGGATGTTCATCTAAATCTATTTCGCGAATCGATTTCAGCTCTCTAGCATCTCCTAGGGAAATACCTCCACAATAGCCAGTGATATAGTTGCAATAGTTATCGACATGGATATGCCAAGGTCTCGTTAGCTCTTCCCTGCAGAATTCACCGAAGAATTGCTCTGCTGGATATTTTTTGAACAAATTTCCAAGCTTATAAACAGCTCTTCCCATCGGAAGCAATTCCACGTAGCGTAAGCTGTATGGTGCTCTTTTCAAATATTCCTCGAAGGGCATGGTACCACTAATATTTAACTTTTTAAATTGCTCATAGAAGAATTCTTGATAGGTAATCACATTATCACCAAAAATTTCTTTGCTTATCCTAACAGCTCTCTCCGTTCGCTCAAATGGTACTTCCTCGATTATAAATGGATTCACGCTTATCAGTATACCATCCAATCCAGCCTCTTTTAACTGAATTAGTCTTATTCTTGTGATTTTATCATCGACGCACCAAAAGCAGTTGGTCTCGACAAAGATCGAGGGGATTTTTAATCTCGATGCAATCTTAATAACTTTGAGGAGTATATTGAAATTTAAGAATGGCTCTCCACCAGTGAAATGAAGACCATAGTTTATACCAATCCCAAAGGGGCTTTCTATTATCTTGTCAGCTAGTTGAGCTAAAATTTTTTCAACATCCTCCTCGGAAATCCAATCAGCTTTCCAATTTGGAGAGCAAGCGTACATGCAATGTTTACATTCACTAGTACATTTATAAGAAAGAAATATCCCAGCTGAAATTGGTTCTGGTATATATAACTTTTCCATAGCAACTAAATATAGACACAACGAATATTTAAGAGTAAACGACCTTGACATTCCTCCAATCTTGCTCTCTCTCAACTTTCAAATACCCAAGTCGATTTAAACATATCGATTTAAATATAAAACAATATCGATTTAAATATAATTACTAAAACTTCTAGCTAATTTAGGGCTCAACCCTTTTTTCTTTGCCCCTTGCTGATAGACTGCAAAGAAGTCGCTAGATAAAATCTCAGGGTTCCTAGAAATTACCTCCGTCCAAGAAGGTGTTTTTCGCACTCAATTAAGAGTGGACTCGACGGGATTTGAACCCGTGGCCCCTGCCTTGCGAAGGCAGTGCTCTTCCCCTGAGCTACGAGCCCCGTATCATTTATACTCTTTCAACATTTTAATATACTCTTTTAAATATGATTTTTGCGTTTTTCATTTTTCTGTTATCTTTTATTCAACTTATCCCACTATCATTCCAAATAAAATTCTGCTTGAAATTGTGAATATAGAGAAAACAAAGATTGCTATGGGCATGGCAATGCCTAGATCAAACATAAATTGTGCCTTGTCATCTCCATGCTCAATTCCAGCTATAAAGCGTATTAATATGCAGGTAAGCATGACCAAATATATGCCTATTATTAACACGAAGTACTCAGGTGCTATGCTCATTTCAGTGAATCTAGGCAGCATTGGTAGAAATTTTCTGCTTTCGCTTGGCAGCGATGGCATCTCTCGCATAATGCTCGCAAGTAGCCTTGCGACTACTTCAGAGAGAGCAAGGGTTACGCCCCCGATTAAAGGTGCGAAGATCATTGCTGTGGTGCGCATCATACTCGTCATTGTATATAAAGCACGCTTTATATTCTCCTCAACTGCTTGCAGTTCTTTTAGGTGATCTGCTAATTTCACTAATGCTATACCTGCAGCTTCATTGCTCTTCTGCACACTCTCTATGAATAGCTTCATTGTGGCTAAGATTCTATCTGAGTATACTTCTTTAAATGCACCAAATTCTTCATCAAAGAGAGCCTCTTTCACTGTGGTGCGCATTGCAGCGAAGTTATAGGCAATGACAGAGAAAATAGTTGCAATTTCAGAGCCCTCCATTGTCTCTGAAGTAAATGCAAATGCTTCCTCAGCAGATTTGCCCTCAGATATTCTCTTCCCTAAAATATACAGAGCATCTGAGAATTCCCCCTCCATTTTTTTGATTCTATCTCTAATTTTCTTATAGGGCAGATATATTCCTATGCAGTAAATGGATATCGCAATTGCAATTCCCCAGATAACTAGCAGCGTTGTAGGGAAGTAGCTATTCAACTGGCTTAGTATTGTTATATTTGAATTCCAAGCGATCAATTGAGATTTAATTTTTGGTATCCCTAATGCTAAGTAGAGAAAACCTGGCAAGGCAATGACTATGCCAACTGCGATTGCAATCGCAGCTGTAAAACATCTTCGCTTTCTACTTGGCAAGCTTTCGTGACCTAGGGGAATCTGAGGAGGGGTAAATGCAGCTGGTCTTTTGAGTAATATGGAATCAGCATAGATGAAGGTTACCACGGGCAGCAGGAGATTGTAGATTAATGCAAGCTCAAAGGTATTAATTCTATATCCAATTACACTAGCCGCCGGGAGCATTGCTACAAGTGCTAAGGGGATCATTACTCCAATGGAATAAAGCACAGTTGTTGGAGTATGGAGCCTGCTTGCGAATTCATCCATTATATTTTTAGTGCCTTCTAACACTACATCTAGAGCTCGATTAAGTGTTATTATACGCTGAGCTTCATCTGGTTCCCCAAGTGAGCTTCTTATGAGATGTATGGCTCTTTTAAAGTGACTGCTCCATTCCCCCCACTCACTTGCAAAGCTCGTTATCGCATCATCTATGCTGCTGTATACCCTGAAATGCATATCCCACATCAATTTTCGCAAGTCCCTCGCAAGTGGGCGATTAGAGTTTTCAGCTGCAAATTTTATTGATCGCTCTATGTTTGAAACTAATTTCATATTCATAACTATGTAGGAAAGGACTTCAGGGGCATCCCCAAGGGAATGAATCCTGAGGTACTTCGCGTATAGCTCAGGGTAATGACTTGCGTAGTGGAGCACCAGCAATGGTATAGCTATCGTTGATATTAAAAGCAATGTAGAAGTCGAGGCTGGGATGTTGAAGCCAACGCTGTAGAGAATGACGAAATCGATGATTAGAAAGAGGGATAGAGTTGATAGAGCAAGTAAATAGGCAAAAGCAAGTACCTCATGCACCTCGAGATCTAGACCTGTGAAATCAATAGAGCGCAGAAGTTCTTTACTTGCTTTTATCTCAATTTTCTGCTTAAATTCCTCTAGGTCTTTAAATAGCAACTTCAAGGCCTTAGTGGAATTTTTACAGGCCTTGGTGTACCAATTTGCTTCAGCCTCAAACATTTAACCTCTTACGAAAATTTCATACCACTTCATCCACTCGCTTTCCACTTGCTGTAGGTCTTGCTTGTATTCATCTAATAAGAGCCAGAATTTGTTATTTGCACTTCCAACTGCCTCTGCCCTTAGCAATTTTGGGTTATTAAACTTAAGGCTTGCATCTACTTGAGTTCTCTTTATTTTCTCCCTTAGGGCTATATTCTCAAGGGCCTCTTCAATGGTAATGCCCCATTTTAAAGCAATGTTTTTTATCGCCACAGATTTACCCATATCTAAAACCTGAAGAGCTCTCAACTGGTCTTTCTCAGCTGAATAGTCCATTAAGTCTTGGAAGATGTCATTCGAGTTTCCCTCTCCTTTTAGAACTTCAGTTATTTGCTTGATTCTTCGCATTCTCGAGATCCCACCACCTGGTCTAATTGGAGCACAAACAACTATTACATCAGTGGCTTTGAAAGAAGACGGTGGGACTTCTAGATCGAACACCACTCTATCGTAGACTTCCCTAGCAGTTGAACCGTGTATGGTTCCCATGACTGAGTTGCCTGCTGCTCCCACTCTCATTGCTTCATAAAGTACTCTTGCCTCTCTGCCTCTTACTTCCCCTATAATTAAGACAGATTCACCTAAGCGAAGTGCTGCTCTAAGTGCTTCATCTGGTTCAATCTCAGATGCTGAGCCTGCAACCGCTGATTTTGTGATTAATCCTTGAATTTTCCAGCCATAGGCTTGAAGCTGGGAAATGGGTAGTTCATTTGTATCCTCAATAGTGATTATTCGATATTTTTGGGGTATTTCAAGCATAAGGGCGCTTAAAAGAGAGGTCTTGCCAGCTCCCCTGCTTCCTGTGACTAATATAGATGCTTGTCCATCGACTAGGAAACTCAGCAGTGCAGCTGCATATGAGCTTAAGGTATTATTCGCTATCATAGAAAGTAGAGTCCAAGGCTCTGTTCTATGCCTTCTGAATGCATAAGCTAAACCATTTGAGCTTAAAGGAGAGCCTATTGCTGTTACGCGAGTATGATATTCCTCGAGATAGGCATCCAGCACTGGATTGGCCTCTGAAAAGGGCCTGCCGCTGAGTGAACGCAATCTCGAAATTAAAGAATTAACATCATCCTCTGAGAGATAAATATTCGAGCTGCATTCTTCACCTTGAACTAGTAAATGGAGGGGGTTCTTGGTCACTGGAGAATTGACATATATATCTTGTACATTTGAGTCGAGGAGTATGTCTTCTAAGATTCCAAAGCCAGCTGTATACTTTGCAAATAAATCCGCAAGTTGATTTATTTCATCGGAATTTAGATTTAATTTTTTATCCCACGCTAGCTGGGATATGATTTCCCTACCCCTCTCCATAAAAAAGTCCCTTGCTCTTATTGGATCCGCAAATTTTGCTGTAACTGGTCTCTGGCGTATTAACTTTGCCTTTGCATTCAAGAGAATTTGAAGCTCCTCATTAGATAAATTGTATTCCATTGGAATGATGAAATAGATATTCTCTGGCTTGTTTAGGAGTCTATAAATTGCTACTTGAATAGCTCTTCTTTCATTTTTGATCTCATAGCTTTTCAAAAACATAGCTCCCTCTGGTAGCTCGAGCTCGATTCTCGCTGATGAAAACTTGGGCCTAATGTATGCTTTAATATACCGGTCGTAGTCTTTAGTCTCCAAGCACGGGTTTGGGGTAAGGGGTAGCTTTGCCATTGCTTTTAGCTGCTGAAGCGCGCCATCGCGATATTCTCTTTCATATGGCTTGGCCAGAATTAAGCAATCAGTCTGTGGTTCAATTTGCAATATCTCTAAAATATTTTTTCTACACCTAAGATTCTGCAGACTCCCACTCTCAAGGCACTTTTCGCAATGTACCGTGGTGTAGCATTCATTGTTTTTAATTCTAATTGAATATCGACATTTGCCTTCTAATTCAGTTTTATGCACTATGCTTTTAATCTTTGATAGTAAATTCAATATGGTTCTCAATTTCGTTACATCCAGCTAAGATACTTTTTTGCACAAACTTGAAATACAATGAGAGAGATAAAGGTTTCGATCGTGAATAGCAGAAAAATGTATATTCTGGGAACGCGCGGTCAAGCGAATAAAGGACTTTTGAATTTAGGTAGATATCTCGCGCTCGATGGTTCCTTAGGTGCTGAGGTCTATTTCGATGCGCTTCATCCTCATGTAATATTGATATGCGGTAAGAGAGGTTATGGAAAATCTTATTCCCTTGGTGTTATAGTGGAAGAACTTGCATCTCTAGATGAAGCCATTAAAAATAATCTTGCATTTTTAATCATAGATACAATGGGTATATTTTGGACAATGAGCATGGAAAACTGGAGGGAAGAAAATCTACTGAAGAAATGGGATCTAAAGCCTGAGAAGTATGATCTTGAGATTTTCGTTCCAAATGCTTTCAAAGTGGAATTTGAACAGAGAAAAGTGAAATGCAGCTCTTTTTCAGTGAGAGCGAGCGATCTTGATGCATTTGACTGGTGCTCAATGCTCAATATATCTCCACTTGAACCCCTCGGGGTTTTAATTATCAAGACTATTCAAAAGCTAAAGGAAACTGGAGAGCTTTTTTCCCTTAGGGATATAGCCTCGAATATTAATGAAGATAAAAAAATTCACCCAAATATTAGAGCTGCAGCTGAGAATTACTTGCTTGCAGTTCAAAGCTGGGGGATCTTTGATAGATATGGCACGCCTTTGAATGAACTTGTGAAAGGTGGTAAAATTAGCGTGTTAGATTTAAGCTGCTATGGGCATGCTTCTAATGTCAAAAGCGCGATTGTTGCAACAATTGCTAGGCAAATTTATACTGAACGGGTGAAAGCAAGGAGAAATCAACTGCTCGCTGAGATGAGAAAAATCTCTTTGAATCAAGAATTCCCAATGGTCTGGCTTTTCATCGATGAAGCTCACGTTTTCTTGCCTAGAAATAGTGAAACAATAGCCTCAAATGTAATTGTAAACGAATGGCTCAGACTAGGCAGGCAGCCTGGCTTGAGCTTGGTGCTTGCAACTCAAACTTTAGCGGCTCTCCATCGCGAGGCAATATCCCACTGCGATCTTTTAATTTGCCATAGATTGACTGCTCAAGAAGATATTAATGCATTGAGCGAAGTTAGACCAATTTACATGCGAGATGGAATTGTGGAGTGTATGAAGAGATTAAATCAAGACAAAGGCGCTGCATTATTGCTTGACGATACCACTGAGAGCTTCCACGTGGTTAAAATTAGACCTAGGAAAAGCTGGCATGGTGGAGGCGAACCAAATGCTCTAGGGAATAGTTAGATTCAATCGACTCTGTGATATGCAGTGGCTTTTTTAACTCACGCTTTAGCGAATAATCCAGTAAAGCGACTATTTCCAACAGCTGCCTACAAAAGGTTTAATAATCACTTTTTCAAGGCAAATTTCTCAAATAATTAAATTTTTAAACATTTTTACTGTTTTAAAATCAAATAAAAATATTAATAAATATCCAACAAATATGAATAAGTAGGTGAAATAAACGATTAAGTTAGATCAACTCGACCCAAAATTCAAATATGAAATTGCAAATGAACCAGGTGGAGAGAAGATTTTAACTTGCTATAGTTGCGCTAGCTGCAGCGTGATATGCCCAGTTAATCAAGAAGGAGAAAAATTCAGTCCTCGAAAGATAATCCATAAAGCATTACTTGGCATGCGCGAAGAAGTATTGACAGATGAAAAAATCTGGCTATGCGTGAATTGCTATGCTTGCTATGATTACTGCCCCCACGATGTACGCATAACTGAAATAATGGGGGCGATAAGAGAAATAGCCAAGCGAGAGGAAAAAGCTGGTAAGATCAAAATATCCAGCAATAGACATAAATTTGAAGAAACATTCGCTGAATCCATAAAGAAATACGGCAGAGTGCACGAATTAGGCGCAATTAGTGGATATCTGATAAAAACCAAGGGAATTGGGCGAATGATTGCTTATAGTACTCAAGGAATCTCAATGTTCAGAAAGGGAAAACTAGTTTTAACCCCAAAGGCTGTTAAAGATAAAATGCAGATTGAGAGGATATTCAAGGGGTTAAATAAGTGAGGGACAAAATAAATGAGATATGCATACTATCCAGGTTGCTTCCTCCATGGCTCAGCAAAGGAATATGAAATCTCCACGAGAGCAATATGCAGAGCCCTAGGAATAGAACTCGTGGAAATAGAAGACTGGAATTGCTGTGGCGCCCTTGAAGTCGCATCAGATAAAATTCTTTCTACCGCACTTTCAATAAGAAATATAATCCTCGCTTCAAAGCTAGGAATGGATCTCATTGCTCCCTGCAGTATATGCTACAACAACTTGCTCAAGGCAGATTACTCCGTGAAAGAAAGCCAAGGAGTGAGGGAAAAAATAGAGGGATTAATAGGCGAGCCCTATCGCGCTGAGGTAAAGATCAAGCACTTAATTAATGTAATCATTCAAGAATATGGACTCGACAACCTCGCTGGAAAAGTAAAAAAACCATTGAAGGGAATACGAGCAGCTCCCTACTATGGTTGCTTGCTCACTAGACCAGCAAGGATCTGTAAAGCAGAAGACCCAATGTGGCTTGAAAATATAATTCGAGCAATTGGCGGAGAATACATAGAGTTTCCAAGTAAAACCAAATGCTGTGGAGGAGCTCTTTTAATGGGAAAAGAAGAAACTGCTAATAAACTAGCTAAAAATTTACTTGAGGAGGCTAAAAAACTGGGTGCTAACTGCCTCATAGTAGCATGCCCCTTGTGCCATACAATGCTAGATGCTCAGCAGTCCAAAATAGAGACGATATATAAAACCAAATTCACGCTCCCTGTGCTCTATTTCACACAAGCAATAGGCTTGGCACTTGGATTGGATATGCGAGAAACAGGTCTTGACAAGCACTTTGTATCCCCAAAATTGCTACAGTGAAAAAGGCAATTTTTCATTCTCCATCAAAGTTTTACAAAGATCGTAATACTCACAGAAGGCATCTCTGCATCCCCTTCTATCCAAACACCGCCAGAATTTTGAATCTGGTTCTATTAGCACAGTTTCCCCTTGCTTGGAATTAAAAAGCAATAATGGAAGCATTATCTTGAAACTGCTTTCCTCTCCCTCAGCGGGTTTGGTATAGCTCTTTATCCCCAGTTTTTTCAAGCAGCAATTCAAACACTCAAGATGAGTCCTCCTGCATTTAACTATACAATAGGCAGCAAGAGGGATCTCAAATTCATAGGAAAAATAAAAAGCCGCGCCTCCGCGTCCTTTGAGCCAGATAAGCCTCTTATCCTCAAGCTCCTCCCAAGTTAATTCGATGGAGTACTTCGAAATAGCTTCATCTTCAGATAAAAATTTATAAACTATACACCATTCGCATTTCCTAACAGGGAAGGGGCAGTTACTTGAATCTATCTTGGATAGAAAATCCATAAATTTAGATAAGGATTTTATATTGAAAGATTTTTTCATGTTTGAAATTGATATATTGATTAATTTCGAAAGCCTCATGTATCACTGATTTTATATTAAAAGCCATAAAGCAAAGAAGGAATATTGATATGGCTATACCCATAAGTATTGAAAAAAATGAGTTCCTAGAGGAAATCATTAAATTAGGCGGTGAATCGATTTTAAATTGCTTTCAATGCGGTACATGCACTGGATCCTGTCCCTCAGGGAGACTTGCAGCGCTGAGAATAAGAAAAGAATTCAGAAAGGCAAGACTTGGCTTGAAGAAAGAAGTAATAAGTGGCGATGACATTTGGCAATGCACAACCTGCCATACTTGCTTAGAGCGATGCCCCCAGGGAGTGGAAACGACTGATATAATCATGGCAATTAGAAATATCGCTGTCAAAGAGGGATACATGGCGGAAGCGCATCGAAGAGCAGCTGGGTTCTTAGTGAAAACAGGTCACCTCGTGCCAATTGATGATAAGTACAAAAAAGAGAGACTAGCCCTTGGATTAAGCGAAATGCCCCCGATAGCTCAAGCAGATAAAAACGCGATTGAGAGTGTTCGCAAAATAATGGAAGAAACAGGTTTCATCAAGCTGCTTGAAAAGAAGGGGTGAAAAAATGGCAGCTGGCTATGGCTTATTCCTCGGATGTGTAGCGCCAAATCGCTACCCAGGTATAGAGAGTTCCACTCGTGAGGTATTGAAAGCACTTGATATACCAGTGAAAGAACTCGAGGGCGCATCCTGCTGCCCTGCCCCTGGTGTTACTAGGTCTTTTGATCAAGCAACTTGGCTTGCACTTGGAGCACGCAATATAGCAATTGCGGAATCGCTAGATGTGGATATTATTACCATTTGTAATGGTTGCTTTGGGTCCTTAGCAGAGGTTCACCACAAGCTTGAGGAAGATGAGAAGTTAAGAGAAGAAGTTAATCAAATTTTAGCAAAGGTAGGAATGACCTATAGAGGAACTTCTAAAGTGAGACATTTCGCTGAGTTTCTTTATCGAGATATTGGGCTAGAGAAAATTGCAAATAAAGTTGTTCGACCTCTTGATTTAAAAGTAGCGGTACACTATGGCTGTCACTTCTTGAAGCCATCGAGGATAAAACACCTAGATGACCCTGAAACTCCTCGCATCTTAGATGAACTAGTCGAGGTCACTGGTGCGAAGAGCATCGATTATGTCGATAAAAATCTATGCTGCGGCTCAGGAGGCGGAGTTAGAGCAAGGAATCCCGAGCTTGCACTTAAAATGACTCTAGTCAAGCTTCGAGAGATCAAGAAAACTGACGCTCAGGCAATTGTGGATATCTGCCCGTTTTGTCACTTGCAATATGATAGGGGGCAGGTGGATATAAAAGCGAAGTATGGCGAGATCTATACATATCCAGTAATACATCTAGCTCAGCTATATGGCGTGGCATTCGGCTTTGACTTGAAAAAACTTGGCTTGGATAGACACGAAATTCCAGCCCATCACATCTTCAATGGAAAATAAAATTTAGAAAAATCGCAGTCCGATAAATGCCGAAAAAGTGCCTATTCACTTTAGGTTCTTCCATTTTTCCTATCCTTTTTAATATTGCAGGATTAAGTGAGTGAGAGGTATTGTGCTCAATGTAAATATGTCAATCGAAGTCTATTCACAAATTCAAGATGAAGAAGTTAAAGTAAGAGAAATCAACAGTGCACGAACTGAGCAGATTATAGTGCAATTAAAGCAGATGCAATGTGCACGCAGTATCGAATTCAAAAACTCATAAATCAACTATATAGAGTTAAAAAATCATATACCTGTTCCCACGGTGGGCTCTAGATTAAACTCGATAAGATTTTCAAACGGATTTAAAAATTTATATTAAATCGGCTAATTTTGTTTTAAAAATAGTTTTATTGATAATTATTTCCTATATTGAATTAATCCGAAACATTTATGCATAACAATCCTTGAAACAGGGTTACCTCGTGGAAAAAAAATAATTGGCTCTCCTTGCTTTGAAGTTATTCCCGCGCAAGCGATACAAGCGCTTCGAGAGAGCGAAGAGAGATATCGCCTTTTATTTGAAAAAATGATGCAATTTTCGTCTTGGATTTAAATGGATTCATAACTTTGGTGAATGAAGCAGGAGCTAAAGTACTAGGCTACACACGAGAAAATGGAATTTGAAATGGTTTACTTAAATCACTTCTATTATTTTGCCATTTGATTCCACGATTTGCTCGTTGGTTTGCTCTATCTTTGGAGGGCTGCATTCAACTCTTGCACCGATTTTCAAGAATTTCTGCTTGAGCGGGCAGGGTTTTTCATTATTGAAAACTGCTTCATATGTGCACATCTTCTCAGGGTGGATTTCAAAATCGGGGTGCTTCATACAAAAAATTTTATATAACCTAGAAGCTGGATCGCTCTTATATAAGTACTTCTTGCGCCACTTGCCTTCTTTTAGAACAACTTTATCTTTATACTTTGGATGGTGCTGGAAGAATTTGAGCATCATTGTTGCAAGATTTTTGGACTTCAGGTCTTTTAACAAATCATCGATGGTTATTGGATCATATTTATTAAAGAGCTCCTCGATTTCTCTAGCACTTATTCTCTTGCCACATTGACCATATTTAATATTAACCACTCCATTTTGCTCGCACCATGAAAGCTTCCCAATTTTTATCCAGTTTCCATCTTCCCCTTTCTCTTTTTCCCCCGGTATTTCCGGTTTCTTTCCTTTTTTAAGCAGATCTTTTTCTCTAAAGTAAAGCCATAGCAACTCATCGCTAACGATATCCCTTAATAACTCCTTCAGCTCTTCATTTTTCACTTCTTCGCAAGCATTCCAAACTGAGTTTTTAAGCCTTAAAATTTTAGTATATAATGAGACAAATAAAGCTCTTTCACCCAGAGCTAGTAATATTTCTTCAGTATTTTTACTCTTCTTCATAGCTTCAGCAATTGCTTCATCAATAAATTTATTTAACATTAAAGGCCCCTCCCTAGATTTAATATGTAATTTGAAATATATAAAAGTATTTTTACTCATCATTAACCATCATTATGATGAAAAAATCAAAGAGAAGACGATGCAAAGTTAACACTCTCACCTAGAAAAGAATATGTATTTCAATTGCAATCATTAGATTCTGATGGAAGTTGTAAATCGCTTTAAACCCTATGTGCAAATACTCCGCCCTGAGATTTCAGATATGGACTTAGCTCTACCAGCTGCAAGTGGGCTTCTTGCTGCTTATTTCGCGTATCCAGATGCAATTCACAGCCTTGGTAAACTTCCAGATCCATTTGCCTTCATTATTGCAGTTATAGGAGCTTACTGTGCAATTACTTCTACATATGTTTTCAATGACTACTGCGATGTTGATATAGATTCAATTAACCTCCCAAATCGACCGCTCCCAAGTGCGAAGATGACTAAGAATCAAGCACTTTATTATAGTTTTTTGCTCCTCGCAATTGCTGCTAGTGCAGCAGCATATTTGAACATTGAATCCCTCGTAGTACTCGCTATTGGAGTTGTGGTGATATCTATTTATTCAAAATGGGCTAAGCGCCATACATTCATGAGTTTTTTCTTCGTAGGGGTGGCCTATGGAACAGTTCCAATAGGTGTATGGCTTGCTTTTGATCCAACTTGGAAGGGTGCATTTTTACCCTTACCCGCTATATTCCTAGGACTTATGATCTGCGTTACAGACTGGGGATTTACCTTAGCAGGAGTAAGTAGAGATGTAGCTGGGGATAGACGGCGTGGAGCTCCAACTATGCCGGTGACATTTGGCGTTCCCTTTACCTCAAAGTTTATAATGCTCTGTTGGATAATGGGGGTAATATTCTCCATTATAATCTTCATTAGCGCGAGACTTGGTGTGGTTTACCTATTAGGTGCTCTAGCAAGCGGGATTTGGATGCTTACCCAGTGCTATGATTTCGTGAGGAATCCAACGCCCGAGAGAGGTGGGAAGTTATTCCTGCAGGGCTCAAGATATCGAGGGGTAATGTTCGCTTCACTTATAATAGATGTACTGCTATGCGTTTCACTCCCAGAATATTATTCTTTAAGGCAAATTTTTCCTGAACTATAGTACAGCAATTCCAAGAACTGCGATCTAGTGCATTTTTCAAGCAGCGAAAACGCAATGTCCACAATTAGATGGCACTCCAATTTAAAGGCTCTGTGGAAATAACCTGAAGCGAGTTATCTAGCGAGAGGAGAATGGGATTCACAAATGAACTTTGGCTATGCTACATTCACGCTAATCGAATCGGATGGGATTAGAAACAAAATCGATTAGGGGAAAGGCGATAAGGGATCTTGAGAGAGAAGAAGTGGTGGAATGGCTTTAACGAGTGCACATCATTTCAATAGCTCATTGACTCTCTGTGGATTAAATTCTTCAACCTCAAGGACATTGCGAATGAAATTAAAGAGCTTCACCCTGACTTCTGGCGATAAAGTGGGATACCAAACTGGACTGGCTATCACCAGTGCTCTGAATACATAGAAGGGAGGCATGAATTTCAATATCTCACCATCATCAGTTTTCTCAAGATAATTATTCAAGAAAACATCGAAGAGTTGCTTAAATTCACCCTTAAGTTCGCTGTATTTCTGAAGAGAATAAAATATATAATTCATGCTCATTGTTGCAACATCATCAGCTGGCTCTCCATATTCACCCCTGCTTCTATCTAAAACAGTGAAGTCAATACCCTCTCTGAAGATCACATTCCAAGGGTGATAATCGCCGTGTACCACGCATAGTCTATGTGCATTATCTCTGAGTTTGAATCTCCATTCAATACATTTTTGCTCTATTTTGCAAAAATCTTGAGGCGAGGCAAATTCAAAATCCCTTGGATAGCTGTCGATCAATCCCATTATGCATTCACCGTGGCCCACTAGCTCTCGGATTCTGCGCTTGTAAAGCTCTTCATCTCTATGCTTTTGAGAATGAATCTCCACTAGATAGTCAGAAAGAGCTCTCGCTCTAGCTATATCAAGTTCTCTCAGTTCTCCTCCATCTCTCAATCTATCTAAGTCGAAGTGATATTCTCGGCCGTTTACTTTCTCCATCAAAAGAAAGAATTCCTCTGCTTTAGCTGCTGAGAAAAGCTCTCCATCTCTAGTGAAGTAGCCAACATCAAGTGCTCTCACGTGTCTAGGAAGTTTATTAAAAGCTGAGTATTGCCAAAGCAATACCTGAGCCCGATCTGAAAAATAATCGTGGCCAAAGCCTTTTTGCACGCGCATTGAAGAGAGAACTAGAGAATGTTTATCTCCATTAACTTGAATTTCTATCTCAATAGGCTTGCCATAGCCAAAGCCCTTGAGCTCATCCTTCTCAACTTTCAAACTTCTGCCCATCTCCTTCGCGTATAAAATCTCCACTTTCCCCCCAAATCGCTGCTGTAAATAATCCCTCAAGCTAGATAGCTTCATAATTCCATCTCCTAAGTGCCCATCTTCCAACTAGTTAGATATCTCACCTGCTCCTTGGTGAGAGATTCAATTTTAATATTCAAGCTAGCGAGCTTCAGCCTAGCTACTTTTTTATCAATCTCCTCAGGCACTGGGTATACTTTATTTTCAAGCTCACCTTTATGCTCCACAAGATATTTCACGCAGAGTGCTTGATTTGCAAAACTCATATCCATAACCTCAGGCGGATGCCCATATGCTGCAGCGAGGTTGACAAGTCTACCCTCTGCTAGCAAATAAATCCTTCTTCCATCCTTCAAGGTATATTCATCTACATTTTCCTTCACATTTTGCTTCTTCACTGCAAGTTTTTCTAGATCTGGAATATCGATTTCAACGTTGAAGTGCCCTGCATTTGCTAGGATAACTTGATCTTTCATGATCTTGAAATGCTCTTTTCTGATGACTGAAATATTCCCAGTTGCCGTGATGAATAAATCCCCTACTCTAGCCGCTGCTTTCATATCCATCACTTGAAATCCATCCATGAATGCTTCAAGTGCTTTCCTTGGGTCAGTTTCAACCACAACTACATTTGCCCCCATGCCGCGAGCACGCATTGCAATCCCACGGCCACACCATCCATAGCCAGCGATTACCACTGTTTTACCCGCGATTAAAATATTCGTTGCATTTAATATACCGTGAACAGTACTCTGCCCAGTTCCATAGCGATTGTCGAACATCATCTTAGTTTCAGCATCATTAACCGCTATAACTGGATATTTCAAAGCACCCTCCTTAACCATAGCTCTTAATCGAATTACTCCAGTTGTGGTTTCCTCGCAGCCTCCAATTATATCAGGTATTAACTCGCTGTATTTCCCATGTATCATTGCAATGGTATCAGCTCCATCATCCAATGTAATATTCGGCTTAATCTTCAATGCCTCCTCTATGCATCGATAGTATTCCTCCTCGCTCTCCCCCTTGATAGCGTAGACATGTATACCCTCACGTGCAAGTGCAGCTGCGACATCGTCTTGCGTGCTCAAGGGATTGCTCGCTGTCAGCGAGATCTCTGCTCCACCGCTTCTCAAAGCGTGAATCAAATTAGCAGTTTCAACTGTTACGTGCAAACAAGCAGCTATCTTAAGGTTCTCCAATGGTTTGCTCTCTCGATATTCCTTTTCAATCAACTGCAGAACTGGCATATGGCGCTTTGCCCATTCAATTCTTTTTTTACCAGCTTCAGCAAGCTTAATGTCCTTAATTATGTATTTCTTCATAGACCTACCTCAGATTCAAGGAATAGAAATACAATTGCATCCATAAATATATAGATTATATGGAAATTGAAAATGGGAAATTAAAATGCAAATAGAAATACTTCGAGGAGATTTAAGCATCTGGAGAGAATTGAGATCTATATATAAAACTGCTTATGAAAATTCAGAGGAATATTCTCTCAAAAGGGAAAGCGCAATCAAGCGATATTTGAAATGGCTTTATAAGCGCGATAAAAATGGACTTTTCATAGCAAAGGCAAATGGAAAAACAGTTGGTTTTTTATTCGCCGATGCTAACTGGTGGAGTAAGGAAGAAGGAGCAAAAGTGGGAGCTATCCACGAGTTAGCTATTTTACCTGAGTATCAACGTAGAGGCATCGGAATGAAGCTTTTAAATATAGCGTTGGATTATTTGATAAAAAGCGGGCATAGTAAAATAGAAACTTGGGTTGGATGTGAAAATAAAGCAGGTCTAGCTATATCTGGAAAAGCTGGTTTTAAAGAGAGAGATAGAAAAGCTAAATGGGTGAGGCTTGTTAAAGAAGTTTAACTATATTTTTTCTTTTCAATCTGCGCTTTAATGTGCTCCCCAGCAATTATCCCAGTTGCAGCAGAGCTCACTATACTCCTACTCACCCCAGCTCCATCGCCTATTGCATATAAACCCTTAATTTGAGTTTCAAAACCCTCCCAAGAAATCACGCGCTGAGCTGAGAATTTTATTTCAGGGGCATAGAGCAATGTTGAATCAGAGGCAACCCCAGGTACTACTTTGTCTAACATATCAAGACCTTCTATTATATCTGTAACTATCCTAGCTGGCATTGCCATTGAGATGTCCCCAGGAGTAACATCTTTAAATGTTGGTACTATATAGCTTCTATCGATCCTCTCCCACGTGGACCTCCTACCTCTTTTTAAATCGCCTAATCTCTGTATCAACGGCTTGCCCCCTCCAATTGTATTTGCAAGTTGAGCAATGGAGTAGCCATAGGCAGTTGTATCTTCAACTGGCTCGGTTAAATTCACTCTAACTATGAATGCAAAATTCGTATTGTTAGACTGCTTCTCGCGGAAAGAATGACCATTTACACCAACTACATCGTCATATTGCTCCTTGACCACGAATCCATATGGACAAGTGCAGAATGTTCTCACTAGATCGTCATAAGTTGGCGTATGCATCCTAAACTTAGGATCCCAGTTTATCTTTATCACATCTTCATATACAACCGCGGGCACTTCAACGCGAACTCCTATGTCTATGGGAAGATGCTTCAATGGAATGTTTAACTTGCGGCAGATTCGCTCCAAAAAATTAAAGCCGGATCTACCTGGAGCAAGTACTACAAAATCTGCTTCTATCTTTTTCATTCCTTCATTATTCACCGCGACTACACCAGTCACGCGTCCATCTTTAACCTCGATATCTTCAACAGTGGTGCGCAGCAGGAATTTGACACCTCTTGCTTCCATCTCATTTTTAATGGATTGAACGAGTTTGGGTAGCTTATCGCTCCCAATATGTCGCTGCTTGATTGGCACAAATTCTATACCGTGTGCCGCAGCTTTTTGAACCAAGCTTTCAGCGCCAATTGGGCTTACTTCATTGGTTGCACCATGTTTAACAAATACTTCATCGATTTTTCTAATCAACTCCCAAGATTTCTCAGGTGAAACAAATTCTCTCAAACTCCCACCGATCTCAGGATGGAGATTTAACTTGCCATCCGACATGCAGCCAGCGCCGCCCACACCGCATATTACATCACAGGTTGGACAATGCAGACACTCATCTTGCTCAGAGAGCTTGCACCGTCGCTCAAGTGCTTCTTTGCCTCTATCGATCACCAATACCTCTGCTTTCCCCATGAGCTCCATAGCAGCAAACAAACCAGCTGGACCCGCGCCTACTATTACGACTTTTTTCATCCCATGCCTCGACTAAAGTAAAACCCTTAACTTTTTAGTATTGCTGTCTTATCAAGTTTACTATATTTAAAAGAAGCATTTTTAAAGAAATTAAAAAATAATTGATCTAAGGGAGGGGATATCCAAGTGAATTTGATCAAGATTCACATAAAATTTCCAATATCTAAAGACAAGCTCTTGAAGGAATATGGCGATATACCAGTTTCTTATCTCTGGGAAAATGATGAATTAATTTTACTAAGAGATCTACTTAAATTTGTAGAAGTAGAGAATTTTAAATCTGAATTAGAATTGAAGAATGCTATTCGAAAGGCCTATAAGCGATATAGAATGAGCTACTCCACGGTTTGAATTTAGAAATCTTTTGCTGATGAGCATGGCAAGCTTTTTTAATTAAAACCATTGCACGGGGCTTTATGCAAAGCGAAAATTCCCTGCAATTTTTTTAATTTAATATTATTCTTTAATATTTCTTCACATCCAGAAATAACAGTTAAATTTAAATATTTATTAGAAATAATAATTTAAATAATAGTTTTGTTGTTAAATTGATGGGGGGTAGGTATGAAAATCGAAGTTGCAATACCTCTAGTTAAAAGTGAAATATCTTCGCTAGATGATGAAGACCTTGACTTTTTGATCAAGCTCCAGAGAAAGTGGGAAGAGGTAACTAAAACTAGAAAGGCTGGAAAGACTTTTTTCTCAGGCAGTTTATATCTTTTCATCCAGAACTTCCCCGATGGGTATCACACGCTTCAGGAGATCTCATCAAAGATACAAATGCTTTCTCCTCGCACAATTGAAAAGCACATTGAATGCTTAACCGCGATAGGAATACTTGGGAGAGATAATGAAAGGAGAATTGCATTAACTTCAACTGGGAAAAAAGTTGTTGAGATCCTACATAAATATGATCAAAATTTCTTGGAAGAGCAGCTTATAAGCAAAATTGAGGAAATAAAGCTTGAGGAACGTTTTTGCTATCATAAAAAGCAAGTTGATGTGGTTTCAAAATTCAGAGAAAAACTCTGTGGGCATTGTAAATATAGAAAAATTAATAAATGCATCTTTAATGGCTATTGCGAGTTAAGAGCTAGCCATTTTGAATTTTTCAGTAAATAGCTAATTATCTTATTTTAATAAGACTTTTGCATTTTTTAGTTTTTTTAGTTTTTTAGTTGCTTTTCATGTAGTTTGATTGGCCAGATTGAGAATTGCTCTAGAAGGAGATATCTTATGGCGTTGCCTCTCCGAACTAGCAGTTATGTTTGAATTCTTAAATCTGAATTCAGAAGTACTCTACTTACTTTCTCCGTCCTACTTGAGTACAGGCAAATTATATGATTGGGATATAACTGCTTAAGCATCAATGGTACATCTGAATATATAAAGAAATGGCTAGGGTGCTCCCAATTATCATCAATCTGAAGCTGGAAGTATTCGTCCATTTTAAAAATTTCTTTGAATGTTTTAATTTCCACATTCTCTTTCATTCTCTGACTTGCTGAATTTAATACCTCTGCTATGAGCTTTGTTTTCCCAGAGGAATAATATTGTCTACTTATTTCTCTTAGCTCATCCATCTCTATAAATCCCTTTGCCACAAGCAATGCTGCCACAGTCGCTTGAGGTAACTTTCCAAATCCTCTTATTCTTAGAATCTCTCTGAAGTTATCATAATCCAATTTTCTAAGTTCAATTTCCTTAAGTTTTTTGTTGATAAGCTCAAGGAAATCGCAATATGCTTTATAGCGAGCTGGGAAATGGTTAACCAAGGTGCCATCGAAGTCAAAAATTATTATTTTAATCCCTAAATTTGAGATTATGTCTATCAATTGCATATGGGAACTTGCTATAAAGCTTGCCCCTTTATTTTTAAATTCTTCCCAAGTCGATCTACCAGTGGCAATTGCAATGAATCTGATTCCCGCGTTCTCAGCAAACTCTAAATCCGAAAGAGAATCCCCAATATACACTGCGTTTTCTTCGCTTATGCTTGGTGCAATTTTTCTTAGCCTTGGAATGAGTTTTGAATCCAAGACTTTTTTCATTATCAAATTTTTAAATTCTCTCAAGATATAACTGGATTCAGTGGTAAGTCCACTTGCAGTGCTTAAAATGCTTTTTAAAATCATCCAACCCATTGGATGTGGCTTTTCATATTTCTTGGATTTTATCTGCAAGTTATCCGCGAAGATCGCCAAATCTATATAATCTGCAAGGCAAAATCTTGGATTTTCCCGCACTATAAAGAACTTGCGATGCGCATAATAATAAACAATTGTATGCATCTCACGCGTATAGGGGGATTAGATATGAAAATCGAAGTAGCTGTACCTCTAATCAAAAAAAGAATATACCTGCCAGCGGAAGATGACTTTGAATATTGCGATGTAACTGCTTTCACCCCGTACAATTGAAAAGCATGTTGAATGCTTAACAGCTATTGAGAACTTAGAAGAAACGAGAACAAGAAAAATAAAGCGAGTTAAGGCGTCATTTTTGAATTTTCCAGTAACAGGGCTATAGACTATTTTCTACTGATATCTAGGGTTATGCCGGTATCTGTAATTGAACTCACAACCCTGCAGTTGCAATATCGCTCTAGGAAATAAGATATATATTTAGCATAGAATTCACTTGTTTCATAATTCATCCCAATATACCCAACAACCCGGAAATTATTTTTATCGACCTGCTGCGTTGCAATGCTTTTGAATATATTGCTTGCTTCGAAAATTTCTTTAAAGGCATAGAGGATTTGTTCTAAATTAAGTTTGTGCAGCGGTTTTTGATAGTACCATTCAAGATAGAACGGCAGGTAATTGTTTTTGATTGCCTCTTCATATCTACCAGCCATTACTAATTCAACGGTATATCTCGGAAAACACGCTACATCTAACTCTTTTCCCATTCTAGACCATAATTCATTTTGCCGGCTTAATTCTGGCACACTTTGTCTTTCAAGTAGTTCAAGCGCTTTCTCTATGACGCCCTTTTTACTTTTATATTTATTTTCATATTTTTTTAAAATTTCATAATGTTTTATAGAAATTGTAGTGCTCAATCTATGTCTCCCCCAATACATAATTAAGCCTCCATCTCCATTTTACTCTATATGAATGAAAACTACTTATGTCTTTTTATAATATAATTTTTGATTTTTATTATAAAAATTTAATAATGTATATCTAGGGTTATGCCGGTATCTGTAATTGAACTCACAACCCTGCAGTTGCAATATCGCTCTAGGAAATAAGATATATATTTAGCATAGAACTCGCTTGTTTCATAATTCATCCCAATATACCCAACAACCCGAAAAGTATTCAATTCTCTGCTGAAATTTAAGCATTTGCATATGTTAATCGTTTCTAGCAATTTCTTCAAACCAGATAGAACTTCCTCGAGAGATAGCTGAGCTATTGGCTTTTTGTAGAGCCACTCGAGATAGAATGGCAGGTAATTGTTTTTGATTGCCTCTTCAGGTTTACCAGCAATTATATCCCGCGCTGTTACACGAGAAAAAGCAGCAATATCGCATTCCTTTCTCAGCTTCAGCCAGAGCTCGTCTTCTGAGCTTAGCCCTGGATTATTTTGCTTCTCAAGTAGTTCCAGAGCTGCCTCGATTGTTTTTTTCTGGCTCCCATACCTTTCTTTATACTTTTCTAAAATTTGATAGTGCATCTTAGAAATCGTGGTATTCAGGCGAAGGGAATTTTGCTCTCTGGGCACGGAAAAATTGAGATCAAAACTTATATTTATAACTTTTTATTTTCCTTTCTTTTGTCAATCGTTTTTGCACATTTTATACGTACAATTCTTTATTAAGATGCGTATAGTAGAAATGAAGTAAACCGATCTCCACAAAACTGGGAGACTCATCTTAATCTATCTGAATGGGTGGGGATAAATTGGAGCAGAAGATAGGCGAGATCGCGGGCATTGTATGGCATTAT
>JAWCLZ010000004.1:0-25547 GCA_038850275.1 Methanocellales archaeon | reverse complement strand
ATAAACACGGGAGAACTCAAATTGCCAAGTTGGTGGCGGATGTTTCCTTTGAGGCAAAGGTTGAGAAGAACACTGTTTATATGGCAATTGGATGGCTAGCGCGCGAGAATAAACTCAATTTCTCTAGCGTGGGAAAAAAGCTGGATGTCTGGCTTAAGTGAATTTAAAATTTACGTCAATTGTTTATAATAAATTCGTTGATTAACGAAAAATTTATATTACCAAGCAAAAAATAATAATATATACCCCCACTCACTTGTGCCCAGATGGGTTTTACCGTTTTCCCATCCTAGCTCTTTTTTCCCTTAAAGGGCACAAGTGAGTGAAAAGCTTTTATTTAGGTATCAATGACTCAATCAGCTTCCTTCCTTCTTTGGAATTAAAAATTGGCGGTGCCCAGTCTTGAACAATGCGCATTCGAACTGTCTTGACTCTCTTTTTCTCCACAGGATTAAAGCCAATTTTTTCAAAGCCCTCTCTTTTAATCAAAATCCCCCTCTTCTGCCAAATAGGCATGGCGTTGAGATTCAGCCCCCTTTTGAAAAGCATATCATGTATATCGCTAGCAGACATCCCTTTCAAGCGCTTCACAGCCTCTGATTTAGCAAGGCCATCTTCTATGAGCTTGTAATAACCATAGCTATTTACAAAGTTCCTCCAAGCCTCAGCCTGCCTCCAGTCAAGGTAATTCAAGAGCTCGTGTCTATGAAGAGGTATCACTCGCGAGTCAAATGCAATTGGGATTTTGAGACCCAACTTCAAAGTTAGAGCGCTGGAAAAGAAACTTGGAATTACAGAGTTAAGCTTCTCAACTCTGCCTTGAAAGGAGAGCTTAAAAAAAAAGATGTTAACTTCATCGGAAAAGGTATACGCAAACTGTGGATTCAATCCACTTTCACGGAGGAATAACTCAGCTGCATCTGCCATCGCACGGGCAAATTTTTCATCATATGGCTTTGTGAATTTTAACTTCTCAAATGTACTCTTAAAATTCCTTCCATCTATTCTTATTGCAATAGGGGGGATAGCCTTGATCTCAGAATAAACCTCTCGATCCTTCATTCCATTCATTTTCCAGCTTCTTGAGTTGGCTGAGGCTTAGCTCTAGCAATTGGCTGCTTTATGATTATTATATCGCCAACTGCGAGAACCCAGCGATATGGAAGGCGAATACCCTTCGCAGGTACATCGAAGATATCGCGATTTACATCGCCTATGGCAAGAGCGCTAATTCGCTTCTCATTTGGATCGATTATTACATCATCAACCTTTCCCACATACTTCCCCTTATCAGTGTAAACCTTAAGATCCATTAAAGAAGTCAGTTCAGTGCGCATACTCAATACCTCTGCCATTAATGTCTACTAAGAGAATATATAGTTTATTAGTCTATTTATTAGCAATGAAAGCAAGTATTAAAATTGGAAGCATTGCTAAAATTCCAATTTATCTGCATATAACCTTTTTGCTAATACTACCCTTTCTAGCCTGGGTTTTTGCTTCCAATCCATTTCCCCTTGGTTTTGGAAATGAACCTCTACCTTTAGAGGTGAAGTTCATATTGGGCATTGTAACAGCAATTTCTCTCTTTGCTTGCGTTTTGCTCCATGAAATTGGGCATTCTTTAGTTGCGTTAAAATATGGAATTAAGATCAGGAGCATAACTCTCTTTCTATTTGGAGGTGTATCTGCTCTCGAAGAGCTACCGCGGGAACCAAGGGTGGAGCTTCGGGTTTCAATTGCTGGCCCGGCAACAAGCTTGGGTCTGGCTTTGCTATTCTATGCATCGAATAAAGTATTTGCGATTTTTGGCTCAACATTCGCCACCTTCACCTTATTACTCGCACTTATGAATTTAATATTAGCAGCCTTCAATATCCTACCTGCATTTCCAATGGATGGAGGGCGAATCTTAAGAGCCTTTTTAGCAAGCCGCATTTCCTACGCGCGTGCGACTCGCAAGGCAGCTTTGCTGGGCAAGCTATTTGCATTCATATTTGGACTATTTGGATTTTTACTCGGCGATATCATCTTGTTAATAATTGCCTTTTTCATCTTCGTAGGCGCTTCTGAGGAAGAAACCACTGTTATAGCGGCAAGTCTTCTAGAGGGCGTAAAGGTTCGAAATATAATGAGTGCAGATGTATTTTCAATTCCCCCTAGTATAAATGTCAGTGAATTGCTTGAGATAATGCTTAAGAAAAAATATATGGGGTATCCAGTTGTAGAAAAAGGTTTGCTGCTGGGAATCGTTACTTTTAACGATGTGCAGAAAATCTCAAATTCTCAGCATTCATCAACAAAGGTGGAGCAAATTATGAGTCGAAATATAGTTTCAATCTCTCCCGAGGATGATGCTGCCACTGCATTGAAGCTAATGAATCGCTATAACATTGGTCGATTGATAGTTAAAGAAGGCAACTCCATGGTTGGTATAATAACCAAAACAGATCTCATTAAAGCGCTAGCACTGCTTGAATTCCTGGATCGAAGGCCATAAATTAGAGGTGAAAGCGTTTGATGGAACTGAAGTCAAACATCCTTATCATAGGAACCGCTCATATATCTGAGAAAAGCGCAAGCGAAGTTAAGGAAGTAATTGAGAGAGAAAAACCCAAAATAGTCGCTGTGGAACTTTGCCATAGAAGATTGCAAGTCCTGCGCGATGAAATGGAAAGCGAGATTAAAATCAAAGATATTCTAAAAGGGAATGTCTATTACTTCCTCGCGAGCTGGCTTTTAGCATATGTACAAAATAAAATTAGTTCAAACGTGGGAGTGAAGCCCGGGGTTGAATTTCTTGCGGCTATCGAAGCTGCAGAAAAAACTGGAGCAGAGTTGGCGCTTGTGGATAGAGATATCCAAATAACTCTGCAGCGTTTCTGGACTAAAATGACATCTCTTGAGAAAATCAAAATGATCTTCGCTCTATTCAGTGCTATATTTGAGGTTGGAAAAGAAGAAATCGACCTAGATACCATTACCCAGAAAGATATGGTGGATCAAATGATGCAGGAACTAAGAGAATTTTCACCTCGCGCTGCAGAAGTACTAGTGGATGAGCGCGATGCTTACATTGCTGGCAATTTGCTCAATTTAGCTGAGAAAGGAAAAGTAGTAGCAGTGGTTGGCGCTGGGCATATAGCGGGGATAAAGAGATATCTTGACAATCCTAAATTAATTCCCAAGCTTGAAAACCTAACATATTTGCCGAAAAAGCGATTTAACTTATCAAGCATCTTAACTTGGCTTTTTATTGTTATAATCGCGTCCTTACTCGCTTTGCTGGTAATGGCTGGGATCTCTCTCCAGCATCTTCTACTTGCAATTACAATACTATTCCTGTGTCAAGGAATTTTCTCAGGTCTAGCTGTAATCCTAGCGGGCGGACATGCTTATTCAGCACTAGTTGCATTTTTCCTAGCTTGGTTTGCATTCTTAAATCCCTTCCTCGCCATCGGCTGGCTAGCCGGATATGCTGAGGCAATTATGCGCCCCCCTAAAAAGGAGGATTTCAATTTAAGAAAAATCGAATCCCTAAAGCAATTATATAAAAATCGCCTCTTCAGAATAATCTTAATCGCTGCTCTAGCCAACCTAGGAAGCATGCTTGGCACTCTTATAGGCACTTGGCTCATGTTTTCCTATACAGGTGTAAACCTAGAGACATTGAAGAATTCATTCTGGATTGCCTGGAGCAAAGTTTTTCACTATTTTTCAGCAGCCATTTGCTCTCTCAGCTGACTTGTAAGTCTAACGGCATCTTCTTTACTTATGAATACCGTGATCTCCGCCATAGGTGTTTCAAAATCTATCCAGACGCCCCCAGTCCCATCGAGATCTATATTTTTAGCCTGGCTCGCTTGAGGAACAATATATCCAGTTAGTTTATCTTCCTTGCGTGTAAATCTAATAAAGCTCATTTCAACTCCTGCTATAAATTGGAATTCATATTATAAAAAACCATGGATAGTTTTTTATCAGCGTATTGCAAATAACATAATTATGGATGCCGAGCTTTTAATTTATGCCACCGTGGCATTTTTCGTGGTAACTGATCCATTTGGCAATGTGCCACTATTCCTTGCCTTAACCGAGGGATTCACAGTTAAAGATAGAAGAAAAATAATAACAAAAGCCTCGGTTATAGCTCTCTTAATTCTTCTGCTCTTCGCCCTCGCGGGTGAATATATTCTGCAATACCTCATGGTACATATAAGTTCTCTTAAGATAGCTGGCGGACTACTCTTGCTCGTGATCGGTTATGATATGATGCTGGGCCATAGGCAGTATTCGCCAGGTGAACTTGAAGATAAAAAAGGCGTGGCTATAACTCCAATGGCAACACCATTAATAGCAGGCCCAGGGGCAATGACCACTGTTATGATCTATATGACTGCTGCAAGCAGCATTTATCAAAAACTCTTAGTCATAGCAGCAATATTCATTGCTATGTTTTTATTCTGGGCTATAACAGTAAACTCCGACCTAGTCTATCGAGTAGTGAAGAGAGATGGAGCTCGCGCGATAACCAAAATAATGGGCATTGTATTAGCAGCGATAGCAATAGAAATGGTTATCTCAGGTATTAAATCTGCTTTTGGATTTTAATTCATCTAATATACCCTTGCTTTCTAGGGCGGCTGAATATGCTTTAGCTTCTCACTGGCTTGTTCCCCGCCTACGCCCCAGTTTTCCTTTGGAACTTCTTGAATTATAACTTCAACTGCTTCTCTTGGCACCCCAATTTCTATGAAAACCTTAGTTATGCCTGCTATTACCCTCTTTTTAGCCTCGTTTGAAAATCCCGTCCAAACATACACGTGAATAACTGGCATAAATAAAACTTCATATTCCATATCATTTAAACTTTGTGCGCAAGTTAAAGTATGAATACCGCGGCAGCTATCACGGTTGTCCACTTTCGATTTTCTTCGACCTCCGCGGAGCGTGAAATATGCAGTGTTTTCGCAGCTTTTTCATTCGTCCAAGTGAGATACATATTATCAGCGAGTTTTTCAGCATATTTACCAGCATACTCCTCGGTTTCGCCGTAAGCATGATGTTCAGATAAATAGCCAAACTGTCTCTCAGGATCTTTAGGTAGAGCAGCGCCGATCGATGCAGTGATTCTGCGATTTGGCTCGTTGGAAGAAATTTCTGATAAAACGGTGAGAACAATTTCTCCAGCTACAAGTTCTTTAAGGCCTTCTTCCTTTAATACAATCTGGCACTTCGGGGGTAAAATAGAACTCACTTGCACCAAATTAAATTTCTCGATCCCCGCATCTCTCAATGCCATTTCAAAAGATTCAAGTTCTTCTCGATGGCGGCCAACCCCACTTGTGAAGAACACCTTTCTCGGGATGAGTTTTTGAAGCATTTAATACATCACCTTTATCGAACAATATTTACGTATAATAATATAATCAAAGATAAAAACATATCCCTTTTAAGGTGGAAAAATGACAGTAATTAATACCTTTATAGCTCTCTCAACAAAGGGGAACGCAGATATTATAGATATTACCTCGCAAGTAGATGGAATTGTTAAAAGCAGTAAGATAAAAAATGGACTGGTAACAATCTTTGTACCGGGCTCCACTGGAGCGCTCACCACAATTGAATATGAAAGCGGCGCGATAGAAGATCTAAGGCGCGCAATTGAAAGAATAGCACCTGAGAATATCGAATACAAGCACAATCTTAAATGGGGCGATGGCAATGGACATAGTCATATTAGAGCAGCACTTCTAGGCCCCAGCATCGCCGTGCCTGTTATTGAGAGCAAAATGGCTTTAGGTACATGGCAGCAAATTGTTTTCATAGACTTTGATAATAGACCTAGAAATCGCAAGATCGCGGTTCAAATTATTGGGGAATAAAATGAAAGTGGAAGTGGATTGCAAAATGGTGAATCAAGGATACGCGGCTGGAAGCTGTATGGTTAGATTACCCAACGGTAGCCAGCTTTATGCATGTAAAGCTACTTTGAAGAAAGAAGGGGAATTGTACTATAGACTTATAAAATCTGCACATCTCTCGCGACCTGAAGATTACTTTAGTATCTATCAGAGTGGTTGCAATCATAGCTGTTTGAAGTGCCATTCATGGAGATTCTCAAAGATTTACAATGGATTCTTTTTATCTACCGCTGAAATAGCAGAACTATGCGCGGATTATGAATCTACTGTTACAGTTCGCGAGCCAAGGGATAGGGCAACGATGTGGCACGCGACAGATTTATGCCATCACTGCGGCTCTTGTGTAACTAGGGGTACGAGGTCATTTTTCTGTCCCAGAAAGCTTAACCCAGGGCAGATAGTGATCAGCCCACAGGGCTATGGACCTGCGAGAAACATAGTTGCTTTCACAGGGGGAGATATAGCATGTAATGCAGAGTTTTATGCTCAAGCTGCTGAGAAAATCAAGCAAGCTTGTAAAAATATATGGGTTCTGCTGGAAACCAATGGATATGGACTCACGCCTGAGAATTTGGATCTGCTAGCAGCTGCTGGTCTGGATTCATTATGGCTGGATATAAAAGCTTACGATGAAGTAATTTATAAAAAACTATGTGGAACGAGTAATAAGTGGATATTGAAAGCCCCTGAGGAAATAATCAATAGAGGCTTCACTTTGGAAGTTCTCTCGCTTTTTATTCCAAACTGGGTTGAAGAAGATCAGTTGGTGAAAATTGCTAGATTATTGTGCAGCGTTGATCCAGAGATCCCCTTCACCCTGCTTGCCTTTTTTCCAGAGTATAAATTGCATACTAATAGAAGTCCTAGTTTAATGGAGATGCTACAGGCCTATCTAGCGGTGAAAGAAGTGGGATTGAAAAAAGTTAAACTTGCCAATTGCCACGTGTTTGCGAGAACTAATAAAGACTGGGAGACTCTGATTGCAATAGTTGGGCAAGAGGGACTAGGGTAGGGGTTATTCTTATCCCTATTCCTTATTGCTTTTCAAATTTAAGTAGAGCATATTCAATACTATCTGTTAAAGCGTGATAGCTAGCTTCTATAATGTTAGTTGAAACACCTATGGTACCCCAGCGCTTTTCACCCATGGCGCTTTCTATGAGCACTCTTACTTTGGCTGCTGTGCCCTCTGTTTCATCCAAGACGCGCACTTTATAATCAACGAGCTTGATCTTTTCAATTATTGGATAGGCCTGCGCCAGTGCTTTTCTTAGAGCAACGTCTAGCGCATTCACTGGACCATTGCCCTCGCCAGCGGTTATTATATGCTGATTGCCAACTTTTATCTTCACAGTTGCTTCAGCTGCTACTTCGCTTCTTCTTTGATCTACGATTACTCTGAAACCTTCGAGTTCAAATGGCTTTCTGTATTTACCCAACGTTCTAAGAGTAAGTAATTCAAATGATGCATCTGCAGCTTCGAAGTGATAGCCATTTTTTTCAAGTATCTTCACAGTATCAAGTAATTCTTTTGCATTAACTTTTTCAGAGATCATCATTTGCTCAATCTTGTGATAAACGCTGCTTTTGCCGGAGAGCTCTGAGATCAAGATCTTGCGTTTATTGCCAATCGACTCTGGGTCTATATGTTCATAGGTGCGCGTGTCTTTCCGCACTGCATCTGCGTGCACGCCGCCTTTATGTGAAAATGCACTTTTGCCCACAAATGGTTGATGGGTATCGGGTGCTAAATTTGCAACTTCACTTACATAATGCGAAATCTCAGTTAATTTTTTCAAGTTTTCACTTGGAAGGCACTTTATTCCTAGCTTCAGTTGGAGATTTGGAATTACTGAGCATAGATTTGCATTGCCGCAGCGCTCGCCATATCCATTTATTGTTCCCTGCACTTGAACTGCTCCGAGTTTAACAGCTGCAATGGAATTTGAAACTGCAAGTTCAGAGTCATTATGGGCGTGTATTCCAAGCGGTGTTTTTATTTCCGCTTTAACTTTTTTAAATATCTCTTCGAGTTCAAAAGTTAAAGTACCGCCATTAGTGTCGCATGGAATTATAACCTCAGCACCGGCTTTCTCAGCAGCTTTTAAGGTCTGCATTGCATATTCAGGATTAGCTTTATAGCCGTCGAAGAAGTGCTCAGCATCATAGAATACTCTCATTCCATTTTCTCTTAAAAATTTAATTGAATCCGAGATCATGCGCAGATTTTCATCAAGCGTGGTTCTGAGAGCAGTTATTACGTGAAAGTCCCAGGTCTTGCCAAAAATTGTGGCAATGGGTGCGCCTGAGTTCACAAGCTCTCTCAAATTCGCGTCCTTTTCAGGAGCAATATTTGCTTTTCTAGTTGAACCAAAAGCTGCTATTTTTGCATTCTCAAGCTTCATTTTCCTGATTTCTTTGAAGAACTCAATATCCTTGGGATTTGAACCCGGCCAGCCGCCTTCGATGTAGTGTATGCCAAACTCATCGAGTTTCTTTGCTATATTAAGCTTGTCCTTCACGGAATAGGTTATCCCCTCTCGCTGCGCTCCATCTCGCAGAGTAGTGTCATAGATTTCCACTTGTTTTTGCATTTTAAGACCACTTTTCATTATTATTCATATACATTCTTTTAAAGTTTTCTAGCTGGAGAGGAAAATAGGGCAAAGGATTATATAGCAAGCCCCGACAAGCATTTGGGAGGTGAATCTGGATGGTTGAAGTGGTGGTATATCGCTGCACGAAGTGCGGAGCCAAGCTTATCAAAGCGATGCATTTAAAGTTGGTAAAACTGGCAACTGGGCTTTTATCTGCGAGGAATGCCTGCAGGGTTATGACATCTTAGAGGGAAGACCTGAGCGCGTTAGCGATGAAGAACTCGTAATAGTCAAGAAATAACTAGTGGCATATCTCATTTCCTCGGAATAGTATTGTAACATCATACAATACTCATTCTCAATTCTCAACTTTGGATATTATAGAATTGTGGATGCGAAAGCTCATTTCTTATTGAATATCTTTAATGATGTCAAGATGCAGTCTATCCCAAAAGCAACTTGAAATATGCCTAAGTTAAAACTTCTTCATTTTATAAAATTATTTTTAAAAAAATTAGTAAAGGATAAATATATGGGAGTAACTAATAATTGGGAAATAACTCTTCAGACGCACAAGAGTTATAAAAAGATTTTGAGGCAAAATGCCAATTATGAGAGTAAAGGAAAACCCTTCCTCAGCGTCTCCTAGTGTGTCTTGAGAGTAAATTAGGTTGAGGATACATGACAAAACCAAAAGTGAAAGAAACTAAAGGAAAAAAGGAGGACACAGCTGAAGTCACCATTAAGGAGCCCGAAGAAGGAATAAAGCATATAATTAGAATAGCCAATACAGATCTCGAAGGCAAAAAGTCAGTGCTCTACTCTTTAACAGGTATCAAAGGCATTGGCAGGCGGATGGCAAAAGCTATCGCACTTAAAGCTGGGGTTAATCCTCACGCTACACTGGGAAAGCTGAGCACTGATGAAATAAATCGCATTAAAACAGTGATCGACGATATAGAGAATCAATTCCCAGAATGGACGATGAACCGCCAAAGAGACTTTTACACTGGTGAAAGCAAGCATATGATCGGCGCTGATCTAATACTATCTTTGAGAGAAGACCTCAATATAATGAAAAAAATACGCTGCTACAGAGGAATACGTCACGAAATGGGACAAAAAGTTAGAGGGCAGAGGACTCGCTCGACCGGGAGAACAGGCGCTATAGTTGGGGTCGCTAGAAAGAGAGTTTCTGAAGCGGAGAAGAAGAAAGTCGAGGAAAAGAAAGGCAAGGAAGAGAAATAAAGGAGGCCTAAAAAATGGGATACCCAGGCAAGGCAAGGAAGCAATATGAAAGACCAAGTCATCCCTGGCAGATCTCTAGAATTACAGAAGAAGTTGAACTCATCAAGAAATATGGCCTTCGGAATAAGCGAGAACTCTGGAAGGCTGAAAGCATTCTAAGAAAATATAGAAGGAAAGCCAGAGAACTTCTAGCTGAACTAAGCACAGCAAAAGGGGAACAAAATACAACAGCGGAATTAGAATCAAAAAATATACTAGCAAAGCTGCAGAGAATGGGTATACTTAAACAAAATGCAACCCTCGATGACATCCTCGCACTGAAAGTAGAAGACATCCTGGAGCGAAGACTCCAAACCCAAGTGTACCGTCAGGGGCTGGCGAGAACTATAAAACAAGCAAGGCAGCTCATAGTGCATGGCCACATATCAGTTAGCCGACGAAAAATTACGATACCTAGCTATATGGTACCAAAAGTAGAAGAAACCGCGATTTCATACTCCACGGGCTCGCCAATAAAGCTCGAGACAGTTCAAGAAGTCGCATCTGCCTCTGAGAAACAAGCAGAAGCGAAGGAGGAGTAAAGATGGTAGAGGGAAAATGGGGCATTGCCCATATATTCTCATCATTTAACAATACCATCATAACAATTACAGACCAAACTGGAGCTGAAACAATAGCTAAGTGTTCTGGCGGCATGGTGGTAAAGGAAGATAGAAATGAAAGCTCTCCCTACGCAGCGATGCAAATGGCAATGCGGGTAGCAGAAGAAGCTAAAAACAAAGGCATAGTTGGAGTGCACATTAAGGTTAGAGCCCCTGGAGGAAACAGACATCGAAGTCCAGGCCCTGGAGCTCAAGCTGCAATTCGAGCACTTGCCCGAGCAGGACTTAAAATTGGCAGAATCGAAGATGTAACTCCAATTCCCCACGATGGCACAAGAGCACCAGGTGGAAAGAGAGGTAGAAGAGTCTAGAGGAGTGTTAAGATGGAGATAAAGATTTTGATTTTAGAAGAGCGAAGCATTAAATTCATCCTCTCAGGTGTAATCCCTGCATTTGCAAATGCATTGAGGAGAAGCATGATCGCTGAAGTTCCAACTCTAGCGATCGATGAAGTGAATATCTACGAGAATACCTCGATATTATTTGATGAAATTTTAGCCCTACGAATTGGTTTAATACCACTAAAATCAGATCTCGATAGCTATCGCTTTCCCAATGAATGCGAATGTGAAAACGGCTGCCCGCAGTGCCAAGTTTCCTTAACACTAAGCGCCGAAGGACCTAGGATAGTTTATTCTGGTGACCTGCAGTCAAGCGATCCTAAAGTTGTACCAGCTGATCCTAATATCCCAATAGTGGAACTCAAAGATTACCCAGTTAAAAATGGAATAAAGCTACCGCCTCAAAAAATTGTGCTTGAAGCAATAGCTAGACTGGGGCAGGGGAAGGATCACGCTAAATGGCAGCCAACTGTAGCGTGCGGCTATAAAAACCTACCTAAAATTACAATTTCTGAAAAATGCGATGCCTGTGGCGCTTGCGTTAATGAATGCCCGCGGAAAATTCTAACTTTAAATGGCGAGCTTAAGGTGATCAATGAAGTGGAATGCTCCCTATGCAAACTCTGCGAAGAAGCATGCGAATTTGGAGCAATAAAAGTGGAAGAGGATAAAAATTCATATGTATTTAGCTTGGAAACAGATGGGTCTCTCACAATAACTGAACTTGTAACACGAGCCGTAGATATTTTAAAGCAAAAAGCCAAAGAATTAAATCAGTGCTTAAAAGCAATTGAATGAAAAGCTTTCTAAGGCAAAAGCTTTAAAATAAATATAAAGCGGGGATTGCCAAGCCAGGTCAATAAAGGAGAAACCCAGTTCTCCTTTGACTTGAGGCGCAGGATTGAGGGTCCTGTCCCGTAGGGGTTCGTGAGTTCAAATCTCACTCCCCGCATCATTAAACTTGTGAAAAATAGGTGTTGAATTTGACGCTAAGAGTTGGAATCAAAATGATACTTTCAATATCGTGATCATACTTGAAGATGTGATCATACTTGAAGAAACTCAATCGCTATCTTTGGCACCCGACATTGTTCGGCTAGCCAAGTTAGAGCTATAAAGCAGTTGGTCGAGACCTAGTATGTTTAGATATTACTGTAACAGTTTTTCTTTTATTCTTTGGTATTCTTCCCTCGTAATGGCTCCTTTTTCGAGAAAGCATTTACTCTCTCAAGTTCATCTATTAGCCTGGTAGGGATTAGTTGTGGTAATGGCTTGGAGGTCTCAGATATCCTATAGCGAGATATTGCCATCTTTTGCTTTTGAGTTACTTCTCGCCATTCGCTTAGTCTGCTGATTAAAATCTACCTCACGAGGCTTGTTAACATCTTAACATCTTATAATTTGTTCCTTTTTTCGATTATAAAAGTGGTGCACCTCTCAAGCGGTTAAGTTTTTGCATGCTTATATTAGCTGTATTATGCCAAAATATTATAACTCTCATAATACTTATATATAGGTCGAAAGATAATAATTCAAGATGTATTTAAAGATCTATAAAACTCAAGATCATATCTTAGTAGCAGTATGCGATAAAGAGATCCTTGGGATGAAAATTTGCGAGGGAGAGCTAGAGATCGAGATTTCAGAGCGATTCTACAAGGGTAAGATTGCCAGTACTAGCGAAGTGATTAAGGCACTTGAAAGCGCAACGGTTGCAAATTTATTTGGAGAGAGAGCTGTGGCTTGTGCTCTTGAAAAAGGTTTAATTGAGAAACAAAATGTGCTGTGGATAAATGGTATCCCACATGCGCAGCTTTATAGATTATAATGATTTTATTATTTAAAACGCGGGATGAGACTAGCTTGATTGAATGATTATTTGAACATTGGATTTGGCAGTTAATCTTTTTTTTGCATTTTGTAATAAACTCGATATAGGCCTAAAATTGCTAGATAAGATAAATTAACAAAAAGCTTGGATGAAATGCAGGAGCTAAGAATGGCAATATTAATTTCAGGCACGACAGAACAATTGGTATAGGCTTTTAAAAAATTTTATTTTGTATTTTGTATCAAAAATTTGCATATTTTTCATATCTTTTTCCATAAAAATGTAATGGCTAATTTGACCTAGACACATATTGTAATTGTTACCTAGTTTATCTGCATTGACATTTTCGCATCCAACGCTCCTATAATGCCGTCTTCGGTTCACGTCAGACATCGTCTTAGCCATTACACTTTTTCCATAAAAAATTTAACTATAGCTCAACCATATTTATTCTCGCAATGCTTAAAACAAGATTTTGTCCAAAGTGTGGAAAACCATATGAAGGCCTAGGTGTATGTGCTAACTGCTATCTTGCTCAAAAGAAGCTCTTTAAAGCCCCTAGTTTAATTGAGATAAAAATTTGCCCTCAGTGCAATGCTGTTTATAGAATGAATAAATGGAAAGAGGCGAGCTTAAGCGAGGCTATCGAAAAAGCAGTTAAAGAGGAATTGAGGATAGATGGCGAGGCTCGAAATGCGCAAATTGAAATATATCCAGAGAGGATTGACCGCTATACTTGGAAAGCTGATGTGAAAATTAGCGCTGATTTGAAGGATAAAAGAGTAAGCGAGCAGATTAGTATAAAGGTGCGCATTAAGCGAGATGCCTGCGAGCGATGCAGTAGAATTGCAGCTAAATATTACAGTGCCATAATTCAAATTCGAGGAGACCGCAGAATACCAACCAAGGAGGAACTTGCTCACGCTAGGAAAATTGCTTTCAATGCCATTCAAAGGCTTATGCAAAGTGGTGATGAACTGGCTTTTATTAGCGATGAAAAAGAAGTTGAAGAAGGCTTAGACCTATACATAGGCACTTTAGCAGCTGGCAAGCAAATTTCGAAGGCAATTGCTGAGCAAATGGGAGGCAAACTTTCCCAGTCCCCAAAATTGATGGGAAGAAGAGAGGGTAGAGAGATGTTTAGAGTTACCTATTCCATTCGCCTTCCAGAATTTTTAAAAGGAGATATTGTAGTTATAAATGGAGATGTGGTGGAAGTAAAAAAGCTAGATAAACAGCTCATCGGCATAGATCTTAGAACTGGGGGTAGATATATCAAGCAGAGGGATGAACTTAAGAATATTGCAAAAATCGGTTCAAAAGCTGACCGGAAAAAAACCGTGCTCATAGTTGCAAGTGAGACTGAGATTCAAATTCTCGATCCTGATACATTCTCGCCAGTTTACCTATCTCGCCCGAAATTTTTAAAAGCAAGTAGCGGAAGCGAGATTTCCGTAGTTAAAACGTCGATGGGGATTTTTGTTCTTCCTAGCTAAATTTCTTTTACCATTACAATTGCGTCTTCAGTGAAATAGTAGTTCCTTAAAATTTTTTCCTCTTTAAATCCAAGCTTTTTATAAAATGTTCTCGCGCCGATATTTGAGACTCTGACTTCAAGCCATATTTTTCTAACCCCTTTGCTTTTGAATTTTGCAGTTACGTAATTTACAAGTGCTTTACCAATTCCAAGGTAGCGGTATTCAGGGTCTACAGCTAAATTGAGAATATGGCCTCTATCTGGAAATGGAATCATAGCGACTATGAATCCTACAATAAAATTATCTATAACTGCAACGAAAAACCCGCTAGTGGTAAGGTAATAATATGTGAAGTCTGCTTTGGCCCAGGGATATTTGAAGGAAGCGCACTCTATCTCATATATTCTTTCTAGGTCGGTTAACTCAAATTGCCTGATATAGAGCTCTTGCATCCATGGCAAATATTAAGTATTGTTAAGTATTAATCATTAATGTCGTATTGGCTCTTTCGTATAAAATACATAGAAGGGGAACGAAAGATGGTTGTGAGAAAAGATGTGGTTGATGTAATGACAACAGGGGTACTTTCCTTTCCTCCAGATGCTTGGTTGGATGAAATTGCTAGGAAAATGTACTCCCGAAATATCTCAAGCGTATATATCTACGACCCTAGAACTGGAAAGCGCGGGGTGGTGACTGATACTGATATTCTTAAGGTAGTTGGAAAGAAAAAACTGGAAAAGGTCAAAGCGAGAGAAGTGATGAGTAAAAAAATCATAGGCATAACCAAGGAAACTACACTGGAAGAAGCGGTGAATTTAATGCGCACTAAAAAAGTTCGCAGACTATTTATTTTCAATGATTTGAGGGACAAGCTTCCAGTTGGCGTGCTCTCGGTAACAGATATACTGCTGGAACTAGTTAAGGAAACTTCGCTTAAAGAGGGTAGAGGAAGATGACTAAAAAGGCAAAGGATATAATGTCAACCGGCGTTGTCTCAGTTTCACCTGATACCAAACTGAGCGATATAACGAGGATAATGGTTGAAGAAGAAGTCCACGGGGTATATGTTTTTGATCCAACTAAGAAAACCGCAGGAGTGGTAGAAGATAGTGATATCATTAAAATCTTCGGTAAAAAACTCGTTGAGAAAACCCTTGCAAAGGAAGTTATGAGCAAAGTAGATGTGAAGATAACTCCAGAGACCCCGATCGAAGAAGTAGTGAATATAATGCGGGAGAAGAAAAAGCGCAAGCTCTATGTTTTTTATCAAGAAAGCGACCTATTTCCAGTTGGCGTTATTTCAATTAGAGATATAATTAGAGAAGTTGACAAGGAAAAAGCAGCGATTGAAATGAGTCGATTTCTAGCGCAATATCAAGAATTTCAAGACTGGCTTTCTAAGCAAGAGTGGAAGAAATCTTGAGGAGATAGAATGCTTGAAATAAGATTGCACGGTAGAGGTGGACAGGGAGCAGTTACTGCAGCTGAAATACTAGCTGAAGCAAATGTGGTAGAGGGAAGATATGGGCAGTCATTTCCTCTATTTGGACCTGAGCGAAGAGGAGCGCCAGTTATGGCATTTGCTAGACTTGACGATAAGCCAATTCCAATTAGAGGAATTATTAAAAATCCCGATGTTGTTATGGTGCTGGATGAAAGCTTGCTACACGTTGTCGATGTTACCAGTGGATTGAAAACAAATGGCTTGGTAATAGTGGCAAGTGGAGATAGCAATCGCATTAGAGAAAAGTTAAACGTGAAAAAACTAGCTGTGCTAGATGCACAGAAAATTGCATTAGAAGTAGTTGGTGCTCCAATAACGAACACCGCTATGATAGGTGCCTTTATAAAAGCAACCGAGGTGGTAAAGCTCGAAACCGTTAAGAAACTAGTGCTGAAGAAATTCATTGGCAAAATCGGTGAAAAAAATGTTGAGATCGTTGAAAGAGCCTATAAGGAGACAGTGGTTATATGAGTTTGAAGGGATGGAAGGAGCTTCCAATTGGTGCATATATAGATAAACCAGGTACAGCTATTGTTAATAAAACAGGTGGCTGGAGAACCTATAGACCAGTTACCAATCCTGAGAAGTGCAATAAATGCATGCTATGCTGGATTTACTGCCCTGATAGCTCAAGAATAGAACTTTCAACCCATTACGATGTAAACCTTGATTACTGTAAAGGCTGTGGAATTTGCGCCCACGAGTGTCCTAAAAAGGCAATTGAAATGAAACTTGAGGAATAAAAATGGGGGAATAAAATGCCCAGTCAAGTTAAATTCATCTCCGGCAATATAGCAGTTGCAGAGGCAGTTAAGAGAATTGATATAGATGTGGTTTCAGCATATCCAATTACACCCCAGACTCACGTGGTGGAGTACATTTCTCAGTATATTGCAGATGGCGAGATGGATGCCATTTTTATAAAAGTGGAATCTGAGCACTCGGCATTAAGCGTTTGTGCAGGTGCTGCTGCCGCTGGCTCTAGAACTTTTACTGCAACCTCTTCTCAAGGTCTAGCATTGATGCATGAAGTGCTCTTCGCAGTTTCAGGCTGCAGATTGCCTATTGTTATGAGTGTTTCAAATCGCGCTTTAAGTGCACCGCTAAATATATGGTGCGACCACAGCGATTCCATGGCACAGCGAGACTCAGGGTGGATTCAGTTTTACTGTGAAAATGCGCAAGAGGTCTTTGATACCACAATTCAAGCTTTTAGAATAGCGGAGCATAAAAATGTTTATCTACCAGTTATGGTCAACCTAGATGGATTCTTCTTGAGTCATACATATGAGAAAGTCTTAGTTGAGGATAAAGAGACTGTTCGGGAATTTGTGCCTGAATTTAAACCTAGATTCAAACTCGATCCAGATTTTCCAAGTGCAATTGGCGCATATGCCTTTCCAGAGTACTACGCTGAATTCAAGCGCCAACAAGTTGAGGGAATGCGCTGCGCTTTAAGAGCGATTCCTAAAATTTGCGAGGAATTCGGCCGAAAATTTGGAAGAAGCTATGGTTTAATTGAAGAATACTTCGTTGAAGACGCAGAGGTTGTGCTTATCACAATGGGCTCAATCGCTGGCGCTGCAAAGAGCGTTGTAGATGAATTGCGCAAGCAGGGGAAGAAAGTGGGACACTTAAAGCTGCGAACCTTTAGACCATTTCCCAAGAAAGCTCTTCAAGCCGCGCTGCGAAATGCGAGCATAGTTGGAGTGCTTGATAGAAGTGTTTCTTTTGGTGCAGGAGGCCCAGTTACAATTGAAGTTAGAGCAGCGCTTGATATTCCCGTGCTTGGCTATGTAGCTGGACTTGGAGGGAGAGATATCTTAGTTGAAGAACTGGAGCGAATGTTTAAACTATGCGAGGAGGCGTTGAAGAAAAAGCAATTCTTCGACTGCAAATTCATAGGGGTGAGAGAATGAATCTAACCGAGCTACCTAAGGAAGAATATTTCATCCACGGTCATAGAGCTTGTGCTGGATGTGCGGCACCGATAGCACTGAGGCTTATACTCAAAGTGCTTGGTCCAAGAACCATTGTGGTGAATGCGACTTCATGCATTGAAATAGTTTCAACTCCTTATCCAGATAATGCTTGGACGGTTCCCTATATTCACAGTTTATTTGAAAATACAGCGGCAGTAGCAAGCGGGATAGAAGCTGCGCTGAAAATGCAAATGAAGAAGAGCAAAAGAGCCAAGGAGAGAATAAATGTTGTGGTGATAGCTGGAGATGGAGGCACTGCAGATATCGGACTGCAAGCTCTCTCAGGCGCGCTTGAGAGAGGCCATGATTTCCTATACATTTGCTATGACAATGAAGCCTATATGAACACAGGGATTCAGAGGTCGAGTTCAACACCCTATGGAGCGTGGACAACAACCTCGCCACCTGGGAGGATAAGTATTGGACAGGATACTTGGAAAAAAGATGTTGCTAAAATAGCCGCTGCACATGATATTCCCTATGCTGCAACTGCATCGGTTGGCTACCCCCAGGATTTGATTAATAAAATTGAAAAAGCCTCGAAGATAATAGGCCCCAAGTATATTCAAATTCACTCACCCTGCCCAACTGGCTGGCGGCACGATACCTCGCTGAGTATCGAAATTGCAAGACTAGCAGTGCAAAGTGGAATGTGGATTCTCGCTGAATATGAAAATGGCGAATTCAAGCCCAGGAAAATTGCTAAGAAAGTACCTGTAAAGGAATATTTAAGGCTCCAGGGGAGATTTAGGCATTTGCCAGATGAGGAAATTGAGAAAATACAGAGATATGTAGATGAACGCCTTGCTAAACTGGGAATTTAAATATGCGTTTCAAAAGAAAAAAAATTTGAACTAGCGTATATAATGGTAGAATGTCGGGGGAATCAAATTGAAGTTAAATGGAGTTGAAATCGAAGACACATTTGCAGAGGCATTTCCCATAAAAATAGCAAGAGTGATAATAACCGCAGCCACAAAGCGCTGGGCTCTTATAGCTGCCACCGAAGCCACAGGCTTTGGTACTTCAATCATCGGCTGCCCTGCTGAAGCTGGGATAGAAAAAATACTTGCCAATACTGAAACGCCTGATGGAAGACCTGGGGTAAGCATATTCATCTGCCACGGAAGCGCTAAGGAGTTAGATACCCAATTGCTGAATAGAATTGGTCAATGTGTTTTAACAGCACCCACGTGCGCCGCATTCAATGGCTTGCCAAATGCTGAGAAGCAAATAAACACTGGATTCAAATTGAAGTTCTTTGCAGATGGCTATGAAACCACTGATACCATTAGAGAGCGAAAGGTTTACCGCATACCTATGATGCAGGGAGAGTTCATAGTTGAAGAAAACTTTGGCTGGCAGCAGGGAATAGCTGGAGGTAATTTCTTCATAATGGGCAGGAGTCAAATGGCTGCACTCGCGGCCGCAGAAGCAGCGGTTGATGCAATTGCAAATGTGGATAATGTAATAACACCCTTCACAGGTGGCATAGTGGCAAGTGGCTCGAAAGTCGGCTCGAATAAATATAAATTCCTGAGGGCTTCCACAAATGAAAAATTCGCGCCCACATTGAAGACAAAGGTCGAGGGCAGCTTGGTGCCAGAGGGTGTTGAAGCAATATTTGAAATAGTTATAAATGGATTAGACCTTGAATCTATAAAGAAGGCAACCAAGGTTGGAATTGAAGCAGCAGTTAAAATACCTGGAGTTGTGAAGATAACTGCTGGCAATTTCGGAGGTAAACTAGGGCCATATCAAATAAAGCTGGCGGAGCTATTTCAATAAGCTCCCCTTTTTAATTTTAATTTAAATGAACCCTTTGGTTAGAGCTTTAATTGTGGCTATGGTTCTATATATTAGGGAACAATTATATACTTCAAGAACATATGACGTTTAATTCCAAGCTCTTGAAAAAACAGCGTGAATCCCTGCTATGCGTTGGCTTAGATACATTGCTTGAAAGAATTCCAATTTTTCTTCGGAGCTCAGAAAATGCCATATTTGAATTCAACAAGCGCATTATAGATGCCACCTGCGATTTAGTATGCGCATATAAACTCAACTTGGGATTCTATCTCGCAGCTGAATTAATTGGAGTGGAAGCTCTAGTTAAAACAATAGCATATATACCTAGAGCTATTCCGGTTATTTGCGATGCTAAATTCTGCGATGTTAGTCACGCCTCAAAGGTATATGCAAAGGCAGTCTTCGAAATATATGGCTTCGATGCAGTAACATTGAATCCATATCTAGGGCGAGATGGAGTGCAGCCATTTTTAGAATATGAAGATAAGGGAATATTCATAGTTTGCAGAACCTCCAATAAAAGTGCTCAAGAGCTGCAGCATTTGAAATGCAAAAATGGAGAGGAGCTATTTGAAATTATTGCTGGAAAAGCAGTGGAATGGAATGATAAAGGTAATATAGGACTCGTGGTTGGAGCTCTTTCCCCTGAGGCCTTGAAAAGAGCGCGAGAAATAGCGGGTGAAGAAATGCAAATTTTGATACCTGGTATAGGAGCTCAATGTGGAGATGTAGAATGTGCAGTCGAATTCGGCACAAATTCAAGGGGAGATAAAGCGATCATTAATTCCGCTCGCGCTATAATCTATGCAGGTGAAGCCGAGGATTTTGATTCAGCGGCGAGAAAAGCGGCATTTGCTTTGAAAAGCGATATAGAGCACTTGAGGAGGAAAAAGCTTGCGTGCAGTGACCTTTGACCTTTGGCATACTTTAGTTAACGACTCCAGAGAGCTAAGCGAATTCTGGACGAATAATAGAATTGGGGGAATGCTTGAAATTCTCCAAGCCAGTGGATATGAAGTTGAAAGTAGAGAGATATTAGAAGCATATCTAAAATCTGGTGCAATCTTTGAAGAACTCAGGAAGCGCAGCAATGAAGAGATCGATGTCGCTGAGCAAATTGAAATAATACTCTATCTTTTGAGAATTGAACCAGACCAGGGATTAATTGCCAGGCTTGAAAAACCATATACCGAGGCCGTTCTAAAGAAAACGCCAATCATTATACCAGGAGCTGAAGATTGCTTGCAGGTCTTGAAAGAATGGGGATATAAATTAGGATTAATCTCCAATACAGGTAGAACTCCAGGCAAGGTGCTGAGGCAAATGCTCTGCGAAATGGGATTATCTCGCTATTTCGAGCAGCTTACATTTTCAAATGAAATTGGCTTGAGAAAGCCCCATCCAGTGCCTTTCATCCATACCCTTAACATGCTCTCAGCGCAACCCAGCGAGGCGGTGCACATAGGAGATCATTTGAAATCAGATATATACGGCGCGAAAAATGCTGGAATGAAAGCAATTTTATATAAACCACTTTCAAAGCTTGAGGAGGTAAACATTGAGCCAGATGCAGCGGTGGAGGATTTAACAAGGATAGTGGAAATAATTGAAAAATTCTAAGCCGCTAGTGTTCATATCTGAGAGCATCAACTGGCTTAAGCTTTGCAGCTTGCCTAGCAGGTATCAATCCTGAGATGGCACCTAGGAATATTGAGAAGCTAATGGCAAATAGCACAAGACCTGGAGTTATAACAGTGGTTACCGCTCCTCCAGGGCCAATCATTCTTAATCCAATGGTGGAGATAATCGAGGATATCATCCCTCCCGCGATTATACCTATTATCCCGCCTACTATTCCAAATAGCGCTGATTCGATGAGAAAAATTAGAAGTACCTCGCTATTCGTTGCTCCCATTGCTTTTAAAATACCGATTTCCCTAGTTCGCTCGAGTACTGACATGAACATTGTATTCGCAATTCCAACAGCTCCCACTAATAAGCTAACTGCAGCTATCCCTCCCAAAAATATTGTTATTGACTGCATTACCTCACTTATCTGCTGCAGCAATTGCTTCGCTGAGGTAACCGTGAAATCCTTTGTCCTCTCAGTAACGTGCCTCGAGAGCATGAGTCTTTCCTCAATTACTTTGACAATATTATCAACTTCGTCTGTATTTGCAACCTTCACCGAAATAGAAGTCACCTGATCTAGCGCTATATCCTCGAGGATATTTCTAGCATTCCCAGCTGGGATGAAAATGGCTGAATCCTCTCCCCCGAAGCCGCCAGTTTGCTTTAAAATCCCTATGACTCTAAATCCCTGTCCATTTATTGTAATTAATCTGTTAATAGCCAAGGGCTGCTTGAAAACTTCTTTAGCAACCCTATATCCAACCACTGCAACATTGGAATCCCCTGGGTCTAAAAACCGACCTGATTCAAGTTCTGCGGTGGTCATAAATTTCCATACCGCTGGATCCACGCCTCTTATGGATATTGAAACCTCTTGGTCGAGATATTTGACCTTCGCTCTTTCTGATACAATTCCATTTACAAAGAGCACTCCAGGCACTGATTTAACCACTTTAACATCCTTTTCAGTTAGATTAGCAGTTGAAATAGAAGGCCCTGCTTGACCAAAAGCAGCACCTCCAATTGCTCTAGTATAGCCAGGTGTAATTGTAATAATGTCAGCTCCCAGAGTACTGAGTCGCATTGAAACAGTTTGCTGCATTCCCTCGCCGATTGAAACAATAGCTACAACTGCAGCCACACCTATTATAATACCTATAATAGTGAGCCAACTTCGAAGCTTGCTCTTGCGAACGTGATTCAAAGAAAGCTTGAATATATCGTAGGACCTCATTTCCAATTCGCCTATTTCTATTTCTTTTTGCCAATAACTTGCAGTATCCTATCCCGCTTCCAAATAGCAAGTAAAGCTAGGATAGCAACTGCTCCTCCGAGATACATCCAAGTTGTATCACTAGTTCGCGAGCTACCGATGGATTGAGTTATACCTGTAGACATTGATTGCAGTGCTACTTCTTTAAATAGTGTTTGCCTCTGTCCAAGTGTATCGGTATATTGAATGCCTACGAGTAGTTTATTTGGATTCTCCTGCGTTCTCGCTATTGAGGTGAAGTTCCTTGAGATCTGGAAGCTCGCGAAAGTGTAATCACCTGGATCTAGGTTTCCAATTACAGTTGAAGAACTCCCGCTCATACTCATACCCTGTTGATGGGGTATGAATACTACTATGGAATAAGCTGGATTCACACCCACATTGGCTATTGCAAGTGAAATTACACCACTGGTGGATTCCTGCTGGCTGACTTCAAACTCAGTTGTGCCTCCAATGACTATGCCAGCTCTTGAGCTTAGATTCCTCTGAGTTTTATTGGTATCGGTATAGCTAATGCTCATCATAAGGGAATAAACCCCAGGGGGAGCACTTGGACTACTAGCAACTTTAAATGAAATTTCTACGCTTTGATCAACATCTAGATATTTAACATAGCGTTTGTTATCAGAGCCAACTGGGAGAATCATATCCTTGCTTTCCTGCCAAGTGAAAGTAATATCTTGTATGGGTGATTTACCTTTATTTACAATGGTGAAATTCAAATTCGCAATTTCACCAGGTTTCAATATAAGAGGTGAGATCTCGCTTATCTCAATATTCTTCTTCCCTGCAACTTGAATATAAAATGTCTCAGTGATAGCACTAGTTTCCCCACCAGCCCAGAATTTCAGCTTAACCTCGCTAACTCCCTCAATTGCATTTACATCGACTCTCACTTTAAAGCTCACCACAGCCTCGCCTCCCCCAGCTAGAAAGCCAATAGTAGCATAGCTATCTTGCTCTCGATCAACTGAAAAAGGATACTCTGGCACGAGCTGCAGTATAATGTTCTCCGCGCTTTTATCCCCTCTATTCTTAACCAAAAACCAGAGCTCTAAGTAACCCCCTGGTTCAGCTGGATATGGCTCATACTTAGTGTTTGAAACCATTATTCCACTAGGCGTACTAACTGCGCTGGAAATTTGCACTATTGCAAAGACAATGCTTAAAGCAATGCCAACTAACTTTTTATTCATCATTTTTCACCATCCACAATTATTCCATCTCTCATTTTGATCAATCGCTTAGCTCTACTTCCAACAAGTGGATCATGAGTTATCACCACAACTGTGATTCCCTTGAGATTTAAACTTTCAAATATATCTAAAATCTCGCTGCCTGCCTTGGTATCGATATTCCCCGTTGGTTCATCTGCTAAGAGCATGGGTGGATTTGTTGAAAGTGCTCTTGCAATTGCAACTCTCTGGCTCTCCCCTCCTGAAAGCTGTGAGGGTAGATGATGCGCTCTATCCTCGAGGCCAACGAGGCGAAGCAATTCCAAGGATCTCTTCTCAATTTCATCCTCAGGGAATTCATGGATCCTCATTGGTAGTTGAACATTTTCGATAGCTGTGAGGGTTGGGTGAAGATTGAAAGTTTGAAAGACAAAGCCAATTTTCCTGCCTCTTATCCTAGCTAGCTCTTTTTCCTTTAACTTAGAAATATCCCTGCCTTCTAATAGCACTCTTCCTTTAGTTGGCAGGTCTAGGCAGCCGATCATGTTCATAGCAGTTGTCTTACCACTTCCACTTGGCCCCATTATAACTAGGAATTCCCCGCGCTCGATCTTCAAATTCAAGCCTCGAAGCGCTGGAACTTCGACTTCTCCCATTCTATAGATCTTCCAGACATCCTCGAGTTCAACTAATATCTCCGCCATATATTTCACCTGAAGAATTTCTGATGAGCCCAGTACTCAGGGCGCCCGCGATTATATTCCTCCATCCAACCTTTATAGTATACCTCGCTAATGCGAACAATCTCATAGGTATCGAGATCCACGAGAGCACTCAAGCTTGAGTTATCTGAGGCGAAGGAAACATAGATAATTTTTTTGGTTCCATTAGCTGTATCAATATACCAACCTGAGTTTAGGGTGAAACTTTTGAACTCCGGGGTTAATTTGCCCTTAAAAGCAAGTCGCGCTGCATTTTCAGCGTGCTCTCGCTGTTCTTGGGTTAGGCTAATGCGGTGTGACTCTATATAGAGAACACGAGCTGCTATGAATAATATGAGAAAAGCAATCAAAAGTGTAGCTAGAATTCTCCATTTACCCAATTTCCTTAAATAGCTGTTGATTTCCACGCATTAAATTTTTATTTTGAAAAAGCATAAAAAAATTCTGTGAAAGTACTTGTGAAAAAATGAAAAAGCTATTTTTTGAGCATTATCATATTTCCCATGCCGTGTCTCCTTCGAATGATCAGCTGCCTTCGCTCGAGTTTATCAAGCAATCTACTAACTTTGGCTTCCGAGAAGCCTGTTTTAAGCACCAAGTCTCGCTGGAGAATACCATTTCCAGATTCAATTATTTCAGCAAAAACGATCTTTTCATCTCCATTTAAGATATCCAATGCAAGTTCTTCAGGCTTTATTTTCACATCTGTCGTTGTTGACTTTTGAGACGCTGCAGTGGCTATTGTGAATAGATATATAAATGCCATTCCCCCAGACCAAGCGCATATGATCAAAATCAACACATCGCCCACTGTAAAATAACTTGCTCCCTCCAGAGGCACTGCGCGGCCGTTTTCAAGTACAATTTGAATATTGGGGACCGTCAAGAGTCTGTCAACTATTATGAGAATTGATAAAATTAGCACAATCGTAGCAAGCAGGGAGTAATTTCTCCTCATTGATTACCATTCATTAATAATGTTGCCCGAATTTATCTATTTATTTCTTATTTCTATTTCTTATTTCTATTTCCTATTTCTATTTCCTATTTCTATTTCCTATTTCTTATTTCTTGTATTGGATTTATTCTTGAAATCCATATTTTCCAATTAATAAGACGAAGCGCACTCCACCTTTGCAGGTTTTTTTTATCTTATCATTTTTTTCAACGAGGTAGAGATCTTGATGATATCTACCAATTGGCAGTACCATTTTCCCTCCTTTTTTAAGCTGCTCAAGCAAGGGAAGAGGTATATTAGGCGCTGAAGCTGTTATGCAAATTCTATCATAAGGGGCATATTCAGGTAATCCAAGGGTTCCATCGCCCACTATCACCGTGACATTTTCCACTTTAGCGCGAAGCAAAT
>JAWCLZ010000003.1:0-98544 GCA_038850275.1 Methanocellales archaeon | reverse complement strand
TCTGGAGCATAGTTAACTGGGAAGAAGTGAGCCGGAGACTGCAAGCTATTCCACTCCCCTGAAGTAGTGCCCGTGGGTTAAGCCAACTGCTTTACCAAGTGCCATTTTATCCTTGGGATTAAATTCATAGCTAGCTGGGTCTTCAAGATAGCTATCTAGATTTCTTCGATATATTGAAACAATCTGCTTAACTCCATCGCTATCTATATTCAAGGTCTCAATCCTCAAACTGCTGATTCCAATTTCTATTAATTCAGGGAGGTATTCAAGCATGCAGAGTTCCTTGGAATTCAAGATATGTGTTCTACAGCTTGAATCAAAATAGAGGGGAAAAACATAGCCTGCTTCATCTTTAATACTATAGCTATCGCGCTTGCAGGGAGCGCTGCATTTCTCTGAATCGCTTAGGATACTCGCAGCTATGCAGTGCTCGCTGATCATTAGCGGTAAGAAACCGTGAACAATGCATTCAAACCTTAAATTTGAACTCTTTGCAATGGCTTTGATCTCCTGTAAAGTGAGCTCTGGGGAAAGAGTTATGGTTTCAATCCTTGGGAATTTTTGTGTCAAGAAATTAGCTGCGTGGGTGTTGAATACATTGAGGGAGAAGTCAAGATAGAGAGGTAAAGAAGTACGCTCAGATAGCAACTTAAGGCTCCCTAGATTTCCAACTAATGCCCCATCTACATCTTCTAATTTCAATTTATTTAACTCACTGTCCTTGGTTATTCTACCTATATTTGCAACTAGCTTCACCCCGCTTTTTCTACAGTGCTCAATTGCTCCATCGCATAGACTATGATGTAGATATATCAAATCTGCTCCACCTTTAATTGCACTCTTCAATGACTCCAGTGAAAAGGCATTAACAGCGAGAATAGGTTTCTCCTTAGCTCTAACTGCTGTGCTTTCATCTCTCAATTGAATTTCAATGGATTTTCTCTTCCCTCGAATTATTCGCTTCTCCTCTAGAGCTTCAATTGCACGACGCCTAGTATTTGTTATCACGCTAAATGCTATGAACGCGCCCTCATCTAAATCGATTGAGAAATTGCGTGGTGAAAAAGGAGTCTCGCTGAAGCGATTCAACTGTTTAATTAAAACATCCTTGGTTAGGGGATGTTTAACAGCACTCTGTGCAATGCAATCACTTGCCTCAACTACTATGTTTCCATCTTCATCCTCTAGGAGTAGAGTGAATGGTTTGCCTATTTTTAGACTTGCTTTAATATCAACTAACACTTTTCTATTAAACCCTTCATAAGTACTCCTAGCTTCTTTGATGAGCGCTGCGTCTAATGTTTTGAATACCCTGCTGCCTTTTTCAACTTCTCCCTTTATTCTCACCCTAGCTATTTCCCCTGGTCTCGCGATCTCAACTTTTCTACCTCCAACTTCCAAGTGAGTTATCCTAGACCCCCTTCCATCGATCTCAATGCCATCTCCTCTCCTCAGGATATCTTCCAGTAGAATTTCAGCTGTTTTTCCATCGTAACTCAAGACCCTACCAATCTCAATGCCTCTATTATCAGGGGAGTCATAGCTCATCATTTCCCTCCCTTGTTTCCCGTAGAAATAGCCTGTTGTGAAGCCTCTATTGAAGATCTGCCTTACCTTTTTCTCTTCCATCTCGCTTGTTGAAAGGTAATCAATTGCATTGCGATATGCTCTAGTTACTATTGCAACATATTCCGCTCGCCGCATCCTTCCCTCAATTTTAAATCCAGCTATGCCCACGTTAATTAAATCTTTAATATGCTCAAGAGTATTCAGATCTCTAGTGCTCAAGAGATATTTACAACATAGAACCCCTCCTTTGCTATTTAGCAGGGCATAGCGCTTTCGACAGGGCTGAGCACATCTCCCTCGATTGGCACTTCTACCGCCTATTAAGCTGCTCATCAAGCACTGACCTGAGTATGAAAAACAAAGTGCGCCGTGCACGAAGCACTCGAGCTCGATATTAACTTGCTTTTTAATCTCCTTTATCTCCTCAAGTGATAGCTCTCTAGCGAGAATAACTCGCTTGAATCCAAGTTGCTCGAGTAATCTTGCTCCCTCAGCATTATGGATGGTCATTTGAGTGCTAGCGTGATATTCCAAGGGTAAATTGATCTTCTTGATCAATGAAATCAATCCTAGGTCTTGCAGAATTACTGCATCAGCGCCCATTTCATAAATTGCCTTCAAAAAATTCATCACTTCCTCAAACTCTTGATTCTTAATCAAAGTATTAACGGTAACATAGACCTTAACTCCCCGGAGATGCGCATAATCAATTGCTCTCTCAAGTTCCTCTAAGGTGAAGTTCTCAGCATACTGCCTGGCATTGAAATTCTTTCCCCCGAGGTAAACAGCATCAGCGCCGTTTTCCACAGCTGCTTTTAAAGCCTCGAAATTCCCAGCTGGAGCTAGTAACTCTGGCTTTTTAAGCATGCTATAATCCTTTCCCAGGCGAGGTAGTAGTTAGTTTAACGTGCTTAACTCCACGCAGTGCCATGATTTTCTCAGTTAGGTCTTTAACCTCCTCCGCGTCTCCCCTTACCACTATTACCTCAAGGCAGTTTTCTTCATCTAAATGCTTATGAAGCGAGCTCTCAATGAGCTCATTATGCTCATGCTCCATTTCTAAAAGAGTATTCACCAACCCGCGTTGATGGTGATCGTAGATCAAGGTTATTATTCCAACTTTCTCGCCTTTTTCCTCACTCATCCATTCATAGTCAATGATATAGTTGCGAATAGCATCTCTTATGCCTTCGGATCTCGAGGAATAGCCGCGCTTTGCAATGATATCGTCAAAGCGATTGAGTAAATTAGCGGGTATGGAAACTCCTATGCGTTCTAATTTATCTTTAACCAATTTATCTTTAACCATTATCTCTAATTCTATTTTATCTCTATTTTTATCTCTTTCTTATTTTCTATTTCTCTCTCAATTTCCCCCTAGCGAGGGATGCAAATATCCCTGCGAAGCATAGCGCTGAGAATATTCCAAATGCAACTTGAGTGCTTCTCATTAAATTTGGATAAATTGCAGGATTTATCTCCACTTTTCCAATGTAAATGGCGAAGATAAGCATGGCTATCCCCATGCTAAGCATTTGACCGGTTAATCGCATTGTGCCAAGTGTGGCACTTGCTATGCCATAAAATCTTTTATCCACGGAGCTCATAACTGCATTTGTATTTGGACTTGAGAATAGAGCAAAGCCAAAGCCAAGTAAAATCAAGCTAGCTATGATATACTCAAGAGCTGTCTCCTTACTTAAGAATGTGAATAGAAAAAGTCCAATAGCTGTTAATGCCATTCCAGATGAGGCAACTATTCTAGGCTCAATTTTATCTGAGAGTCTACCTGCAAGTGGTGAAAAAATAGCTTGTACAGCAGGCTGGGAAACTAAAATCACTCCTGCGTCCTGTGGATTAAGGCCTTTTATATATTGTAGGTAGAGGCTTAATAGAAAGCTAACTGCAAAGGTTGCACTGTAGTTAATTAAAGCAGCTAAGTTAGAGAAAGCAAATACTGTGTTATCTCTAAAGAGATTGAGATTCAAAACTGGATTTTTTACTCTCATTTCCCATAGGATGAAGAACAGCATTCCAAGTGCGCCCATTAATATCAGCCAAGCACCTGAAATTGCGGGTAAGAGGGAGAATCCATACATTATTGAGAGAAGCATAAAGCAATAGATCATAGAACCAGCAAGGTCAAATTCCTCTCCCTTTGCCTCAGCCCACTCTCCTTTTAATCTCAAGGCGCTGAAGGCAATTATCAAGAAGCCTAGTGGTATGTTTAAATAAAAAATGCTCCTCCATCCAAGTTGCTGAGTGAAGAATCCACCTATAAATGGCCCAGTTGAAAGTCCAATGTAAACCGCGGCAACATTTATCCCAAGCATCTTCCCCCTTTCCCCAACTGGGAATATGGAGGTCAAAATTGCCACTCCAGTGCCAAATATCATTGCACCTCCCATTCCTTGTATAGCTCTTAAGAGTATCACCATTGCTCCTGAGTTTGAAATTGCTAAGAAGAAAGAGGTAATGGTGAATATGAATGTGCCAAGGATAAAGAGCTTTTTCCTCCCCTTTATATCAGCTAGTCTTCCAATTGGAACTAAAAAAATGGCTGAGGTTAAGAGATAGGCAGTTGCAACCCAGTTTAAAGAGATAGCGTCCATTGCAAACTCCCTCCCAATAGTTGGGAGGGCAACATTGACTGATGAAACTGCAAATGGGGTTAGAAATGATGAAAGGGTAACAGCTATTAAAGCTGATTTTTCAATCCCGCTTTTATTCTTCATTCGAGAACAATTTATTCAGATTCTACTCTAGATCTTCGTCCATTAACACGAAGCCTTTTGGCATCTTCGGTGACCAGTCAAGCTGCACTGGAATTGGATAGCGCACTCCTCCTTTATGCGTGCCCTCAAGGCCCTCTATTATTCTCTGGCTATATTCAGCTGGATATGCAAATAAAGTTTCATGGTCTTGAACCGCTGCAAATCTCCGCTCTCCATAGCAAGGGAGATCCATTGCTGGCTTTTTAGTTAGCAGCACTCTTGCAATGGTATTGCAGAGCCCAGCGTCTCCAACTGTGCTTGAATCGAACTTGCCGCCTTCGTGGTAAAGAGCAGCTTGTACCAAGCGTAGGATTTGAGCTGGATTACCATAGATCACAATTACCTCAGGATCCACTGGAATGCGCTCTAGAGATGAAAACATAACTGCTTCATATTGCTTCTTCCCAAGTTTGGGAAGTGCTTCTTGCATTTTCTTAGCAGCAGGTAGGTCTTTTTGATAAACCCCGCAGTTTATCTCTCCCTCCATAATTCGCTTAGGAGTGGTGATCATTCCCAAGCAAGCTGCGCCTAGAGCGCAGATCATATTTTTATTTAAGCTTCCAACTGCCCAGTTGTATAATCTAGCTATGGTTGCAAGCTGGCAAATGTTTACTTTCTGGGGCTGCATCTTCACCATCGTTGGCACCTCATTTGCACGCTCATATAGGCGCATGCCAATGGGATAGCTATTCAAGTGCAAATGCTTGTTTAAATCTTCACTATATTTTTTCCAATCCATAAAATACACCAAGGAGTATAAAGATGGGTGGAAATAAAAAATTATCTAATAGTTTTGCAAGCTCCTTTTAACGCTATTCCAAGGGCTTTGAATATTGCTAGAGCAATGTAGCTATCTCTCTTTCCCTTGGCATTGATATGTAGAGTTAGCCTTGCATTATACGCGAAAGTTTCAAGGAAGTGGGATATATTCTCAGTTTGCATATCCTCGATTTTCTCTCCCTTGAATTCAAACTCCATTGTAAAATATGGTTTATCGAGGCTCACTGCTGCAGTTGCAATTGAATCCTCAACTGGAACTATGGCAAAGCCTATGTTATTTTCATCAATTGATTTTTCAATTGCTCTTGAAAATGCCTCTCCCAGTACAATTGCTGTATCTTCAACTATATGGTGATCTCCAGTTTCTAAGTCTCCCTTTACCTTCACTTCTAAGTCGAATCCAGCGGTAGTGGCTAAGGCTTTCAATAGATTATCAAAAAAGTTAACTCCTGTCTCAATTTCCACTAACCCAGTTCCATCGAGGTTTAGCTTTATTTTAACTTGAGTTTCATTTGTTTTCCTACTTGCTTGAGAAATTCTCATAAAATTCCTTCTTCATAATCCAAGGGCGCGGGTATATAACTCCTCTATATTTATTACCTTGAGGTCTGCACCTATGCTCTTCGCCCCATCATTTAAATTCAAGCGGCAGAATGGACAGGAGGTAATCATCATGTTAGTCTGGGTTTCCTCTTGAGCTTGCTTAACTCTCTTGCTTGCAATTGCTATTGCATCGTTGGAAAAAGCAGATCTAAAGCCACCTCCTGCGCCGCAGCACATTGCCATTTCTCGATTGCGCTTCATCTCTACAATTTTAACTCCAGGAATGCTCTCAATTGCCTTTCTCGGTTCTTCATATAGCTTCATATGCCTTCCTATGTGGCATGGGTCGTGATAGGTGACCTTTAAATCAAGTGCTTTATTAAACTTTATCCTACCCTCCTCCACTAACTCTAGGAGGAACTCTGAGATATGCTGCACTTCAAATGGCAGTTTTCCCACTACTTTTGGCCAGTCATTTTTAGAAGTGTTCGCGCAGCCAGCACACGCAGCCACTATTTTTTTAACGCCTTTTTGCTTTATGAGCTCTACATTCTTCCTTATAACTCTATAAGCTGTTTCCCTCTGCCCAGTTCGAAGGAGGGGTGATCCACAGCATAGTTCGTCTTTGCCTAAGTAGGTGAATTCGATCCCAGCGTGGTTTAATATCTTAGTCACTGCTTGAGCAAGCATCGTCATTCTAAGTGCAGAGGTGCAGCCAACGAAGAAAAGCAAATCCGCTTTCTCAGCAATTTTCATCCCAGGCTGAATCCAAGCAAGGCGCTTCTCTGGTGGCTCATTATAGGGATTACCTAATTTCTCCACTCTCTCTCTTATTGCTCTATGCGCGGGCATTGGGCCGTTGCCTCTCTCAACTAAATCCGCTCGCATTGCTTCCCACATTGGAACGGTATTTATACCTGCTTCGCAAACTTCTCTGCATTGCAAGCAAGAGGTGCAGATGTATAAATTCTGAGTATATTTATTGACCTCCTCCTCGGTTACATTTTTCCCTCTGCCTAGCAATTTTGCAATTAAATCATTGGACTTAATCAACTCTCGGAAGAAGTGGATTTTACCTTTTGGGCTAACTTCATTTCCATATATATCCACAACTGGGCAGAATTTCAAGCATTCATTGCAGCGCATGCAAGCGTCGACTTCGATCATTTGCTTGAAGCTTAAATTCTTGGGCTGGAATTTAGCTTGCATTAATGATGCACCTCCACTGCATTTAGGATATAGCTTAGTTTTGCAGTGGCTATATGTAGGAATTTGCTGAATGGGAAGTAGGCTATTACCCCGAAGGTGGTGATGAAGTGCACGTGTATAACTATCTCGTGAGCAAGTGTTGAGATATATTGAAGATAGAAGCCAGCGAAGCCAGTTGCAGATAATATTGTGATTAATATAATTGGTCTTATATCTATTTTGAAGTCGGTGAGGGGCTTAACTTCCTTTGATCGCCTGCGAATGAATACTATGGTTAATCCAATGAAAACCAATACAGCTGCTAAATTGTAAAGTAATTTTTCATAGATGAATAGACCAGTGCTATATAGATAATTAAAAGTAGCTTCACCTTGGGAGATTATGTACCACATTGTTATCCCAGCTATTATCAATATAACCATGATCTCAGGCGATCTATTCCAGTTTTTAACAATTGCTGTTAATGCACCTATAATTGTGAGTAAAAAGATGAGTATAATCGTGACATCAATCGCTTGGGTAAGCACGCCTCCAAGTGGAAGTTTTTCAATTATCTCTTTAATATCAATTATATAGAGCACTAGGAAAATCAAGCAGCCCCAGGCAAGTGTCATGTGCATAAACCAACGGAGCTTACTCTGCTTGAATACTCTGCTCTGCAGAAAACCTTGAATCACAAGTGCTTCGAGTATTAAAAAAATTTTCCAGCTTAATATATTGTTTTTGAACCAGCGTAGAAAGCTAGTTAGAATTTTTGAAAATCCACTTCCATGGAGTGGAAGTGTCCAGCGATATAATAAATTGATTATTCCTATGATGAATATGATGAAAAATATACCTAGGAAGACTTGAAATATCGCTGTTTTGGGAGCGATGAGTGCAAATGCATATCTCCCAGTGAGTACATAGTATATATATCCTATGACTGCTATGGCCTCTATTGCTTCAAGACTCTTCAAGGTTATTGCTGTTTTATCCTGCATAATTTATTCCACCCGCAGATAATGCTTGTATGATATATACTTAGCTTTTTTGATTTGCAATCACTAAAAAATTGCTAAAAACGCTTTAAAATGGCTCTCACTAAGGTCTCCATCTTTAGAATAGAAATAGCAAGTACTGCAAATAGAAAACCTAGTACTATAATTACCCTTGTTGTCTCTGGCTGCATCTATTTCTTAATTATTTCACTAGCAAAAATAATTTTCCCTACCATTCGATTGTGAAGCGACAGTGGTTATATCCAGTTCCCCAGCATTCTTTTTCCCTTACAGTGCTTTTAACACCTAGTTTCTCATCTAGGATTGCACTTATAAGTCCTTCATCTAGTGCGCAAAGCGTAGTGCCAACGTTGGGCATTCCACCGCATTCATAGCAATTTTCAATTATAATCTCAATGGGAGGCTGTGATTTAAGTATGGTGAGCTTCCCCATTTTATTCGATTCCCAGAAACTTGCGATCTCTTTTATTAAAGCAATGGGCTCGGTAGCATGCATTAATCCAGCGAGTTCTCTGCCTACTTCCCGTCCGGTGAGCTTAAGCACTGGCTTTATATCTATCCCTATTGCTTGAGTTATGTAGCGCATTGCTCGGAATAAAGAGCGCATATAGTTAAATGGCTTTTGATTATGGAGTTTTTCGATTTCCATTAGGTTAAAAAGATAGTTATTTAGTTCTTCTTCTCCACCTTTTGAAGGTATGTAGTAGAAATTTCGGCATATGGTGTCCATTGCAATAACAAATGCATGCATCTTGAGGATTTCCAAGAGCACTTGTGGGGGGAATTTATTTCTACTATATTGGCAAATCAAGAGTGCTTTTGAACTCGGGAGATAGAGGTTGAGCTTGGATTCATATTCAAGAAGTTTATTTAAATTATTTTCAGCTACTTCAACAGCTATCCTCAGTCCACTATATCCCTTGTCAAGTGCTAATTCTAATTCTCTTTTTATTAAGGCTAGCAAGTTCTCGGGATTGAAATTTTTTTGGATAATTACATCAAGCCGCTTCGAGTTCAAGTCTAGGACTTTTTTTGCTTTAGCTTGTTCACCAAAAGTAATGTAGAGGCATTGCTCATTTTTATTCAGAGCTTCTTCGAAGTAGGGCACAAGTGCTTTATTTCTTTCCTCCTCTGTTTCATAGAGAAAGCAAATATGATCTCCAGTTTTTAATTCTCGAATTGCATTTAAAAAGCGATTCATTTCGCTTACATTTAAGCGAATATCTTCTTTTATCTGTTCAGTAAGTTCATATTTACTTGCAGTTGTCGTGCCAATATAGGTTGCGATGCAGCGATAGATCTTCTTGCGTTTGTCTTTCTTATCTAAGCTGGAGCTTATTAATCCATCTTTCTGCATTTTTTCAAGATGTACTGAAACCGTTGACTTGGCTTTTTGAACGCACTCTACGAGTTCTTCGAATGTGCAATCGGATTTTTGAAGTGCCTCTAAAATTTGAATTCGAACTGGATTTTTAACTGCTATTATTCCTTTTTTGGTGGCGAATATTTCCATAGTAAAATATAAAAGCAAAAAGAATATATAAAATTATTCGATATTAATCGAATGTTCGTAAATATACGAACAAATTATTTGAAAGATATAAATATATTTAGAGGAGAAGTAAATTAGAGGCTTAAAAATGGATAAAAAGGAAATTCTAGATATTCTTAAAAAAGTCTACGACCCAGAGCATCCCATGTCGGTTCTCGATTTGAAAATCGTGGAAGCTGAGGATATCTCTTTAGAGGGTGATAAAGCTAGAATCGAGTTCAAACCAACTTCACCTTTTTGCCCCATGGGCGGGTTGATTGGGGTAGTTATTAAATATGCATTGGAGAAAAAGCTTGGCAAAGAAGTTGAGGTTAGAGTGAAAAAAGGCACTCATGCTCAAGAAAGGCTTTTGAACGACATGCTTGGGGACAAGAAGAAATATGAAGAGATGCTTGCTAGACTAAAGCCAACTGGATTGCTCGAGCAATGTATCGAATAAGTTATCATTTTTTTGATAACTATCAAAAAATATATAACTTTAAATTGATAATAGTTTGATTGATGAATAAGCTTGAATTAATTAAAATCCATCTAGCTTTATATCAAGTAAAGGAATTTCTAGAGCAAAATCAAATAGCCTGCGACCTTAGTAAATACAATGCTTTAAATGTTAATCCAATGCACGTGCATAAAAGTCGAAAACAGCATAAAAAAGCAATACTTCTCTTGGGGAAAGCAATCTCTGAAGCTCTTAAAAAAGAGCATATTCAATTAAGTCCTGAAAAAGCCTTGGCATAGCTTTTTCAATGTAGAGATAAACATAGGTTAGGAGGAAGTGATGAGCAATGAGAGAGAAGCCAAAAATAGAACTTGGGGATTTCTTCAGACCTATATATGAAATCGACCACGACGGTCTTCCTAAGTTTAAAATATACATCAATGGAAAGTGGATTTTCACAGGTGAAACCATCGAGGTGGATACCCCAATTGATAATAGCATATTTGCAAGGGTAGCAAAAGCAAGTAAGAGAGAGATAGAAGCAGCGATAAATGCAGCCCATGAAAATAGGAAAAAAAGTAGAGATATACCAGTGATAGAAAAACTGGAAATCTTTCAAAGAGCTCGTGAGCTATTATTGAAACATAAAGCCGAAATTGCCTCAACTATAGTTGTTGAACTAGGCAAGCCATTAAGAGCAGCTGAGAGTGAAGTAATTGCAACTGCTGAGCGCTTAGAGCTAGCGATGGAAGAAGTGAGGAAAATTGCAGGGGAATATATACCTGGAGAATTTGTTAAAGATACAATTGGCAAATTCGCAATAGTAATAAGAGAACCCCTTGGAGTTGTAGCAGCTATAGCGCCATTCAACTACCCGCTTTACATAGCAGCTGCTAAGATAATTCCAGCTTTAGCCAGTGGCAACACAGTAGTTGCCAAGCCCTCCACCGATACACCCATAACCCTGCTATTATTCACTCGAATACTCGAAGAAGCAGGAGTGAAAGAAGGATGCTTGAACGTGGTAGTGGGAGGCGGCGGGGAAATAGGTGATTTGCTTATTAAACATGAAAAAATCAACATGATCTCCTTCACAGGCAGCACTGAAGTTGGAAAGAGAATCGCAAGTTTAGCTGGAATGAAGAAGCGCCACTTAGAACTTGGGGGCAAAGCAGCAGCTATTGTTTTAGAAGACGCGGATTTAGACCTAGCTGTTAAAAAATGCGTTGAGGGCGCGCTTAAAAACTCAGGACAAAGATGTGATGCCATAAGCAGAGTTTTGGTATGTGAGAAAATAGCAGACCTATTTGTAGCTAAAGCTTTAAAAGAAATTGAGGAATGGAAGATAGGTGACCCTAGAGATAGAGAGACGAGAATAGGTCCACTTACAAATGAAGTTGCAGTTAAAAAAGTGGATCGCTTGGTAAAAGATGCCATAGCAAAAGGGGCTAAACTTTTAGCAGGAGGCAATTTTGAGAAAAACTATTACCATCCAACCATTCTAGACCACGTGCCATTAAATGCTGATATAACATGGGAGGAAACATTTGGGCCTGTGCTTACAATTATAAGAGTCAAAGATTTAGATGAAGCAATTGAAATAGCAAATCAATCTAAATATGGCTTAGATAGCGCAATATTTACTTCAAATTTATTCCACGCTTGGCAAGCTGCTAAATCCTTGCAAGTTGGGGAAATAACTATTAATGATGCACCTGCACATGGAGTAGGCAACTTCCCCTTTGGAGGGGTTAAAGAATCTGGAGTTGGGAGAGAGGGCCTGGGCTATAGCATAGATGAAATGACCACTATAAAAACCATAGTATTCAATATGAAGAAATAAACCCAATCTATGGGCAGCTAAGGTGAATAAATGGATTTTATGGAGCTTGCCCATTTCATATACGAAATTTACAGCGGGAGGAGTGAGATAAAACCCTTTCAATATGAAAGCATTCTTGAGCAAGCGAGCTTTGAGCTTAAATGCTGTAAGGAAATTCAAAGCAGGCTTGGCATATCCTATGGCACAGTTCGATATATAATCTCAAGGCTACTGGAAAAGGAATTCCTTGAAATATCACGTAAAACCAGAGGGGGGAAGGAGTGGTACGCACGTACTTATAAAGATGCACTTGCATTAGTCTATGACCAGCTTCATAGTCATATTGAAAGGAGAATGCGTGAAAAAAAGTTGGCTGAAGAAGAAGCAGAAATGGTTAAACAGCATTGCAATTTGACATTTAAAGCGCTTTTTGAGCAAATCGAGGCAATACCGCTAGAGCTGAGGTGGAAAGCTCTTGCCCTCGCTGGTTTAGATCTCATGCTTGAAAAGCGCTTGAGTAACAGCTATGGCTTGCCAAAGCTATGCATCTGCCCACACGGTATTTCAAGCAAATGCGAGGAATGCAGCTTGAAATCTTACTTCATAGACTATGCATTGAATAAATATCTAAATCCATTCAGCGGAGTTAAAAAAGTACCTGTTGCAAAGGAAGTGAAATTGATGAAAAAACTTATAGATCCAAAGCCAGCAAGTGAATTGATGAAATATGCAAATAAATTAAAACAGGATTTCAACTTGATCTGGGAATGTGTCAAGCTCTTCTACACCACTGATGAGCTTTTTTTAAATGGAAAACTGAATGTGGAAGTTTATGAGCGTAAAATTCTCTCTAATTTCAGAAGGATAATTTCCCCAATTTAATGCAGAAAAATATATCACGCAAACAAGTGATATAGGAATTAATGCCTGTTAAAATTCGGAAACGCGATGGAAAAATTGTTCCATTTGAAATAGAAAAAATTGCAAATGCAATCTATAAGGCAACCGTAGCGATCAACAAGCCTGACCGGGAAGCAGCAGAGCGCCTCGCTAGGGAAGTTGTTTCCACTTTGGATGAGCATTTTCCAGAAGCCATACCTAATGTTGAAGATGTTCAAGATTTGGTGGAAAAAACATTGATAAAACATGGATATGCAGATGCAGCCAAGGCTTATATACTCTATCGTAAGAAGAGAGCTGAAATTCGAAGAATAAAGCAATTTTTAGGAGTAGTTGATGAACTTAAATTATCGGTAAATGCAGTTAGAGTGCTCAAGCAGCGCTATCTATTGAGGGATGAAACTGGTAAAATAATAGAGAGCACTAGTGGAATGTTCGCGAGAGTAGCAAGGGCAATTGCAGAGGTTGATTTAAAATATCGAAGTAAAGATGAAGTTGAAGAAACTAGGGAGCAATTCTATCGTGCAATGGTGAACCTTGAATTTCTACCTAACTCCCCAACGCTAATGAATGCTGGTACTCAAATAGGGCAGCTTTCAGCTTGCTTTGTACTTCCAGTGGAAGATTCCTTGGATGCCATATTTGATGCAGTTAAATACATGGCATTAATCCATAAATCAGGGGGAGGAACTGGTTTCTCATTCTCTAAACTAAGGCCTAAGGGAGATATAGTTGGCTCAACAATGGGAGTTGCCTCTGGACCTGTTTCATTCATGCGAGTATTCGACGTGGCAACTGAAGTGGTAAAGCAAGGTGGGAGGAGAAGAGGAGCGAATATGGGCGTGCTTCGCGTTGACCACCCAGATATCTTGGAGTTCATAGCTGCAAAGCAAGATGAAAGAGCACTAAGCAACTTCAACCTCTCAGTGGGAGTAACTGATAGCTTCATGCAAGCAGTTGAAAAGAACAAGGAATATGAATTGATAAACCCAAGGAATAAACAAGTTGTTAAAAAACTAAGCGCTAGAGATGTTTTTGACTTAATCATAACAATGGCTTGGCGAACTGGCGACCCAGGAATTATATTCCTCGATGAAATTAATCGCCATAATCCAACCCCACAGCTTGGTGAGATTGAAAGCACTAATCCATGCGGTGAATTACCCCTATTGCCATATGAATCCTGCAATTTAGGCTCCATTAATCTTGCTAAGATGGTTAGAAATGGAGAGATAGACTGGGAGAAACTCCGTAGAATAGTTAGACTAGGGGTACATTTTTTGGATAATGTGATAGATGCAAATAAATTCCCAATGCCAGAGATCGAGCAAATTACCAAGGCAAATAGAAAGATCGGCTTGGGGGTAATGGGGTTTGCTGATATGCTGATTCAACTTAAGGTACCATATGATTCAAATGAAGCCATTGAGATAGCGGAGAAAATAATGAAATTCATAAGCGAGGAGGCAATTAAAAAATCCATTGAAATCGCTGAGGAGAGAGGCTCTTTCCCAAATTTTAAGGGCAGCATCTGGGATAAAAAGGGATACACTGCAATTAGAAATGCAACGCTTACAACCATTGCACCCACTGGTACAATTTCAATAATCGCAGGTGCAAGCAGTGGGATTGAGCCTCTATTTGCAGTTTCATACATACGCGATGTAATGGAGGGCACTCGCTTAATTGAAGTGAATCCATATTTCGAAGAAATAGCGATGAAAAGAGGATTCTATAGCGAAGAATTAATGCTGGAGGTCGCTAAAAGAGGAAGCATTCAGCAGATCGAGAGCATTCCATTGGATATTCGCAGAATATTCGTCACAGCTCTAGATATAGCCCCTGAGTGGCACGTTAAAATGCAAGCTGCATTTCAAAAATACGTGGATAACGCCGTTGCTAAAACTGTGAATCTCCCCCACGATGCAACCATAGAGGATGTGCGCGAGGTTTTCATGCTCGCTTATAAACTGCGATGCAAGGGAATAACTGTTTATAGATATGGAAGTAAAAAAACTCAAGTATTATACATAGGCTCAATCCCTGGCGAAGAGCACGTAAGCGCTGCGTCAGAGTACTCAGGCGGCTGCCCAGCTTGGGAGTGCCATTTTTAAAACTAACCATTGATCTTAAGGCATCCCCACGCCAGCTATCTTCGCGCCGCATTTAATGCACGTGGAGTGCTTCATCCTTATCTTGGTTAAAAGATATCCAAATCGCTCAATGAGCAATTCCCCGCAGTTATGGCAATAAGTATTCTCCCCTCCCTCTCCAGGCACATTGCCTTCATAGACATACTCTAGCCCTACTTTTAAACCTATTTCCCTCGCTTTCCTGAGCGTGCTAATAGGCGTTCTAGGCTGATCAAGTAATTTATAAGTTGGATAGAATTGAGTCACGTGCCATGGAATCGAGGGATCTATGGATTTAATGAATTCAGCTGCCCATCGCAAAAAATCCTCGGAGTCATTGTAATTTGGAATTACAAGCGTGGTTACCTCAACCCAAACTCCAAGTTCTTTCATCAATTTAATTGTATCAAGCACAGGCTGAAGCCTTGCCCCTGAAACCTTTCTATAGAAATCCTCATCCCCTTTTAAATCGATGTTATTTGCATCTAAGTAAGGCGCAATGAGCTTAGTTGCCTCAGGGCTTGTGTATCCATTGCTGACGAAAACATTTTTAATTCCATTTTCGCGCGCGAGCTTAGCGCAGTCATATGCAAATTCGAAGAAAACCGTTGGCTCAGTATAAGTATAGGATATGCTTATGCAGCGAGCTCTCTTTGCCTCCTTAACTACTTGCTCAGGCGTCATCTCAACTCCTGGGATATCAGGATAGTATTCCTTTGGATATTGAGATATCTCATAGTTCTGGCAGTGGTCACATTTGAAGTTACACCCAACAGTTGCAATGGAATAAGATTTAGAGCCTGGATAAAAATGGAAGAGGGGTTTTTTCTCAATTGGATCTATATGCGCTGCAATAACTTTGCCATACACAAGGGAATACAACGTGCCATCTCTATTTTCTCTAACCGCGCATATACCGCGTTTCCCAGGTGAGATTGTGCAGTAGTGATTGCATAAGTGGCATTTAACCCTCCCATCTCCTAGTTTTTCATAAAGCAATGCCTCTCTCATATTCCCACCTTTAACATATTGATAATGTCTTATTATTCTTTGGATATGGACTTTATCCATTGGGATATGGACTTCTCAAATTCTCAGTCGCTCAAGCTTAGTTATTCTGGGATTAAGTCGAAGCAGCCTTTGAAGCAGCCTTTGAAATCTTATGAATAGGTGAAAAAAGATTCACGCTTTTATTCATTCACTGCGTTGCTTGAGTAATCCTCGCCTCTTGGTTTTTCTCCACTAGTTTATACTCCCATTGAGTTCGATTTCCTCTTCTCTCCAACAAGCCTTCTCGATGCATCCTTGCGAGGTATTCTGAGATTGTACTTAAACTTATCTGGGTATCAAAAGTTTCCTCAAAGCTCTTTTTCAAATCTAGGGATTTAAACCAGACTCTAGGATATTCATATTTGATGAATCCCTGCAATCGCTCTTTTAAAGTGAGGGTTTCTTTTGTAAGTTCTTTTATCTCAGGCGTTAACATGCGTTTTCTAGAAAAAATAGGAGCGGGTTTGGAGAGTGGTTTCGATGAAGATCCGATCTCCATTGCTTCGAGGGCTTCAATAATTTTCTTGGCTATTTTACTGCTGGAGGTTATTATCTTGGTTTTTTCACCGCTTTCATCCTCGATCTGGAGCTGGATCTTCATCTTACTCTTACTCTCCACGCACAATCATCCATCCCCATATGCCGTTATCCTGTACTGCACATCCATCCCCAACGCCGTTTTAGTGAACACGTGAATATATTATCTCTTTTTCTATTTAAATCTTTCTAAAAATAAGGATAATTTAAGAATATTTCAGAGAAATAGTTTACATTCACTAATATATCTTTTGAAAATATTATTTTTGCGCTAGATTCACATCTATTTTATAGAGAAATGTTAAAAGAAGAATTGAATATATGATGAAGTAATGTGGGAAGCTAAAATTGCAGATATAGATTTAAGCAATGGGAAAATCAAGGTAAAAAATCTAGATAAAAAACTCGCTAAAAACTACCTAGGCGGGCGAGGGCTAGGGGTGAAGCTATTATTTGATTCCATACCACCAGCTATAGATCCACTTTCAGCTGAAAATGCAATCATCTTCACAGTTGGCCCGTTAACAGGTATAGCACCCATGTCAGGTAGGCACGCTGTGATTTCAAAATCCCCACTCACCAATACGATTTTTGACTCCAGTGCGGGGGGCTTCTTCGGCGTAGAATTAAAGCACTGTGGCTATGCCTCATTGATATTCAAAGGAATGGCAGATTCACCAGTTTATATTGAGATTCACAATGAAGATATAGATATAAAAGATGGAAGCAAACTCTGGGGGCTAAATGTTAAAGAAACTATTAATATTTTATCGAAAAAAGGTCGAGTTGCCTGCATTGGTAGAGCAGGGGAAAAGTTGATCAAACTTGCTAATATAATCAACGATGGAAACCACGCTTGCGGGAGAGGAGGCTTAGGTGCGGTTATGGGGTCTAAAAAACTTAAAGCAATAATTGTGAATAGCTCAATAGATTTATCTTTAAAACCTATGAATGAAAAGAAATACCGCCACGCTGAAGCCCAAGCGCTACGCTTAATCAAGGCGAGTCAAGCATTAACCAAGGGTCTAGCTGAATACGGCACCCCAGCACTTGTGAATTTAATGAATCACATGCGAATTCTACCTGCTAATAACTTCCGCGAAAGAGGGTTCACACGCGCTGAAGAAATATCAGGTGAATATATCAAGGAGAACTTTGAACTTGAAAGAAAATCATGCGCTAAATGTGCAATTGGCTGTAAAAGAGTTATTAAGAATTCAAATCTCTCTATACCTGAATATGAAACAATTTGGGCATTTGGCGCCAATCTCAATAATCATGATATAAGAAAAATCATAGAAGTGAATGAACTCTGCAATGACTATGGAATTGATACAATTTCCACTGGAGCAACATTAGCGAGCTATGCCGAGTTGAATAACAGCGAGATTAAAAATCTTGGGGAACTCGTGAAAAAAGTGGCTGAGAAAAAAGGAGTTGGAGAAATGTTGAGCGAAGGATCCCTTGCCTATTGCAGAGCAAAAGAGAAACCCGAGGCAAGCATGACTGTTAAAGCACTTGAGATACCTGCTTATGACCCTAGAGGTTTATGTGGACAGGCACTTGCATATGCCACTTCCAACCGTGGTGCTTGCCATCTTCGAGCTTATATGGTTGCTATGGAAATCCTCGGCAAGCCAAAGCTCATAGATCGCAATACCTTCACTGGAAAGCCCGCGCTAGTGGCGCTGATTCAGAATTTATCAGCTGCAGTTGATTCTCTAATACTCTGCAGATTTTCATCTCTAGCATTAACTGAAGAGGAATATGCTGACCTTTTGAGCGCTGCAGTTGGAGAGGAAATAACCTCTCAAGATTTACTTACAACTGGGGAGAGAATTTGGAATCTGGAGCGGCTTTTTAATATTCGAGAAGGTTTCACGTGTAAAGATGATAAATTGCCTGAGAGATTCTTCAGCGATGGATTGAGTAGAAAAGAATTTGAACTCGCATTGAGAGAATACTATGAAATTCGAGGCTGGAGTGCTGAAGGAGTGCCGCTGTTGAATAAGCTTAAAGCACTTCAACTTCAAAGCGAGGCTGAGAAATGTGGCATGAAATAGCAAAATATGGAAAAATACTTGTGGAAAGAGGCTTAGTTAGCGGCCACTTCGGCAACATAAGCACTCGCGTGGGAAATAAAATTTTAATAACTAGAACAGGCGCTAAGTTAGATGAGCTTGATAAGAATTCAATAGTGGAAGTGGAGATTGAAAGGCCTACCAGTTTCGACTTAATAGCATCGACTGAAACAATTGTACATCGCGAGATATACAAGCAAACTTCTGCACTCGCGATAATACACGCTCATTCTCCATATGCAGTCATAGAATCTCTACTTCTTAGGAGGAAATACTTGGAACCCTTGGATACTGAAGGGCAGTACTTCCTCTATAGAATACCAATCGTCTCAGGACCCATGGGCTCTAAAGAGCTAGCGAAAAGCGTGAGCCTTGCGCTGAAAGAACATAAAGGCGTTATAGTTAAGGGGCATGGTACTTTTGCAGCCGGCAAAACCCTTGAGGAAGCCTATGTTTTCACCTCGATGATTGAGCACAGCTCCATGCTTAAATATTACTGCGACTTAGCGAAGAGGAGAAAATAAACAAATAGTTGTGTGGAGATTTTTAATTTGTAAATGAAGCAAAAGCAACTTGAAATACTCTTGGAGAGGGTAAAGGGCTTCCCAGATGCAAAAGTTGAGATGGAGCAGTATTTCACACCAGCTTCAATCGCTGCTGAGCTCTTACATTTTGCATATATGCAGGGAGATTTAAAAGGAGTGGTTTACGATCTTGGATGCGGAACTGGGATCTTAGCTATAGGAGCAAAATTGCTTGGGGCAGAAAAAGTTATAGGTATAGACAGCGATATAAATGCGCTTAGAATAGCAAGAGAAAATGCAAAGCAGCTTGACGTGGAAGTGGAATTTATCGCGTGCGATGTTTCCCACGTGAGAGGGAGTGCAGATACAGTTGTGATGAATCCTCCCTTTGGCGCTCAAAAAAAGGGAAGCGATCGCCCATTCTTAAATAAAGCGTTAGAAATCGCTAAGGTGGTGTATTCAATTCATAATGCTGGGAGCAAGCAGTTCATTGAAGAATTTATTCAGGGTAAAGCTAGAATTACTCATTTCAAGCGAATGCTTTTCCCTCTTAAGCGCACGTTTAAATTTCATAAAAGAGACATCGAGCGTATAGAAGTGGAGCTATATAGACTCGAAAGGCGATGACTATGGAAAATAAATTCGTAATCCCCGGGGACTTCATAGGCACTTCTGAAGAATTCATCGCAGGTGCGGGTACTTATGAAGAAAAAGGAAGTATATTTGCCAGTATAATTGGCTATGTCAAAATAAACCGCAGGGATAGAGTGGTAAGTGTGCTCCCGAGCGCAAATGTACCTCCTGTTCCTAAAAATGGTGATGTAGTGGTGGGGAGAATTGTTGATTTAAAAAACTCTATGGCGGTTGTGGAGATAGCTCGAATCAAGGGTAAGGAAGATAGAGAAATACCAAGTATTGCGCAAGGCTCGATACATATTTCAAATGTGAAAAGTTCTTATGTGAATGAACTCAGTAAGGAATTTGCAGTTAACGATATAGTGAAAGCAAAAGTTATCGACTCGCGTACAATGAGGCTTAGCACAGCAGATAGACACCTCGGCGTTGTTAAAGCATATTGCACTAGATGCAGAGCTTCGCTAAAGCGAAAAAATAACACTTATATTCTTATCTGCCCGAGGTGTGAGCGTATTGAAACTAGGAAGATCTCTGAAGACTACGGCTTGGGAGTAATTTAAAGCTGAAAAATTGAGAATCGGTAATTTAAAGCTGAAAAATTGAGAATCGGTAATTTAAAGCTGAAAAATTGAGAATCTGGAAAAATTGAGGAGCTGAAATAAATATGGAGATAAAAGTTTTATCTAAATCTGAGAGGGAAATTGAAATTGAAATCGGTGGAGAAGGACATACCTTTTTAAATCTACTGAAATCAGCCTTGCTTCAGGATAAACGAGTGGAAGCAGCGACCTATGACATTGAACATCCATTGATAAGCGATCCAATACTCTATGTGAGAACAGATGGCTCGGATCCAGTTGAGGTTTTAAGGGACGCTGCCTCTCAGGTAAGCAAGCAGTTGGATGAATTTAAAAAGAAATTCTTAACTGCAACCCAAAGGGATAGCTAAGCAATAACTAAGCAATAACTAAGCAATAGCTAGGCAATGGCAACTCCACTTGCCTCAATATCTTCTATTTTAATCACCTCTCCCAAGGAGGATACCTTATCAGCGAATTCTCTAGCTTTCAGCCAAGCTTCTTTCTCAGACTCCGCTTCCACGAAATATATACAGTGCACTTTCCATATTCTCATTTTAAAAACCTTCCTGTTAAATAATTCCTGTCAAAAATAATTATACTTCAATGCTTATTATCTTTTCAATATCCTTTCAATGCATATCCTTTTAAATCTAGCCATAATCTTATCCAATTGATATGCATATCAAGCCTGAGATACGCATTTTAGGCATCGATGATTCTCCACTTGTTTCAAAAAAAGTCTTTTTAATTGGAACCATATTTAGAGGAGGCAAGTGGCTAGATGGCGTGCTTAAAGCCGAGGTTGAGCGAGATGGCTTAGATGCCACGAGACAGATAATTATGATGGTTAAAAATTCCAAGCACTATCCTCAAATCAGAGTGATATTGCTGAATGGAGTTACCCTAGCTGGTTTTAATGTTGTGGATGTCAAAAAAGTCTTCAAAGAAGTCAAAGTTCCAGTAATAGTTGTAATGCGTTCCAAGCCAGATTATACTGCGATAGAGGCAGCACTTCAAAATCTAAGCAAACCCAAATTGAGACTAGCGATTATAAAGCGCGCGGGGAAGATTTATGAAGTTAAAACCCAGCCAAGGGGACTACCGGTTTATATGCAATGCACTGGCATTGAACCAGAAGATGCAGAGAAAATCGTGAAACTGGCTTCAACTCGCAGTAGAATACCAGAGCCCCTTAGAGTTGCTCATTTAATTGCAACTGCAATTACCTATGGTGAATCCGCAGGTAGATCTAGGGCTTGAAAAAAGATCTTAAATTTCAATTCCCCTCTCACGCAGATAATTTTTTACCTCTTTTATGGTATATTCTCCATAGTGGAAAATACTTGCAGCTAAGCAAGCGCTGGCACCGTTTATGAATGCTTGATAGAAGTGCTCCAGTTTTCCTACACCTCCACTTGCAATAACAGGTATATCCACTGCTTGCGCTATTGCTCTGGTTATAGGTATATCGTAGCCAAGTTTGGTGCCATCTCTATCTTTACTTGTTAGTAAAATCTCACCAGCACCTAATTCCTCAACTTGCTTTGCCCATTGCACTGCATCTATATTAGTATGCTGCTTTCCACTGTAGATCACAACCTCGTACCAAGCTTTACCTCCATCTTCGAGTTCAATCATATTTCTACCTGCTTCGAATTTGAAGTTGCGCTTGCAATCTATGGCCGAAACAATCCGCTGGCTTCCAAATTTCTGAGCCGCTTCCTTTATTAAATTTGGATTTTTCACCGCAGCGGTATTTATGCTAACCTTATCTGCACCAGCTGCTAGAATTAACTCTATATCTCTAATACTCTTGATTCCCCCGCCAACTGTTAAGGGAATAGATACAACCTTCGAAATAGTTTTCACAGTCTCGACCATTGTATTTCTATTTTCAATGGAAGCACTGATGTCAAGGAACACGAGTTCATCCGCTCCTTGAAGGGAATATAGCTCTGCAAGTTCAACTGGATTGCCTGCGTAGCGCAAATTCTCAAATTCAATTCCCTTTACCACTACTGGTTTACCTGTTTCATCAAACTTGGTATCTAAACAGGGAATTATTCTTCTCTTATTCATTTTATCCTCCTCTAATTCCTTCAATTTCCAGCAATTTTTGCTTCACATTAACTCCAGCGGTATAGCCCCCTAGTGAGCCATTTTTGCGAATTACTCTATGGCATGGAATTAATAGGGGGACTGGATTTTTAGCTAGAGCATTGCCAACTGCTCTAACCGCACTTGTTCCCACGAGTTTTGCAAGCTCGGAGTAGCATATAGTCACGCCGAAGGGTATCTTCCGAGTTTCAAGCAATACTGCTCTTTCAAACTGAGTGAAGCTTGAAAGGGAAATGTTATACTTTGAAAAATCAATCGCTTCTCCATTTAAATATCTCCTCAGGTCCTCAATAACCCTGCTTTTGGCTTCCTTGCCCATAGGTGCTCTGCTGAACATTAGCCTTTTGATAATACCATTCTCCATCTGAATGTTTATATATAGCTCCAGCTTTGGAGAGTAAAAGGTGTTCATAGTAGATACCAGTCGTAGTTATCACGCGGCATCTCAGATATTTCAACCACTCGCCTCTCCATTTTAAATAAATCTGCAATGGCATCAGCTAAGTCTTGGAGGTACTCCCTTCTACTTAAACTGCCATATGCAAAGGTTTTGTTCGCAATTTTACATCGCTCTAGGGTTTCTATTCTTGGCACTACTATAACTTCGATCCCGCTGAGTTCAATGGCTTTGAGCATTGCCGTGCGAAAATCTCCAATGCAATATGCTATTCTATATTTATAGTTTTCTCTGGTTTTCTCCAGATATCTCCTGAGCCTCTGGCTCTCGATCTCTATGAATTGCTTTTTAACTTCTGGTACATTGCACTTGCCAAGCATGAAGTTGTAGTGCATGAATGGATATTCGGTGTCAAGCTCTCTCGGTGTTACACCACAAGTTCCAAATGCCACAATATGCACTTTCTCCCTTGGAAGCAAGCTGAAGATCACTTTATCATAGGTCTTATGGGATGGACTAGCGTGGTAAGGCTTGACCTTGGCGCAGGGCACGAAGATGCAGAGTTCTCTCTTAGGCGGCTTGTATTCAGTTAAAATCCACTCATTTGCCCTAATGATATCGGGATGAGTTATCACTTTCTCTCCCACTAGGGGCTCTTTGGAACGCTCGCTCTCCGGGATTATCATCTACAGCAGTGCAAGACTCTCAAGTTCTTTCACTATTCTCTCAACCGCTGCTCCTGCATCTTGAGGTTTTTTCCCACCAGTTACGACTAGTTTTCCAGAGCCAAAAAGCAGCACAACCACTTTTGGCTCAGATATGCGATAAACCAATCCTGGGAATTGCTCAGGTTCATATTCTATGTTTTCAAGTCCAAGTCCTATCGCAATTGCATTTAGATTCAGCTCAGAACCTAAATCTGCCGATGCCACTATATTTTGAACAGTGATTTCAGGTGTCTCAGCTACTTGTATTCCCACTGCCTCCATTTTTTTGAAAACTTTTTTCAGACCCTTATCAACATCCTCTATGCTCTTCGCACCTGTGCATACTATCTTGCCTGATCTAAAAATCAATGCAGCTGTTTTAGGGTCTTTAGTGCGATAAACCAATCCTGGGAATTGCTCAGGATCGTAATCAGCGCCCTCTAGGGCTTGGGTTATGGCTTTTAAATCAATTTCACGTCCAATGGATGTTGAAGCTACGACATTTTCAATCTTTATGGTTGCCTTTGCCTCTTCGGCTTTGGACATATTTTCATCTCCACTCAATTAAAGAAGTATTTAAATCTTCAGTAAAGAAGTATTTAAAGTATTTTTAGTATATAAAAACTATTTTCAATAAATTTTTAAGCTCATTTAATTTCTTGCTTGATTATTTCCCCAATTATCCTAAACATTTCCTCAGCGTCTCTGGTTGAAATATCCTCAAATATTAAATCGTGGGATAGAAATCGAACTTTAAGTAAAATTGAGGAATAAATCAAGCCCTTATCGATCTTTACATTGGCTATATCTTTGTAGTAATAATCCTCAGTTTCATGCTTAAGTCCTAGTAATTTTGGGCTGTATCTTATAACTCGGAAATTGGTGATATAAATAGTATCAGGTGTTATTGGATGCTTAGCTCGAGTTTGATGCAAGTGAAATAAAATCCGCTCGCCCTCAAGCATTATTGCTTTAACAACCTTTGGAAGTCGATTTGGAGGTGCGTACACGTTTTTAGAGATCATCAAGCTGTTATTAATATTTTAAGGTGCATATCTAAAAATTATATGATCTTGGCCTTTGAGCTCTCAGGCGAACATAAAACACTTCCAAGGCTAGAGGTACTTAGATTTCTAGATTCCTCTGGAGTGAGATACCGCGAAGTGGCTTTTTCAGGTCAGATATTAATTATTGAGGTTGATTTTTACCCAACAGAGATCGAATCTCGCCTTGGAATGGTGCATCGCATAATTGAAGTCCTTGGGATGTGCAAGCCGCATGAGCAAAGTATCATTAACTTAGTGGAAAGATTGAATCTAAATTTAAATGCGAAAAGCTTCTGCGTAAGAGTGAAGTCTAGATCTAAAGCCACTCCTCGGTTGGAGAATATCTTAGGTGAGTTAATTCACAAGCGAGGCTATCGCGTTGATCTCGAGCATCCTGAGATTATATTCAGAGTGATTTTAACAGATGAATTAGCAATCTTCGGAAAGCTTATAGCAGCTTTAAAAAGAGGGGAATTTGCAAAGCGAAAGCCAAAATTGAAGCCCTTTTTCTATCCAGGCGTGCTTATGCCTCATATCGCACGCGCATTGGTTAATATCTCAGGTGTTAAAAGCAATGAGCTATTGCTTGATCCCTTTTGCGGTGCAGGTGGAATTTTAGTTGAAGCAGCCCTCGTAGGTGCACGGGTAATTGGAGGTGATTTTCAATATAAGATGGTGAGAGGAGCGAAGTTAAACTTAGATTACTATGGAGCAAGTTACTATCTCTTAATAAGCGATGCTCGCAATTTACCCTTGAAGGATAGCTGTGTAGATGCCATTGTCACAGATCCACCATATGGAAGATCAGCTAAAATTGAAGCTAGGGATATTGAAGACCTTTATAGTAAATCACTCTTGGAGATGAATCGCGTATTGAAGCAGAATAAAATCGCTGTCGTGGTCTCTGATCGATCAATTAAATCTTTAGCTGAGAATGCTAAATTTGAAGTGCTCGAAGTTATAGAGCAACGTGTGCATAGAAGCTTAACGAGATATATCTGGATTTTAAAGAAAAGCTAGCTGCATTTGCATTTTTTATCCATAGGTATCTCAGGGATTACTTTAAGGATTAATTTCTCCAAATTTTTCCTCTTCTGAGAGCATACTTCAAGAACTTTTTGATGGCTTAACTTTGCTTTCCCTAAGCCAGCTGCAAAATTTGTAACGAGTGAAACTGCTGCATAGCATATATTTATTTCTCTTGCAAGGGTACATTCAGGTGCAATTGTCATGCCAACAACTTCTCCCCCTAGTTTTTGATAAGCCTTTATCTCCGCCTTGGTTTCATACCTCGGGCCGCGCACGCAGATATAGGTTCCTCTGGGATGTAGTTTAAGTTCAAGTGCTCTAGCTGACTTCAATATTATGCTCCTCAATTCCTCGCAGAAAGGCTCGCTTACATCGAAGTATTTATCCTCAAAACTTATAGACCAAGAACTTAAGTCTATAAATTGATCTAGGAGCACAAGGTCTCCCACTTTTATGGATCTATGCATGCTTCCCACTGTTGAGAGAGCAATTATTCGCTCAACTCCAAGCTGCTGAAGCGCTGCAATATTAGCTTTATGATTTATCTTATTCGCTGGAGTTGCAGCTTCTTTACCATGTCTATTGAGGATAAATGTTTTTATCTCCCCGATCTTCAATTCCCTAGCTTCAACTTCGCCATAGCTTGTGCGAACTTGGAAACTTTTCCCGACATCAAGAAACTCATCGTATCCAGAGCCTAGGATTACTCCTACTTGCATTTATCTCCTACTTGCATTTATCTCCTACGACTTTATTTTCCTTTAGCCGCTTAATACTCTATCAAAGAGTGCTTTATATTGAGAAGGTTTATTCAAAAACTCAAGTTTTTCTGGATTACGTATTAATCCATAGATCTCTTTGTTTTTTTGTAAGCCAAATTCAGAGAAATTCGCTGGTTTTAGGAATCGAATCTCTGGAACTTGGATATAGTTTTTGTTTTTTATGAATTCGCCATTTGTTAATTCAAAATATGCTCCCCCTCCCATTCTTCGATAGGGATCGTAGATGGAAGTGAAATTCCTAGAAACCCAGTTTGCCATTTTCAAGGTTTTCTTAGTTGGATTTATGGTTATGTGACCGTAATTTGGAGGTATTATTACCTTGTCCCCTGCTTCAGCTTCGATCAATACCACGTCTAGAATTCTGCTTATATCTGTTTTCTCTGGCTTCTGCAGCAAATAATGTGCTTTCCCCTCTAGGACTTCATAGAGCTCGGGGTAGGTTAAATTTGAATTTAAAGGTGGATGATAATGACCAGCGGTTTTCACATATTCTCTGCCGAGATTGAAAGATGGGATTATGGTGATATCATATCTTAAGCAATATTGCCTACTAGCGTTTTCATCCTTTTTACTCAACGTGAGATCGCGATACATATAATATAGCTCTAAATTAGGAGCGGTTTTAAGCCACTCTCTATCGAAAATCACCTCTTTCATATCATATAATTTCCTAACCTCGGGTTTAAAGACTCTCTCTCCAAATCTCAATTCCATTTCCACTGCTTTATGTTATTCAAATCTCTATGCTTAAAGATTTCTTTTTCAAAGTTTTTTAAAATTATTAGAAAAATTTTAATTATATTGGTAATAATTGATATATAATGAAGATAAATTAGAATATTAATCAAAAGTGAAAGAAATGATTAAGAGACTAGACTCCTGTGCTCAAATTAGCTTGGATTTCATAGCTGGAATAATCATATTCTCACTGGCATTTTTATTTCTTTTTCAAAGCATAACTGGACTTTTCGTTCCATTTCAATCTGAATCAGAGAATGTGAATTTCCTAGCAAATAGAATAGCAGCCTTTTTAATTGAAGACCCAAGAGGACTTGCAGTAAATCCTCAAAACCCCGGCTTGATCTCACTTGAAAAAGCTAGAGAGTTGAATAGTTCACTAAGCAATTCCTATGAGAGTAAAATAAATGAACTTGGACTAGTAACAGCAAATAGAAAATACGAACTATACCTAGAGCTTCGATTTTTAAATGACAGCATATACCTAGAAAATTCACAGGCAGTGCTCAAGGTTGGAAAAACGCCACCAGATTTCTCAACAGTTGCTCAAGCCAAGAGAGTAGTGCTCGCAAGTGAATTGGAAGAAAGATTGATACTATTGGTGATGATATGGTGAAATTAAACGAATCTGGACAACTCTACACCTTAGAAGCACTTGCAGCTGCTTCATTAATCCTAGCAGCACTCCTATTCATAACCAAAGCCACCCCACTAACTCCCCTTACCTCCTCTGCATCGAATCAGCAAATCGAGTTTTACTTAGCAATGCTTGGTCAAGATTTATTAACTACATCTAACTACTCTCCAGATCCCTTGAATATCAGCTCGCCATTGAAAAGCAACATATTAAACTGGACTGGGACTCGAGAGAATAACTTACAGGGGAAATTGAATCTTAGTGAATTTGAAAAACTCCTCATCTCCACGCTCTCAAATCGAGGCATAGCCTATGATTTAGAAATAATATATATAAACACATCAAAATGGGATCTCGCAACGGGAGCAATAATCTGGAATGGAGAGCCTTCTGATAACGCGGTTACAGTATATGAATCCGTGGTTATTTACGATAGCGATAAAATCAATAAAAACAATCCAATTAAAGATATAGATAGCACCTCAGATTTTTACAACCTAGTGCTAGTTAAACTCACCCTCTGGAGGATGTAGCCATGAATGTGGAAAAAGATGGAGAGGGACAAATGATCCTCTTAAGTGCATTCATCATGTTGCTAAGCCTACTATTAATAACCATTCTACTCAACGATGTAATCTTGACAAGCAACATTCCAGGGACGGGACTTTATCCAAGCAAGCAGCACTTCAAATCCCTTCAGGAAATGACAATTCGCGAGGCAAGAAATGCAGTTTTAAAAGCAAATAAAACCAGTAGCGATTTTTTCAATTCAACCTTTCATTCCTACTTCAATTCCTATGTAAACGCAACTACCTTGCTATATGCAGCGAGAGGTGAAGCTGTTGAAATCCACTTAGATTACCTAAATCAAACGTTAGACTATCTCAATCTCACTTTAGTATACCAAGATGGAATCCTTAAGCTCGAGGAAAAAATCAAGGTGGATATATATGAAAGATGAAAATGCATTGACAGTAACAGTTGAATTGCTATTAACCTTCTCTATCTCTGCAGTTTTACTCTCCATCATAGCGCTATCCTTTCAAGGCATATTAATAAGCACCACTGACATAGCTATATATCGCGAGCTCAGTTCAATTGGCAGCGATTTAGTCTCAAAAATCCAAGATTTTGATGGAGTTATAAATACCGCGAGCATAGCTGGAGAAATAATTGAATTAACCTCTCAAGTCGAAATTCCCAGCAAAGCAGGAGGTAGCTTCTACACCATAGCAATACAAAGAGGATTAGTGAAACTAGTTCCTGAGGTCAATCGCAATATAGAGGTGAAAATACCAATCAGTCCATTAATAGCGGTGGCAAATTGCAGTATATCCAGCGCGGAAAAAACAAAGATCTTGAGATTCAATCGCACAACTGGCGTAATTACTATTGGAGAATGCGATGCATCAATAGACACTACGCCACCGGTAATCGCATTCACTGCACCTAGTCCTGCAAATGGCTCAACTATTTCACAAACAGTGAAACTAAGGGTAAATGCAGTGGATAATATATATGTAGTTAAAGTGGAGTACTACTTAAATGATACCCTTGTTTACACAGCTGAATATCCCTATCAATGGGAGTGGAATACCGAGAGATATCCAAATGGGGAATATAGAGTTAAAGCCATAGCCTATGATCGAACTGGCAACACTGCGAGTGATTTAAGGGTATATAAAGTAATTGGACTACCCCCTGGTAATGTTAGCGATTTAAATGCAGTGGTTTTAACATATCCCGACGTACTTCTTAGATGGACAAAGCCAGCCATAGGATCAGTGGCAAGCTATAAAATCTATAGAAGCACCGAGCCCATAAATGACTCAAATCTAGGTACAGCCACGCTTCTAGCGAACTCTTGGTTTGACTCACCCGCAAGCTACCTAGATTCAAGTGTTAAAACTCAGGGAATGACATATTACTACGCAGTTACCGTTGTTAACAACAGTGGAGTTGAGGGAGCGCTATCCAACGTAGTGAATGTAACTATACCAATTATAGGTACTTGGAATAGCAGCGACTTAGAACCAGCGAGCTTCACGCCATCAGGCGGTTCTCTTGAAAAAATTTATTCATTTACACCAGTCTTTCCCAGCGGTATGCATGGCTTTGAAGTCGATATAGCAATAAATATCAGCAGCCACACTCAGAATGGAGGCAGTGATAACCTGCACCTCGAAGTTTCAGGCTTGATCTCAGATAAATCCATAGAGCTAAATGGAGCTAAAACCTACTGGTTCAATGAAACTGCAAGCCCGAGTAATAACACAGCTTATAACTTGAGGGTCTATATATCGAAGAAAAATAAGCTTGATGAAATAACTTGGGACTGCGTTCAAGTATTCATTAAATACAGCTCGTGAGGCAAAATATGTTGAAGATGGAAGACGCGCTTACAAATGCAATTGGATATATATTAATACTCTCCACAGTGCTCATGGCAGGAATGCTTTTTTACACCCATGGCTTGCCTGTACTCGATGCAGCTGAGAAGTCGACGCATCTTAGTGAAATGGAGCAGAGCTTTTCAGTGCTCAAGGCAAATATCGATGAAGTGGCACTCGCACAGGCTCCATCGAGAACGAGCGAGGTAAAAATAAAAGATGGATGCATTTCTCTAGTAAACGAAAGCTGGATAGAAATCGAAGGAACTCGATATTCCTTGGGCTCAGTGGAGTATGAGCTAGCTGACCGTGTGATAGCCTATGAAAACAGCGCTGTCTTCGTGAAATATTTATATGAGGAAAGCACCTTAATTCTAGCGCCACCTAGAGCTTCAAAGGGCAATGTTTCATATTTACCAGTAATAGAGCTAGCTGGCTCGGACTCAAAGGCTGGAGAAGGAGTGATTAGAATAATAGCAAAAGCCAGTAAATTAGCCTCTCCGATTTATACCAATAACACTACTGTGATAATTAAAAGCAATTACTATAGAGAATGGGGCAGATATTTCAATGAAACCCTAGGGTTAAATGTTAGCTATGGCGAGGGAAAAATAGCCATCATTACTTTCCCTGGAACAAAACTATATTGCGGCATTTCAAAAATTAATTTAAAAGTAGCTTGAATTTTATTCGATTAAAACCGCATTCACCACGCCATCTTGAGCAGGGCGGTTGGTTATCCTTGCTTTGCCCAACTCAGTTTTGATTATCGCACCTTTTGTTAAGATATTTCTTCTAACATAATGGAGATTTGCAGGGTTCTCAAGGACGGTCTCGATCTTCGCTTTTTTTGTAACACCAGTCTTGGGATCGGTTACATTTGCTACATCGCATTTAAACAAGCGCATCTTCTCAGTAGTTCCAAGGCCTTGGATCTTCTTACATCTCCTCTCCCCAATGGTCGGCTCGGTAGCTGTTCTTCCCATCTCAAACTTGCGCTTTCTCCTAAGCTGTGGAACTCGACCTCCTGTTAACTTTCGCTTGGACTGAGCTTGCCACTTCAATTTCTCACCTGAGCTCAGTAATTGATAAAACTATATATAAACTTATGCATCTACTATCGTAGGGAATTGAATTTGAATAAAAAATAAATGGGAATAGAATCATCTTTAAACTTATGAGAAGTAAATCAATCCTTGGAGTTTTATTGCTCAGTGTTTTAGTTGCAGCAATTGGTTTATTTCTATATTTTATGTATTTTGAGAAGTTAACTGCTCCTTCTCTTGAGATAAAACTTTATTATAATATAAGCGGGTGCGAGGAAAAGATTGAAAGAGAGTATACAAGGACGAAAGGCGTGGAAAAAGTGGATTTAAAACTCAACGATGGTTTTATCAATTTAACTCATCACTTGAGCTATGTCTGCTGTGCCAAAATTAAGGTTTATTTGAACCACGTAGAAACCTATAAAAATTATATTTTGATTAAAATAAAAGAAAAAAATGAGGGTGAAATATGCAGATGTATATGTGATTATGAAGTTAACATGAAAATTGGGCCTCTAGGGAAAGGGAAATATATAATTCAAATCTGGGGTGTCGAATTTGAAAGCATCGCTGGAGAACTTTTATGGCAAAAAGAAGTAAATATTGAAATTGAAAATGAAGAGACACTACCAAATCCAGCCTCAATTTATTGTATGGAGCAAGGTGGGAGTTTAGAAAGGATAAAGAAGGAAATGAATATGGTGTATGTATTTTCCCAGATGGAAGCGAATGCGAAGAATGGGCATTTTACAGAGGGGAATGCAAGCCATTCTGCGGTTGGTCAACTTATGGGAATTGCTCATCTGATTTTGATTGCATAAAAAGCGGCTGCTCTGGACAAGTTTGCCAATCCAAATATGAAGAACCAATAATTACAACATGTGAATGGAGAGAATGCTATGATGCAAAGAAATATGAATTGGAATGCAAATGTGTCAATGGAAAGTGTCAATGGCATAAAAGCTAAATTCAAATTCCTCCTTGTATCAAATGCATCAGTTTTCCTCCAAACTAATTGATTCAGGAAAATTTTTCCATAGCTTAATACTTCTTGGAGAGATTTTCGGGATGAGTGAAGTATTGATAATGCATTCCCGGGATGAATGAGAATGCAGTAGCTCAGCGAAGTGGACAAAATGGACGAAAAGACATTTAAGATACAGCTATGGAATCCGAGAAAAATTTAAAAAGGAGAACTTGATACAAATGAGGAAATCTTCTCATAGCCAAGGCAGATGAGGTGCAATGTGTAATGGTAAGCTATTGCTAAACTAGGTATTAAAAAAGCTATGTTATTTCTCTACCTGTTGAGGTCATCACTAATTTCCCGTGCTTTACTCCTCGAGCACTGATTAAAGTGTCCGCTATCTTCTTCACCTCTTCAGACACTCCTTTAATAACCAATACTTCTATGCAATTTCGCTCATCTAAGTGCACATGCATGCTGGAAATAATATGCGCGTGATGAGAATGCTGAATATCAGTAAGCTTCTCATCTACACCTCTAACTTCGTGGTCATATAAAAGGGTGAGAGAACCTATAACTTCTTTCCCCCTCTCCCATTCCTCGCTAACTAGAAAATCTCTAATTAGATCTCTAATTGCCTCTGATCTATTCATATAGCCCTTTTCCTCAATTACTTCATCGAACTTTCTAAGCAACATGAAAAATAAAATTATAACACAATATGGAAGAGGTACTTGCAATTGTAGAGACTAATAACTGTTTCAGCGATGGCATCCAATTTGTCACAGGTTGTACTTTTGGTAACAATGCATTGATCTATAGAGACTATGGCAAGATAGCGATGACTTTCTGGAGAAGAGATGGTAAAGGAATAAGGATTGCTGTTCGACCTGACATTAATGAACTCTTGAAAAAGCGATATCCCGAGCTTAGGCAACTCTTCAGAAAGTAGTGATTGAAAGAAAGAGGAGTAATGAAGATAGAGAGCGATTGATGAAGCTCACTCGACATAACAAAGACGCATAATCGTTTATAATGAGAAGGTTCTTGGAGGGAGAAAGCTCGTTTTCGAAGCTCGATAACAAAAGCCTTTGGAGAAGCCTTAATTAAAGGCGTAGCACTTAGCTAGGTTGGAGCAAAGAAGCACGGGCCTGCTGGGATTTGAACCCAGGTCAGCGGGTCCGAAGCCCGCTAGGATAGTCCGCTACCCCACAAGCCCAATTTTTATTTCCTTTTATTTCTTTTTCAGGCTCTTATATCTATCTGGATTTTCATCTGTTTTCTATTTCTTTTTCTTCAATTTTATATTTCTTAATCTTCTTTTCTTTATGGATAAAATTATAAGGGATTAGATGTAAGGCATTTATAAAGAGGTATTGGAAAATGGCAACTGATCCATACACCAAACTTCAGATAAATCTAGCTATTAGCATTGCTTTCACGATAATAGCCATAGCAATGACGCAAGTGAAGAAGATCTATCCTGAGTATGCACTTGGGGTAATTGTAGTCATAATTCTAGGTTTGGGCTGGATGTTATTAGCTGCTTGGAATATCAAGCGCTATAAGGATAAGAAAGCTGCAATGAAGCGATAGCCCTTATTTATCTTTCCTCCTCTTAACCGGGCGGCCCACTATTGTTAAAGCACCTGTTACTCTATCAATTATATAAGCTCTATATCGGTGAAATTGATCGATTCTCCTCTGAATAGACATACCCTCGTAGAACTTCAAAAGGAGTCCTATTACTGAGAAAAGTATTATTCCCCCTATCAGCAGCACAATTATTTCAATCGCAGTACTTAGGTTGGGCAATTCTCTCCTCCAACTTATTTCTTATTAAACTTTAATTTTAAAGATTTTTTGAAAGCTATATTAGTTAAAAAACAAAAAAGTAATAATATCATTACCATGAATTATAAAATGCTATGGAAAATGCTAAGGAAAAAATTACCAATGATGTTCACAAGGTATATCAAATTCTAACCTCATCTGGTGTAAGAGATATCACAAAGAGCTTTGCCCGGCTTTACATTATAAATTTACTTTTCCACGAGGAGCAGGGATTAACATCCACTATGATTTACTGCTCGCTTCAAAAAGACCTCACTGAGAGGGATATTCCTGAGGAACTCGGGAGGTCGAGGTCAAATATAATAGACCATCTCAGCGAGCTTGAGAGCGAGGGACTTGTTCAGAAGGGGATTTTCAAGCAGTATACATTAACTGAAAAAGGGAGGAGAGCTCATAGAGCAATAATGCAGTTAGTGGAGAATCTCTCATCTCAGCAAGCAAGTACTTGACTATTCCTATTCTGGCTTTGAACGCTTTTTCACCACCTCTATGAACTTCTGAGTCGCCTTCAATGTTTCGCGAATTTCATCAATAGTAAAGCCTTCTTTAGAGCGCGCGAATACAGGAATGTCGCGATCCTTATCCTCAAAGAAGCCCACCCATCTCTCTCCCTTGGACTCACCGCATTCAAAGATTCTCTCGAATCTCATATTTCCCACTTTGTAAACCTCAAATTTGCCCTTCTTGAGTTCAATACGCTGTACCTTCATTTAACTCAATCATACTTTTACCAAAAAAACTATTTAAAGATATTTCCAATGCAATTGGCATAAGATTTTTCAATAAAGCATCTCATTAATTTAAAATTGGAGGAAATAGCATTAAATTCGATGAATTCCTCAAACTACAAGTTCAAAGATTCCTTAAAAGCGAAGACCCCTTTGTAGCATTAGTTAGAGATCTTTTATCTGCACTATTGCTTGTTTCCATAATAGCTCTTGTGCTTTATAGTTTATCTGGAACTTGGCCTCCAATGGTGGTGCCTGAGTCACCAAGCATGGTGCCGAATATTAATATAGGGGATGTTTTATTCATCCAAAGCCCAACTTATACAAAGATCATAACATATCGTGAGGGAAAGGAAATTAATTATAAGATGTTCGGGGACTATGGGGATGTTATTCTCTACAAGCCAGATGGTGATTCAAGGATGACCCCAATTATCCATAGGGCAATGTACTGGGTAAACGCAGGTGATCTCATGCCTAATGGTAAAATAGCACCATTCGCAGGCTACATAACCAAGGGGGATAATAATAAATATTATGATCAAGGTGGACTTCCAAATGTGAGATATCCAGTTAAGCCTGAGTGGGTCATTGGAGTTGCAAAGGTAAAGATACCCTATGTGGGCTATGTTACACTTATTTTCGACTGGATCAAGCAGCGGTTAATTGGGAGATGATTTTGGATTAATTAATCTTAGCCACAGGTGGCATCTCTCTCTTATGCTTACTTCTTGCGAGCCTAGATATAACCATTTCAATTTTATGCTTAGGGAATTGTGTCTCTCTTTGAATTTCCCCCACAGATAGTCCTCTCTCTAGAGCAAATAAGATTAAGTCAAGTTCTGGATAAGTTATCCCTAGCTCGCCCTCATCAGTTTGCCCCCTCCAGAGCCCTGGGGTTGGGACTTTTTTTAAGATATGCTTTGGAATCCCAATATACTCCGCAAGCATTCGAACCTGGGTTTTATATAGATCTCCTATTGGTAGAATATCAGCTGCTCCATCGCCATATTTAGTGAAGTAGCCAGTTGAAATCTCGCTTTTATTCCCGGTTCCAATCACTAAGTAGTTCAATAGATTTGCATGATAATACAGCATTGCCATGCGAATCCTCGGGATTAAATTTGCCTTGGGAAGCCTCTTCCTACGCTTGAAGTGCTCGCAGCTCTGTTGATAAGCATTTAATATTTGCTTGATATTGATTACTTCATATGCAATTCTAAGTGTCCTCGCCAAGTTAACTGCATCAGAGCTATCTATATCTTCCTCGCTAAATGGTAGAATTAGCCCTAAGACATTGTTTGAACCCAGAGCATTTACGCATAGCTTCGCTACAGTTGAGGAGTCCAGTCCTCCGCTCATTCCAATGATAGCTCCCTTTGCTTTTGCAGCTTTAACCTCGTTTTTTATAAAACTCTCAATTGTTTTTTTAACACTCTCCAAATCTAGGGCGAGATCTTGAAGTTTGAGCATAGCGCTAGATATGTAGATGTAAAGCATTAAGTTTTTCACTTATTAAAGAAAAAGTATAAATGATGATTGTAAAATTTGCAATGGATCAAGAGGAGAGGAAGCGAGCAGATGTTTTAGCTCAAGCCAATGTAGTGGTATTCTATGAGGATGAAGAGGGAAATTTTTTCACAAGCGATGTGATAGCGGACTTTATGAGGGATTGTGATATTAAACTTGAGATAATTGATAAGATCGATTCAGAGAAAATTGGAATTTTCCATAGATTAGACCTCGCTGATTATGTTGACTGCATGCAATTTGGAGAGGATGCACTTCGAGCTCTAGCAATTGCAAACCATTTTGATGTCGTTGTCCACGTTGAGGAAAGTGCAATACTTAGAATCGCGGATTCCCTTGAAGCGCTGGGGAAGCGCTTTTTCTACTTCGGCGCCTCTATGAAGTACATTTGGTGTGGTTTTAACAGTGCTGTCGATGGCAAGCAGATGATCCGTGATTTTTTAATCAAGGTATATCCACTTCACGGGGAGGAAATGTTCAATAGTAGATTCAAGTAGATTCCTTCGCTCTACATTCGATTCGACAGGAGATGCAATTCTGCCCGCAAGGCTCAATGTGGATCATCACATTCATAGTTGGAAAAGCTTTTTTCAGGTCATCCTCTAAATGATAGCATAAATTATGGGCTTCATCTAGAGTTAAGTTTTTTGAAACCACTAAGTGGAGGTCCACGAACTTATCCGAGCCAGATCTTCTAGTTCGAAGCTTGTGGAATTCTACAAATTGAGAAGTATGTTCCTCTAGTATGGATTTAATCTTTAATTCATCTTCATCCGGGAGTTTATAATCAGTTAGATCATAGATTGAGCGCTTGGTTAATTCAAAGCCAGCTTTAATTATAAAGAGTGCCACTATGATTGCAAAAACTGGGTCTAGAATTTTCAAACCTGTGATTGCAATTAAAAGAAGACCTCCTAGAACTCCTGTGGAGGTGTAAACATCAGTGCGTAGGTGCCAGCCATCTGCTTCAAGAGCAATGGAGTCGGTTTCTCTTGCAACTTTAAGCAGCTTCTTCGAGACGAAGAAGTTTAAAATCGCTGATATAGCCATGATAGCAATCCCTGGAGTGGTCATTTCAATTTCTCCCCCTTTCAATAGCTTTTCGATTGAGATGTAAATGATGAAGAAGGCTGCCCCGAATATTAAAATAGCTTCTACAGCTCCAGATATATCCTCAACCTTTCCATGTCCAAATCTATGGGTATCATCTGGCGGTTGAGAGGATTTCTTGAGTGAAGCATAGGTTATAATTGCTGCAATTAAATCCAAGCCTGAGTGGATTCCTTCGGAGATAACACTAATGGAAGAAATCAGCACTCCAGTTGTGAGCTTTAGAACTATCAATGAAATATTTGAGGTAATTGATAGCAACGCAGCTTTTAGCTTTACATCGTTTTTCATTAATTAATCCTAGTTATCGAAGCTTTTGATTAAAAAGATTTTGAATGCTCTTGAAACGATGCTCTTGAAATTTACGAGATCCTATTTTATGGAAAATAGATTTCTTGGAGAGCCGCATAATTTAACAAAATTTATATTCACGAGAATCAAAGGGAGACTTGGAAAGGGGACTTAAATATGGTTGTGAAAATTGGAGTTATGAAAATGGGGAACATCGCCACGAGTGCGATGGTTGAGCTGTTGCTTGATGAAAGAGCAGATCGAGGGGATATTGCCTGTAGAGTAGTTGGAACAGGGGCCAAGATGGGCAAGGATGAAGCTCCAGAAGCGGAAAAACTACTCGCATATAACTGCAACTTCTATGTAATAATCAGCCCTAATTGCAGTGCAGCTGGGCCTACGGCAGCGAGGGCATTTTTCAAGGGCAAGCCCACTTTGATAATCTCAGATGGTCCTGCTGGCGGGGATCAGAAATCCAAGGACTTCAGAGCAGCGCTTAAGGCAGAGGGATTTGGATATATATTGCTACCAGTGGATCCCTTGATTGCTGCTAGGAGAGAATTTCTAGATCCAGCTGAAATGGCAAATTTCAATGCAGATGCAATCAAAGTGCTAGCAATTTGTGGAGCAGTTAGACTTGTTCAAGAGGAACTTGATAAGTTGATTGAACAAGCTAAAGCAGGCCAAGCATTGACGCTTCCAACCATAATTGCTAACCCAGAGCGCTGTGTTGAGAGAGCAAACTTCAAGAATCCCTATGCTAAGGCAAAGGCATTTGCAGCTTTGAGTATGGCTGAACTCGTGGGAAGTATAAATGTGCGAACTTGCTTCGTGGAGCAGGATCCAAATAAATATATAATCCTCGGGGCAGCTTCTCACGATTTAATGAGGACAGCTGCCAAGCTCGCTGATGAGGCGAGGGAGATCGAGAAGGCAAATGATTCAGTGTTCCGAGAGCCCCACGATAAAGAAGGAAAGCTCCTCAAGAAAGTTGCACTGCTTGAGAAGCCAGCGTAACTTTCTAATTTTTTAATTTTTTTTATGAAGCAAGGGAAATGAGGCAGAGAAAATCAAGGGTGAAGAAGGAAGTTATTCAACCCGAAAAAATCGAGCTGCTCATTCCAGGGGCTGAATTTGAGCGAACTTGCACTGAGGATTTAATCTTAGCCTTTAAAGACCTCCCAGATGAATTAAGACCTAGGAAAAAATGTAGGAAAAAACGAGGTTAAACTACCTAGTGACTTCAATTTTTCTAACAAATTCGTAGAGCTCTCTTGCTTTTTTATCCTTTTCAAAATGTTCTCTAATTGGTGCTATTAATCTATCAAGATGATTTGCAACCGCGAGCTTTAAATCAAGGGGATGAAGTCTACCGCTGCGATATTCTTCCTCGAGCTCACTATAGCTATATAGCTCTAAATTGCCTCCATATTTCGCAGGGCGCTCTATGAGCATGGATTTGAAGGCTCGAAAGATTATATGCTTTGAATAATCCAAGATCGGGTTATCTTCAACCACTTTCTCAGGGCAATATGCAGCGCGTATCTTTCGAAATATCTCCTCTCTTGAGTCATGCACAAATATCGATGTTTCTGGCTTACTCTTACTCATTTTAGAGCTTATGGCTCTATCGTAAACTGCAAGTTCATCGTAGCCCTCTAGGTCTCTTGGCCCCTGTAAACCTAGGAGCATGTGGTGACCTATCACAACTGGTTTCCAGAAGCCAATTTTAGGCCCTATTTCTCTCGCTAGCATGTTTACTTTACGCTGGTCTAAGCCAAGCTGGCAGATGTCGCATTGAAGCTGGAAGATATCTGCGCACTGCATTGAGGGATAGAAGGTATAAGCAGCTGGATTGCTCTCACTGCCTATTCTACCTGCAATTGTTAGAGCACGAAGGGTGCGTGCTAGAGTATGTTCCTTTGCAATGAGTATGACCTTTTTCCAGTACTCAGGGTTGTCGAAGTGCTCTTTATGCCAAATCACCTCAACCTTGTCCATATCCACTCCTGCTGCTTTCCAGACTTCGATGAAGTATCTCCCGCAGTCTCGAATTTTCTCTAAGTCCCCTCCAAGTTTGTTGTTAATCCAAGCAAATGAATCTGCGATTAAGAGTTTAAAGTGAACCTTTGCTTTTATCAAATCCTTTATCAAAAGCGGTCGAAAGACTCCAATTGGTAGATGCGCAATTCCACTTGGCTCAAAGCCATCGTAAGCAACTGGTCTTTCTTTGGTTTCAAGCAGAGTTCTCAATTCTTCTTCTGTAACGATCTCCTCGCCCACTCCCTTGATTAATGAAAGTCTTGTTTCAAGGTCCATATCCATCGCTTTATGTTAGTTAAATTCTTTTATTTTAATACATCAGCGGATTTAAATACTTGCTTGCTTCTATATTTGGGAAAATGGCAAGAAGGAAAAAGCTAGAAGTGGCTATAATAATGGGTTCAGATTCAGATATGCATATAGCTGAGAAAGCAGCGAAGATCTTGAGTGAGGCAAAGGTGAAATATGACATGCAAGTTATTTCAGCGCATCGCGATCCTGAGAAGCTTGATGATTATGTGCGCAGCTGTGAAGCAAAGATATTCATTGCAATAGCAGGTTTATCAGCTGCTCTTCCAGGAGTTATAGCTGCGAAGACCAATAAGCCTGTTATTGGCGTGCCAGTAAGTGGCAAGCTTATGGGATTGGATGCTTTGCTCTCTATAGCTCAGATGCCAAAAGGTGTTCCTGTGGCTTGCGTTGGCATAGATAATGCTGAAAATGCTGCATATCTTGCGTTGAGGATTTTAAAACTATTTGATAAAAAATAAAATTTTTTAAATAATTTTTTACTTCACTGGTATGGTACGTGCTTTTGCAGCTTTAATTTTAGGGAGTCTGATTTCCAGCACTCCATTGGTAAGCGAGGCTTCGGCTTTGGTCTCGTCAACTTCAGTTGGAAGTCTCATTGATTTATAGAATTTATTGTATGCTCGTTCTCTCCTGATGTATCCCTTGCTCTCTTCCTCTGCTTCATATTTCTTCTCAGCGCTGATCTCCAGTTGGTCTCCTTGAACTTCGATGTTAATGTCTTTTTTGTCAACTCCAGGGAGGTCAACAGTTACGATGATCTCCTTTTCGGTCTCGCGTATATCTGCAAATGGCTCTAGGGTGTATGGTTCTCCATATGGCCTTATCCAGCCTCTTTCACTAGGTAATGCGAGTCGCTCGCCGAACAATGGCTCAAGTTCGTTGAAGATCCTTGACATTCTCTCCTGCATCCTCCTTAATTCCTCAAATGGGTCCCACCACCATCTCCTGAACATAGAATTATCACCTCCTTAACCTTGGGTTAGTAACCAAATGTTAGTAAATTGTTATATATAAAGATTTCGTAGTTAGCTTTATATATAACTAATATTAACCTTAAGTTACGGTGATTGAATTGCTTAAGCTGAATGCTAAAGTCAGCTTAGCTTACGTCCTCAATCTCCTATTCCTAATAGCAGCTGCAGTATTTAGCTTTGAATTAACTAGAATTTTACTTGTTAACATCAACTTGGATGAAAAAATAATTCACCTTGCCTTGATCCCAATTGCCATTCTAATCTTCAGCTTGATATTCCTAGCTACTCGCAAATCCATGAGCAAAGATGCATTTGATTCCAACGCGATTAGGGGAATAGTGAGCGAGATCTCAGAAATAAAAGGCAAAAACGGGCTAACTTATTTTAAAATCAAAATAAACAATCAAATTTACGAAGTACCACTCCTCCCAGAGACCTATTACTTAGTAAACACCCATAAGGGAGAGAGAATTTCAATACCCCTTACTCCAGACCTGCGTAGATATTTAAAGATAATCAACAACGCTCAATAATAATACAACGCTCAATAATAATACAACGCTCAATAATAATAAAATAAAATTAAATTAAATTATGATTACCTTTGCTTCTTTTGCCTTCGCCTTGCTTCGATCTTCATATCCTCTTTCAAAGGCTTCTACGTTCAACTCAGGAAGTTTGCCCTTCTTAGGCGCTCCCTCATAGACCGCTTCCCTAGCTTCCTCCTTTGGAATTTTAATGATATCATCCCGCTGCTCGAGATCAGCGACGATCACGCCAAAAGAATAAGGCCCTTTTAAAACAGAGGCATATTGCTTGTACTTAGAGAAGTCATATAGAATTATCCTAGGTGTATTGCCAGCTATCTTATAGTTCTTAATCAGCTCAAGTAGTTCCTCTCTAGAATAATACCTAGGCCCTTTTATGCTTGTCATCACCACAATTGGCTCTATAACTCTATAATCACTAACAATTGTAAGATCCCTTGAGTAAACCCTCTCAACTTGCTTGCCTGCTTCAGTGAACATGCGCCAGATCTCAGTCATCTCATAGGCATTCATATAATTAACCTCTTGTGCAACTGCTCCATGGATTTCTCTCTCACTTATCCAAGTATCGAGGCACATTGGTCCCTCAGCTTGAGCCAAGCCTCGGCATTGATATACCACTGAGTAATAGCCTGCTTTAATCGCTGCATCCGCAATTGTCTCCGCTAAAGTTAGATATCCAGATCCCCCAATAGAGGGAAAGGTAATAACCAAGTCTCGCTTCATTGCGATCACTTCCTAGCATATTTCTCGAAGAACTCTTGATACTTCTTAGGATGCTCAGTAACCATGGCAAGATTTGGCTCGGGGCAGGTTAAAAATTCGCATCCATAATGCGCGCAAGCACCGCAGTTAAAGCAGCGGGTTGGGTCGTTCTCCAGTAAGGCTTGACAGCGCAGGTGCATTCCACATAGCCTGCATTTAAATGGAGGCATTTCCTTGAGCTTCTCAGGATTTTCCTTCGCTATTTTTTCCCTCTCTTTTTGATACACTAAGTCTTTGCAGCCCTCGCTTCTCACAAATGTACCTAGTTTAATCCCCATGCCTGAGATCATTCCCCTTAGGTCTCGAGAGCAAGTGCCATCTGCCACTACCATAATTGCCTTTTTATTCAAATATTCCCCTATGAGTTTCTTGAAGATCTCTGCGTTCTCGTTATATCTATAGGGATTTATGAAGTAAACATCGAAGCCTATGGCTCTACCTTCAACTTCATAGTCATTCCTCAGGCCCAGTTGTCCTCCGGTCATGCGAATTGAATAGTTATCATAGATTATGTACATGCTTGGAGGATCTTGAGCTGCGATCTTCATTCCATTAATATTAAAGTTATAAGCACCATCACCACTAGCGCAAACCACTATATATCCATTCTCAGGGCCTCCAGAGGAATATCTAGCTCCTAGTGCTACCATTGGAGCCATGCCCATGTTGTAAATTGCATCCACTATTCCATATTCATGCCAACCTTGAAGATTGCCGCAGCCTCTATCTGCTACATAAATCAATTTATAGTTAGTTTTATTCTCCTTATTATACCTCCTGAGTCCCTCCTTCAAGGCCATGGAAACCTTGGTTGCACCGCATCCAGGGCAGTTTGCAACTGGTCTTTTAATAGTTCTCTCCTCAGGTTTAGGAAGGGTAACAGCTTGCATGTTTTCACCTCGCTAACTTGCGCTTGCCATTATATGGCCAGCGTAGGAGAATCTTTCATACATTCTAGGCTCATATGGAATGCCTCTATTTCTAACTTTTACATTGAATTCATTGCTATTTATGAAATCCAGAGTCTCGAAGTACATCACTCTGCCATAGCCTTCTTCGAAGACATAGACTTCATCGATGGAGCTTTCCTCGAAGATCTTCTTATATAGCTCACTGGGAAGAGGCCACACTAAATCGCTGGCTATGACCACTGGATTTTTATAAACCCGCTTGAATTCCCTTTCCCTCGCTTCACTGCTTCTAATGTAGTTGAAGTCCTCTCTAAATGGACCATTAACTATAACTAGTTTAGTTGGATTCTCGGAATAGCGAATAACCTCGTTGTTTAAAAATTCAAAGTAATCCGAGAACTTCTTCTTCATAAGTGGAATAATCTTCTCCCAGTGTCTCTTCTCCTTAGGTCTAATCTGCGGTCCAATTGTAACAAGGTTATAGGGATCTGGGGTGAATCCCTTTTTTCTTTTATTTGCTTGCATGTCTATCTCAAGGGTAACATCAGTGGCAACCTCTCGATAGGATTGATTGTAATTCTCAATTATCGCAAATGGCACGCCTAGCTCTTCGCAGAGTTTATAGGCATTTCTCACGGTTATATGAGCATTAGCTGGATTGTGAACTTCAAAGGTTGGCATTCTAAAATGCCAGGCAAATAGCACTTTATTATCCTGCATTGTTTGAGAAGCAGTTCCCTGGCGATCGTCTCCACTTGCTATCGCAAGACCCCCTGGATATGGAATTATATTCATGAGAGTTCTAGCCACGTCTGCAGCGGTATTACCTCCAAGATGTTTAACTGAGCACATAACTCTGGAGCCAACTGGGATTTCATCCTTGGTTAAGATCTTCTGCTTAGAGAAAATTGTTTCTCCATATATTACATCATACTCCTCAGGGGTTATATATTCCCGCGCTTTCTTATCCCCTTTGCAGATTATATTTCCAAGTGCAAAGGAAAGAGCATTAGGTTCATTGGTCATCTCACCCCATTTGGCAACGAGTTCATAACCAGCTTTATCCAATGCTTCCCCTAGTTTAATGGTAAAGGGATTATTTCTAGGATAACCAGGTTTCTTTGCTAGAGATTCAAAGGTATTCTGTAGATCTGAAATTGGAGCGCCTGGGTAAGCACATGTAACTCGAACTCCCGCTTCAATTGCTCCCCTTGCAATTGCTTGATTACCTGAGATCCTCATTCTTCCAAGTTCGATCCTTAAAGTTTCAGGCATTAAACCACCAATTGATTTTAATTAATACTTCTTTATCAATTTGCCGTTTTTAGTAAGCAATTCTCGTTCTCGAGATAGTGAATTGTAATTATATAGCAATCTTTAATGTTGCAATTTAGAGTAAATTTAAGTAAATTATTTTTAGAATACAACAGAAGCATTTATTAATTAATTGAAGTGAAAATTTAAGATATAAAGATGAAAGGCAATTGCTTGGAAGCAGTGATGTTCGACTGGGATGGAACCCTCTATGACTCCTTGCTGTTGAATTATAATTGCTATTTAAAAGTATTCAGCCGCTTTGGAATTAAGGCAATTTCAATCGAAGAATATAGATCTCGCGCAACGCCAAATTGGTATGAATTTTACCGCTACTTGCAAATACCCGAGGATAAGTGGTTAGAGGCCGATGAGATATGGCTAGCGCAATATGAAGAGGAGAGGAGCAAGGGCAAGTTGTTCCCGGATTGCATCTCCACGCTTGAATATCTCAAGGCAAATGGTTTGAAAATCGGCTTGGTTTCAGCTGGCAATAAATCTAGAGTGCTCCGTGATATAGAAGCACAGGGAGTGATGAAATTTTTTGATACAATGATCTTTGGAGATGAAGTAGACTTTGAAAAGCGCAAACCAGCTCCATATCAACTAGAAATTGCACTTGAAAACCTAGGTATTAGTGCAAGTAAGAGTTTATACGTTGGTGATATGATTGAAGATATATTAATGGGTAAGAATGCAGGCACCAAGACAGCAGTGGTACTCACTGGGTTTGCCACTCCTGAAAAACTTCGATCTGTGTCTCCAGATTTCATGTTGGAGAACTTGAGCGAGATAAGAGATATAATATAGCATATAGCATTCTCATACTCATAGTCAAGGTTTAGTTTATTTTTTATAGAAGATCAACTTAACTCTAAACATATTATGGCCTATGAGGAACTCGAGTTCATAAGTACAGCGCTTACGAAATTCAAAAGAAAGATAATGATGGTAGTTGGAGTGGTGATAGCTGGCTCGATTGTATCATTCCCCTTTACAGATCTATTGATAAATAGAATAAAACTAGACCTCCTTCCAGAGGGAACTAAAGTTATCTATCTCACTCCTCTAGAGGTATTGATTTTAAAGTTGAAGATCTCGCTAGCAATAGGTGCTTTGATGGCACTGCCATTGATCGTATTCGAGGGGTATAAAATTTTGAAAGAAAGATTTCCACAGATGAAGCTCAAAAATGTAGGAAAATCTTCTATAGCACTGGGGGGGATTTCAGCAATTCTGCTCTTCATATTGGGCGTGATCTACACCTACTTTATAATGCTTCCTATCTTCTTTAGATACCTCTATGAGGATGCTGCTTCAATTGGAGTTGAAGCTACATTTTCAATCCTTGAATTTGTGAACTTCGTTTTATTATGCTGCATTCTATTCGGCTTGGTATTTGAAATGCCAGTGTTCATTACCATGCTAGTTAGACTTGGGATTGTAGATCGATCTACGCTGAAATATTATCGAAGACATGCTTATTTATTAATTGTAATAGCTGCAACATGGGTAACTCCTGGGGTGGATATAATCAGCCCTATTTTACTAACCTTTCCAATGATTTTCTTCTACGAACTTAGCATATTGATAACAAAATTTACAGCATAGGCTCTTCGCGTTTGGTTATACCAAAAAATAAGGATTAGATAATAAACTTGCGATAGATTTATATCCAATAATCAAAAAGTTTTTGAAAGGAGGTATAAAGTAAAATGGCAATTGGAACTACAGAGATACTTTTGATATTGGGCGTAGCTGTACTGCTTTTTGGCGCCAGTAAGTTACCTGAGCTTGCAAGGGCGATGGGTAGATCAATGGGGGAATTCAAGAAAGCCCAGAGGGAGGCTGAGCTTGAGTTGAAATCGCTTGAAAAACCATCGCCTGCTCAAGAAAGTGAGATTAGAAAACTTGCTAGGGAAATGGGTATTAATGTTGAGGGTAAAACTGATGAGCAGCTGAAGGAAGAAATAAAAGCACTTAGGGTAGGAAAATAAGAGAACATAAAAGGTGTTAAACAAGGCAAAAAAGATTAAAAATAATTTTTAAAGAATTAACATTTTTCTAATTTCTCATCGCAAAATATATATCCTTGAGCATTTAATTATTTAACCAATATAAAAATTGGCAGGGGATGTTGATGGATGAGATTGTGCAGGAAGCTATAGTTCATTCTGAGTTAAATAAATCTACTTCTGAATCAGATTTTGATGATTTCAGCCAGCCAAAAATTAAAGTTGTGGGAGTGGGTGGCGCGGGTAATAATTCAGTTAATCGCTTGCATAGCCTTGGTATAGCAGGTGCTGAAACCATTGCTATAAACACTGATGCAAATCATTTGAAAATTGTGCAAGCTGATAAAAAAGTATTGATAGGCGCATTAACCAAAGGACTGGGTGCAGGTGGAAATCCTGAGATAGGTGAGAAAAGCGCTGAGCTTGGGAAAGAGGCAATTGCTAAAGCAATAGGAAAAGCAGATCTTGTATTCATAACCGCTGGCTTAGGCGGAGGCACTGGTACAGGTGCTAGCCCTGTTGTGGCGCAGATTGCAAGGGAAATTGGCGCTATTGTAATTGCGATGGTATCAATGCCATTTGCAGTTGAGCGAGGAAGAATTAAGATAGCTGAAATGGGCTTGAAGAAGCTAAGGGAGCATGCCCATACTGTTATCGTGCTTAGCAATGATGGCTTGGTAAAACTAGTGCCTAATCAGCCTATTGAGCAAGCTTTAAACGTAATGGATCATTTAATCGCGGACACTATAAAAGGTATCTCGGAGAGCATAACTCAGCCATCTCTCATAAACATTGATTACGCGGATGTCAAGGCAATTGCTGAACTAGGCGGGGTAGGCACGCTTTTGGTTGGAGAGGCAAATGGCAGGGATAAAGTGCAGAAAGTGGTGAAAAGCTTGCTTTCGAATCCTCTTATGAACATAGATATCAAAGGTGGAAAGGGCTGTTTATTGCATATAATTGGAGGTCCTGATTTAACTCTTGAGGAAGCAAATGAAATTGCAGAGGAATTCACTAAAGAGTTAGATCCAAATGCAAATGTAATCTGGGGCGCGAGAATACGTAAGGGCTTTGATGATAGAGTTCGAGTAATGGCAATTGTCAATGGTGTAGCAGAAGAACCTCCTAAACTTCTCGCAACTCAGGGCTCAGCCATAATGGAGCAGCCTCTAGCGGATCTTAATATTTCAGAACCACGGCAGAAGACACTTTTCAAGTCTGAGCCTGTTACAATTGCAGTTAATCACTTCGTGGATAAATATAGCAGAATACTCTGGATCATTGGATTATTCTTCCTTGGGATAATAGCACTGGCTGGTTTGTTCTATATAAGTCAATGGTTTAGATAAATTGTGGAGTTAAAAGAAAATAAAACAGAAAATAAACAAATGAGATAAAATAGAAAATGATTTATAGCAATCTAGGAATAGGCAAATGCGATGGCAGTAATTGAAAAAATTTTGCTTGCTACAGATGGATCTAAGAATGTGGAAAGAGCTATTGATTATGCAATAAAAATAGCTAGTATTTCAGGAGCCAAATTGTTTGCATTATACGTGGTTAACCCTGATGAATATGAGCCAGCAATAAAATATTCAGGTAGAGACATCGTTGAACTGCTGCATAAACGAGGACAGGAGGCTATTAGGAAGGTGAAGCTGGAGGCTGAGCTTAAGAAAGTTCCCTGCGAGGGAGTTGTACTCGAGGGGAATCCTGCGAAGAAAATCGTTGAATATGCTAAAGAAAATAACTTTGACCTCATAGTCATGGGAACCATGGGTAGAAGCGGGATTAGCAAGTTCATGATCGGCAGCGTGGCGGAGAAAGTGGTGAGAACCTCACCAGTTCCAGTTCTAACAGTAAGAGGAAGATAAATAAACAGTAAGAGGAAGATAAATATAATTAAATAATTAAACAAATTAAAACAACACCTACGCAATATTTATTTACTATTGTATAATACTAGTGAGACTTAGAGGTGAAAAAGTGGGCAAGACTGGAAGCGTTGAATGGGTTCAGATCAAGGGTAGAAAGGGCCAAACCAGGCTTGTACCAAAAAAGGACATGGTATACAAACGCCCTGGGCCAGCGCAGCGCTATGATTCAAGGGGAAGGATTAGAAATAGAATTAAGCGCTCGCCCAAGAGTATAATTGGCTTCAAAGGCAAGGCTAAGAAGTAAACTTCTCAATTTTTTGGAGATTTAATGGTCGATATTTTCGCTCTTGCTTCTCTTGGGATTTTAATCACAATAGCTGCATTTATAATATACATCATCCTCACTGCTTTTCGAAGCGTTGGATTCACATTCGCTGAAACAGCCACAATTCTATTCCTGTCAATCCTGCTATACATATATATTCCAAATATACCATTATTTAAAAGTGATAATGTTGTCATTGGCATAAATGTGGCTGGCGCGGTAATTCCTATCTTTCTATCCCTAAGAATGCTTGAACAACGCCGAGCTCCAGCGATGGAGAGCTTGCTTGGTATAGCAATTATAACATATCTAGCATATAATTTATCTGAAGTAGTCCCTGAAGAGGGTATACTGCTCTACAGCTACCACATTCCAGTTGTAACCGCGAGCTTGATTGGTGTTTTAGCCGCGAGGAAAAAATGGAGCAGAGCTGGGCCTTGCTCTTATGTTTCAGGCTCGATTGGAATATTGATAGGAGCTGATATTCTGCACTTGCAGGAAGTGTTGAACTTTCAGCATCAGCGAACTATATTCGCGGTAATCGGCGGTGCTGGAATTTTTGACGCCATATTTATAGTGGGCATATTAGCGGTGTTGATAGATATTTTCCTGAAGGTAATCTTCAGAGATTAACAAGCAATTTTATAATGAAGGAATAGCTAGTTTTATATCTCTAAAGCATCTTATAGAATAAACCCTGCAAAAGGAAATGATATGTTGATTGGTTCAATAGAAACAAGGGAAAGGAATTCACCTCATCAATTTCTCTTTCTGGAGCGTGATTATTTGGTTGAAAAGGATAAATATACACGCTATGAAAAAGCAAGGATAATTGGCGCGAGGGCACTTCAAATCGCAATGGGGGCTCCGGTGCTGGTGAAGACCAAGCTCGATGATCCAATTGAAATTGCGGAACTTGAATTTGAAAAAGGAGTTATTCCAATAACTGTTAAAAGAACCACAGTGATCAAAAGAGTTCACCGCCCAGTTCGAAAAATCGAATTTGTGGAAGCAGTGGACTCTGTCGAGGAGGAAGAAATCGAATGAGGTGATTTCATGGCATTTCAAAAGGAAGCGAAAGAGGTTGAATTTAGAGAAGCTGAATATAAATCGCTCATCCCCATAGACGAGTATTTAGCGGCTGGGGTGCATATTGGCACGCAGCAGAAGACAGGAGATATGATGCGATTCATCTATAAAGTTAGAACAGATGGGTTATATGTACTCGATGTTCAAGCAACAGATGAGAGGATAAGGATCGCGGCAAAGCTTCTTGCGAGATACAATCCAGCTAAGATATTAATAATATCAGCAAGGCAATATGGCCAGAAGCCAGCTGAGATGTTTGCTAAAGCGATTGGAGCACGAGCAATAGTTGGGAGATTCACTCCTGGAACGCTAACCAATCCAGCTTATAGAGATTACTTCGAGCCAGACATCTTAATTGTAACAGATCCCTTGGGTGATGCTCAAGCAGTGAAGGAAGCAGTGGATGTTGGAATTCCAGTTGTTGCACTTTGCGATACTAATAACATGATTCAAAATGTTGATCTAGTCATCCCGACGAATAACAAAGGGCGCAAGGCACTTGCAACTATTTACTGGCTCCTTGCCAGAGAAGTTCTCAGAGAAAGAGGGGAATCGCATCTCTTCAATTACTCCGTAACTGACTTCGAAGCTGAATTGTAAGCTTAATAAGGCATTAAAACAATAGATTATGGCAATGAGGAGACCAGCAGTTGCAGGGCAGTTCTATCCCTATAGAAGGGAGGAGCTCGTGCGAGAAATTGAAGAGCATCTATCAAGGGCAAATGTTAAAGAAATGCCCTGCATAGGTGCAGTTGTGCCTCACGCTGGCTATATGTTCTCAGGCCCAGTGGCAGCTTATGCATATAAAGCACTTCCAAAAGCTGAGACATATATAATAATTGGCCCAAATCATAGGGGGAGGGGCTCAGGAGTGGCTGTTTCCACTGAGAAGTGGAGCACGCCCTTGGGCGAGGTGGAGGTTGATCTTGATTTCATAAATGCCATGCCCCTTGAGATCATCGATAAAGATGAAGATGCCCATAGATATGAGCATTCCCTTGAAGTGCAACTGCCATTTCTACAGTATTTATTTAAGGATTTTAAAATAGTGCCAATTTGCATAGCTCTACAGGATGAAATGAGTGCTATGGAAATAGGCAATGAAGTTAGTGATGCAGTGAAAAAAACCGGGAGAAAAGCGATAATACTGGCATCAAGCGATTTCACACACTATGAGCCAGATCAAGTGGCGAGAGCCAAAGATAAATACTTCATCGAGGCTATCTTGAATTTAGATATATCCGAGTTTTATAGAAGGCTCTATGAAAAAAATGCAACAGTATGCGGATATGGCGCAATCGCAGCGCTCATACAAGCAAGCAAAAATCTAGGAGCGAAGAGAGGAGAGCTTTTGAAATATGGTACCAGTGGAGATATAATTCCAGATCGTTCTGAAGTTGTGGGCTATGCTGCAATCTTGATTAAATGAGGTTCGCAAAATGAAGGTCTGCTCAGCTCCTGGCAAGATCTATTTTTTTGGGGAGCACGCGGTTGTATATGGAGAGAATGCAGTTGCATGCGCAATAGATCTGAGAACTAAGGTTAAAGTAGAAGTGCATAACTCAGGGGCTTTTGAGGCTGAGATTCATTCCAACTATAAAGCTGAGAGCTACCCATATGTAATTAAAGCAATTGAGAAGATCAAAGAATGCAAGAAGATATCAAATAAAGTTAAAATTGAAATAAAATCTCAAATACCAGCGGAGGCACATCTTGGATCCTCGGCTGCTGTTACAGTTGCAACCCTAGCTGCGCTTAATGCAGAATTTAAATTAGGGCTTAACTTGGATGAGATAGCTAGACTTGGACATGAAGTTGAATATGAAGTACAAGGTGCAGCAAGTCCCACAGATACCTATGTATCAACATTTGGAGGAATCGTGGTAATTCCAGAGCGAAAGCGATTCAGCGCTATCGATGTGGGCATGGTAATAGGGGATTCCTGCAAGCCATCTTCAACCAAGGAAATGATAGCTAGGGTTAGAAGTTTGAACCTAGAATATCCAGAGATAACTCAAGGGATTATTAAAACAATTGGCAATATTTCAAAAACTGGCTTGCAATATCTAGAGAAAGCTGACTATCAAGCTGTTGGGAGGCTTATGAATATGAATCAAAGCTTGCTTGAAGCTCTTGGAGTTAGCACAGAGCAGCTCTCAACGATGTGCAATGTTGCGAGAAAAGCAGGGGCATATGGAGCGAAGCTTACGGGTGCAGGGGGCGGTGGATGCATGTTTGCAATTTGCTCTAGAGCACGCGTGCAAGATATAATCTCAGCCATCTCCGCTTTAGGCTTCAAAGCCATTGAAACAAGAGCAACTGATATAGGGGTAATGGTTGAATGAAAGAAGGGTAATGATTGATGAAAGAAGGGAAAAAGCTGAGGATTTTAAAAATTGGTGGAAGCGTGCTCACTGAAAAGAAAACTGCAGGTGGGCTTAAGCTAGAGGAGATCAAGAGAATCGCTAGCGAGATTGCTTCAAAATCTGAGAATCTAATACTCGTGCATGGCGCGGGTTCACAAGGTCACCCTCAAGCAAAGGCCTATAAGCTAACCCAGGGTTTGAGGAATGAAAACTTCGCAGGGGTATTAATAACCCACGAGGCTGTGAGGAATTTAAATGACTGCTTCATCAAAGCACTGTTAGAACAGGGCGTTAAAGCAGCGCCAGTTCATCCTTTTTCCTCTGCAACTTTAAAAGATGGAAGGATAGTTTCATTTGAATGTAAAGTTATAGAAACAATGCTTGAGAAGGATATCCTCCCAGTGCTCCACGGCGATGTAGCAATGGATGTTAAAAAAGGCGTGGGTATTTTATCCGGCGATCAAATAGTAGTATACCTAGCGAAGCAATTCAAAGCTAAACAAATCGGCTTAGGCACAGATGTCGAAGGGGTGCTTGATAAAAATGGCGTTTTAATTCCAGTGATAACGCCTCAGTCTTTTAAAGCACTAAATCTATGGAATTCAAAAGACATCGATGTAACAGGGGGAATGCTTGGGAAGGTTGAAGAGCTTATAGAGCTTGCTAAAGCAGGGATTAAGTCTAGAATATTCAATGCAGCTAAAAAGGGATATGTAGAAGCCTTTTTAAGCGGTGAGGAGAATTTTGGTACGTTAATAAAAGGTGAATAAAGCAAGAGGTACGTTAATAAAAGGTGAATAAAGCAAGAGGTACGTTAATAAAAGGTGAATAAAGCAAGAGGTACGTTAATAAAAGGTGAATAAAGCAAAGAATATGTCTCGCGAGACATCAAATCGCAAAATTCAACATCTATATATCTGCGCTGAGAAAGAGGTTGAGTCAAAGTGGAGTGGATTTGAGGATATATACCTAATTCACAATGCACTCCCAGAGGTGGATAAAGATGTCATTGAATATTCCATAAACTTCTTGGAACATGAATTTAAGGCACCATTGCTAATAGCATCAATGACTGGGGGGCACAAGGATACAAAAAAAGTAAACATAGCACTTGCTAAAGCAGCTGAAGAACTGGGAATAGGCATAGGAGTTGGAAGTCAGAGGGCTGCTCTCGAGAACAGCAGTTTAGAAGATACATATAGAGTGGTTAGGGATTATGCCCCCAGTGCTTTTATATATGGCAATCTTGGCGCTGCACAGCTAAGGAAATATGGAATTGAGGGCATAGAGAGGGCAATTGAAATGATAGATGCAGATGCGATGGCAATTCACCTCAACTTCTTGCAGGAGGCAATTCAGCTTGAGGGGGATGTTAATGCTAAAGGCGTGCTCGCGGAGATTAAGGAGATATGCAAAGCCAGCAAAGTTCCCATAATCGTTAAAGAAACCGGTGCTGGGATCTCACATAAAGTTGCTTGGGAATTGAAAAAAGCAGGGGTAGCCGCGATTGACGTTGGAGGCTTAGGCGGTACTAGCTTTGCGGGAGTGGAATATTATAGAGCAGTTGCTGAGAAAAATGCAGTTAGAGAAAGCCTTGGTAAATTATTCTGGAACTGGGGCATTCCAACTGCGGTTAGCATCGTGGAGTCAAAGGTTAGTGAGGACATGCACGTGATTGCCACAGGTGGAATAAGATCAGGCTTGGATGCTGCAAAAGCAATTGCCTTAGGTGCCTCTCTCTGTGGAATTGCCTTGCCATTGCTAAAGCCAGCGCTCAAGAGCGAGGTAGCTGTGATTGAGAAACTTAAGTTAATCATGGAAGAACTTAAAGTTGCAATGTTCTTGAGTGGCTGCGCTTGCATAGAAGATTTGAAGAAAGCTCAACTAGTGATAACGGGCAAAACTAGGGAATTTCTAGAGCAAAGGGGATTTAATATAAAGCACTATTCAACGAGGTAGATCAAATTGACTGAAATTGGAATAATAGCAATAGGAGGCTACGATGAAGTAGGCCGCAATATGACTGCAGTTAGAATTGGCGATGAAGCAGTGATCTTTGACATGGGATTAAGGCTTGATAGAGTCTTGATCCACGAAGATGTTGAGATCGAAAAAATCCACTCCATGGATTTAATAAAAATAGGTGCCATTCCAGATGATAGCGTTATAAAAGACATAGCTGGAAAGATCAAGGCAATCATATGCACTCATGGACACCTAGATCACATTGGAGCGTTGCCTAAGCTAGCTCATCGCTACGCAGCTCCAATTATCTCCACTCCTTATACCTCAGCACTTATAGAGCATGAGATCGCTGCTGAGAAGAAATTTGGAGTGGAAAATAAAGTTATTCCACTTAAAGCAGGTGAATTCTATCAAATTAGCCCAGATATTCAAGCTGAGTTCATTAGAGTACAGCATAGTATAATTGACTGCGTATTCGTGGCACTGCATACCCCTGGGGGAATACTGCTATATGCAAATGACTTCAAATTAGATCGCTTGCCAGTTCTAGGCGAACCACCTGATACTTCTCGCCTCAGACAGCTTTCAAAGCAGGGAGTTATAGCTATGATAACTGAAACCATATACGCAGGCAAATCAGGCAAAACCCCCTCCGAGCGCGTGGCAAGGGAATTAATATTTGATGCACTACTTGGGGTGGAGGATTTAAAAAAAGGGATAATAGTAACCACTTTTTCCTCCCATATAGCTAGGATCAAATCCATAGTTGATGCAGCTTTGGAGATTGGGAGAATGCCAGTACTACTGGGTAGATCTATGGAGAGATACTACGGCACAGCTATTAAAATGGGCTATCTCGAGCACCAAGAAGTTAAGATCTGCGGGGATAAGAAAGATATAGATCGCATGCTAAAGCAAGTAATGGAAGATGGAAAGGCTAATTATCTTTTAATCACAACTGGACATCAAGGCGAGCCTGGCTCGGTTCTCAATAGGATTGCAAATGGAGACTCGCCTTTTAAAATAGAGCCTGATGATAGAGTGATCTTCTCCGCTAATGTAATACCAAATCCAGTGAATGAAGCTAATAGATATGCAATTGAAACAAAGCTAAAGATGAAGAGAGCGAGGGTATATACCAATGTGCATGTTTCAGGACATGCATATAGAGAGGACCACTGGGAACTCTTGCGAATGGTTAGCCCTGAGAATGTGATTCCCTCACACGGCGATATATATATGAATAGCTCATATGCAGAAATGGCTGAAGAAGCAGGTTATATCCTTGGGGATACCCTGCATGTGCTTAGAAATGGCCAGGAATTAATTCTTGAGTAGGTGAAACCTTGAAAGTTGAAGAACTTGATTTAAAAGCTGAATTGAAAAAGAGAACAGCATTAGTTAACGAAGCAATTAAAAAATATCTCCCAATTTCCCATCCTAAGGAGCTCTATAGAGCCTCAAGGCACTTGCTTGATGCAGGGGGAAAGAGATTGAGACCAGTGATGCTCATGCTCGCTGCAGAGGCAGTTCTGGGCAACTCGGAAAATGTAATACCAGCAGCAGTTGCAGTTGAACTAGTGCACAACTTCACCTTGATACACGATGATATAATGGATGAAGACGAGCTCAGGCGTGGCATACCAGCGGTGCACGTGAAATGGGATACCTCAAGTGCAATACTCGCTGGCGATACCCTATGTTGCAAGGCCTTTGAGATCCTAGCTAAATCCAAGGCTCAACCAGAGAGAATCGTTGCCAGCATAGATATTCTCTCAAGAGCACTCACTGAGATCTGCGAAGGACAATGGCTTGACCTTGATTTTGAAAAGCGCGAAACAGTGAGCATTAAGGAATACTTAGAGATGGTGCGCAAGAAAACAGGCATGCTATTCGCTGCATCAACCTCAATAGGTGGGCTCCTGGGAGGGGGAAGTGAAATGCAGGTAAATGCGCTTTATGAAATAGGCTTGGTAACTGGAATTGGTTTTCAAATACGAGATGATGTCCTAGATCTAATCGCCCCGCAAGAGATACTTGGAAAACCACGGGGAAGTGATTTGATTGAGAAGAAGAAAACACTAGTTGCGATACACGCGCAATCCAAAGGTATAGATCTCAATTTACTTGCCAAACTAGCCAGCGAGGGCGAGATAGGAAGGGCAGTTGAAATACTTGAACAAGCTGGCTCAATTACATATGCCATGAGAAAAGCTAAGCTCATGGTTGAAAAGGGAAAGAAAAAACTCGAGGTACTGCCTCAAACTCACGCAAGAACACTCCTAGCGCAGCTGGCAAACTATATGATAACTAGGGAATATTAGGTGTTTGATATGGCGGCTATTATAGAGGATACCTATTGCGAGGCCTTCGATGGCCTATATTCTCGCTTGCTTATAACCGCTAGGAATAAAAAATTACTCCAACGTGCAGCTTTCTCTTCAACTGCATTGCCTCTGACTGTACTTGGCCAGAGTGAAGGTGGAATTGAAGGATGGCTGACTAAAAAGCAAACCCCAGATGGAAGAGTTGGCGCATTGATCCAGATCTGGATATTAGGCGGGGAGGGAGCAGTTAAGACCTTGGAGGTTGAATTAGGCAAGAGGATTAGACAAGGGATACTAGTGGTTCCCACCACAGCAGTTTTCAATGCCACTGATTCTGAGAAAAAAATCGATATAATGGATAAAGTTGGCCACTGCGGCGATGGATATGAATGGGAAGAGGAGTACTATGGAAGGAAGGTTATAAATGTGCCTATTATGATGGGCCATGACTTTAAAATCGAGCGCTACTTAGGATATGCAAAGGGAATCATGGGAGGCAACATCTGGTATTTCTGCACTAGTATCAATGCGGCATTGAAGGTTGGGGAGAAAGCAGTTAAGGCAATTGAAAAAATAGAAGGCGCAATTACCTCTTTTGACATCTGCAGTGCTGGCTCAAAGCCTGAGACAAAATATCCCGAGATAGGTCCAACCACAAATCATCCATACTGCCCCACTTTAAAGCAAAAACTAGGCTCTGAATCTAGAGTTCCAAATGGCGTGAAATCCATTCCTGAGATAGTGATAAATGGCATAACAATGGAAGCAGTGAAGCAAGCAATGAAGCAAGCAATAAATGCTGGGATTAACACCCCTGGAGTTGTAAAGATATCAGCTGGTAACTACGGGGGAAAACTCGGGAGGCACAAGATCTATTTAAGAGAACTTATTTAACTCTAAAGCAGTTCATCCATGTAATCAAAATTCAGCTTGAGGAAATCTTTGAGATTTGAGAGATGAATCCAGTGCTCAGCAATCAATCCCTTCACGCATAGATTGGCTTGGATCATCATTTGAATAGCAGCTTGAACCTCATATTCCCCACGTGGTGATTTTTCAACTTTAGATAGAAATTCAAATACCCTTGGCTTGAATATGTAAATTGGGGCAGCTGAAATCTCACTTAGAATCTCATGCTTGGCTGGTTTTTCTATAATTTGCAATATTCTATTATCCCCACTCAACTTAACAGTGCTTGACTCCATCATTCGCTCTGCATCGAGACGCTTCAAAGCAATGGTTGCATCACATTTTTCAGCAAAGTGAAATGCTATAAGTGAATTTAGAAACTCCACTGGTAGCAAGCAATCACTCGCAGAAGCTAAGAAATCCCCTTTAACAAGCTCTCTCACGCAGAGCAATGCATTTGCTGCTCCAGTTAACTCAAGCTGCTCAACAAATTGAATTTCGATTTCAATTTCCCTGGAGAGAAATCTTTTGATCTGCTCACTTAGATAGCCAGTTACAACTATGAACTCCTCAATACCAGCTGCTCTTAAGTTTTCAATCACACTGATAATCGCAGGCTTGCCCTTAATTGGTAAAAGAGGCTTTGCCACAAAATCCGTTAAAGGCCGCAATCGATTTCCCCTACCAGCGGCTAGGATAACCCCTTGCATTCAAACTTCCACCTCTAAGAGATCCTCAGCCACTATTATCTCACCAGAATAATATCTCGCTATGCTTGCAATTACCCCATCTAGAACTGCCCTAGCTTGAGGGTATAGATGGGTAATCGCAAGTTTCTCAACTGGGAGATTTGAGATTAGCCTCCCCAACTGCTCAGGCGTTGCGTGTCCAACTTTTTCAAATCCATCTGGAAATGAGCATTCGTGTATTAAAAGATCAACTTGGTCTCTGCATAGCGATTTCAAGTTTTCACATGGCTCAGTATCCCCAGAATAAATCAAATTTTTGTCCTCAGCGTGGATTTTAAAGCAAAGCGCTGGTATACTATGCACTGCTTCCCTGCAGACTAAAGTTAGCTCTCCAATTTCAATTTCTTCAGAATCGCTAAGCTCTCTAATTTGAGCATCAAATTGTAAGTTATATGCCTCAAGCAAAATGCTGAGCAATTGTTCAGTACCAACTGGGCCATAGATATGCAAATAATTTTTCCCCACCTCTTGCCTAGCTCGAACTATGGATAAAAAGTCAGCGTTATGATCCAAGTGGTTATGAGTTAAAAGCAAGTGGTCAATATCATCGATTGAATTACCACTTTCATAAACACGCCTCAGCGCTCCATCGCCACAGTCAAGCAAAATATCTTGAGTTCTGGTTTTCACAAGAATACTAGATTGAGCTCTATCATTCTCCGGGTATACCACTCCTGTGCCAAGGAAAACAACCTTCATATTTAGAAACTCTTTTTTCTAAACTCTCTTTTAAAACTATTTCCTTGGGCTATCAATCCTCCCCTCCTTTAGCCTCTCCCTCTCTTTCTTCTCCTTAGCGAGCTCTCGGAGGTATTTCTTCTTCTGATAAGCCCAAGTCTTCATCCTCCTCATTTCATATTGATAGAGAAGCTCGGTTTTAACAGCAGATATCCCCAGTCCAGCGAGGATTAGTCCGAAGACGATTAAGATATCAATGACTTCCATCATTTCAATTTCACTAACCTAAAATAGGTTTCCAGTCGCATCAATTTTTCCTCTGCATGCGTGCAGCAAGTATATACACCCCTAGCGCTCCAATTAAGCCTGCCTCCGTAAAAGCGAGTGCTGTAAACACCCATAGCAAAACCTCTATTCCGCGTGGATACTAACTCGCCCAACCAGCGAGGGAAGCAAGTAAACCAGCGGATAGCGAAGCTACGATTAAGCCAAGCAATATGAATGGCATCCTCCTGCCAGTTCTATCTGACGAGCGCGAAACGGCAGCCTGGCGATCCCATTTCCAACTGCTTGAGATGCGAGAATCAAGCCTATTGCAATTATACTTATTCCAATTTTATTTGCATAAACTGGGAGAAAAGCCTGGGTTGGGTAGTAATATCTCAGCAGCTAGTGCTGCGAAGAGTATAACGCAGCCAGAGATAGAAAGGAACTGCGATATCCAACTGCGCTTGCCACGAGTCCACAATCGCTGGTCCAGTTGCTATCCAATCTGCATAAAAGTGGTGAACAAGCCATAGGATTTCCCTAGGTATCCTATTCTCGTGATATCGCCAATAAATGCAATTATTGAAAGAGTGAATGAGGCAATGCCAATTCCTGCTATTGAATAAATCAGCATGATTTCAAGTGGCGTGCGAGCGAGATATAGTGAAAAAGACACTGCTCAGCATAGAGTGGTATCACTGGAACACGCATGAAGGTACCAAGTTGAGTGCAGAAAACCACCGCGCAAGCAGCAACCAGATTAAGTATATTGCTTGAGTTTGACATTCGAGGGCAAATATTGCTTTTTAGATAATAAGTAGATAGCTTTAATTTGTAGTGCATCTATTTACCAAAAGGTGTAATTTACGTGGTCAAAGATATGCTGATGTGGGATGAAACGATATTTAAAAATCAAGAATACTTCGAGCTCGACTTTTTGCCTGAACATATTCTGCATCGCGAGAAGCAAATGGAAGCACTCAAATTCAGTGTCAAGCCAGCGCTTCGCGGAATGAGACCACTTGATGCTTATCTCTTAGGCCCGCCTGGCACAGGGAAGACAAGCGCTGTTTTAAAATTATTTGAGGAAATTCGAAGTGTAACTCAAAAAGTTGTGCCAGTTCACGTGAACTGCAAGATTGATTCCACTAGATACGCAGTTTTCTCCAAGATTTTCCATGCAATCTTTGGCTTCACCCCGCCGAGTTCAGGTGTTTCCTTTAAAAAAATCTTCTCAAATATCGCCAAGCAGCTTGTGGAGAAGGAGAAGGTTTTAATTGTTGCTCTCGATGATATGAATTATTTAATCTATGAGCAAGAAGTAAATGACGTGCTGTACTCACTACTACGCGCCCACGAAACCCAGCCAGGCGCGAAGATAGGCGTGCTAGCGATCTCAAGTGATCTCTCGCTAAATCTCAATTCAGTCCTTGATCCAAGAGTGCAGTCAATTTTTCAAGCTGAAGAGATATATTTCCCGCTTTACACTAGAGACGAGGTTAGAGATATCCTTGCATATAGAGTGAAGCACGGTTTCTACCCTGGCGTGGTCTCAAATGAAGTACTAGATAAAGTGGTTGACTGCGTTATGAGCTCAGCTGACTTGAGGGTGGGAATAGATCTCTTTAAGAGAGCAGGCTTCAACGCAGAGCGAAGGGCAAGCAGAACCATCTCTATAGAGGACGTGGAAAAAGCATATGAGAAATCAAGGCTAGTTCATTTAGCATACACAATTAAATCACTTAAGGATGAAGAAAAATTGCTTCTTAGAATTCTAGCTGAATCAAGGGGGGAATTTAGATCTGGTGATTTATATAAGGAATTTCAAGCGAAGACAAAACTTGGCTATACCATTTTCTATGAATTAGTCAATAAACTCGATGCTTTGAGATTGATCGATGTTAAAGGGGCAAGCAAGGGCGAGCGCGGTCAAACTAGAATAATCACATTGAAATATGAACCCGAGGAAGTACTTGAACTTTTAAAGAGCTAAATATTTGAAAAGTGCAACAGTTTAAGACTGATGTTTTATTTCTTTTATCTCTTTTATTTTTATTTTTTATTATTTTATTTCTTTTATTTCATTTATTTCTTCAATATTCTTGATGCATTTTCATATAAAATTGCTCTTTTTTCATAAGGCTTTATCAATGCAAAATCCGTTTGCATAAGCTCTCTCTGAATACTTCCAAAGGGCGAGTCAGAACCGTGGAGTACTCTTGTTAAACCTACTTCTCCAATGCAATCTTGGATTATAACTGCAGATGATAGAGCTGTGTCAAAATAAACATTTTTCAATCCCTTTAAAATCTTCCACCTTCTTCCAAGCACTCTTAAATCCACCATTAAACCCCCTGCTTCATAGTGGGGATGAATCCCCATGTGTGGTATGATTATAGTTAAATCAGCCGGGCACATGCTTATGAATTTGCATACCAATTCAAATTTATCCTCAATTAACACATTCAACCTCGCGCTATAGATGCGCTCAATTAGCTGCTTCACCTCACTCCAGTCCCAGCCTGAGTGATAGATATCAGCAAGGCAGTGCCATTTTGCACCATAGAATTCCTCGTGGTTCTCAGGCAGCTTTAAATCTCTACTTATGGAACAGTAGGGATAGAACTTCATTTCCTTCTCAGCCTTTGCAATTTCAAGTACATATCTATTTGCTCGCTCAAATCCCTCGCCCTCTAGCGCTTCATCCCTCACCCAGGGTATCAAAACTGCTTCTTCAATCTTAGCTTCTCTAAGTTCTTTTTTAATCCGCTCAATGGGATTATTAATAGGGCAGGCATGGATATGGGAATCGATGATGCGCTGCATTGGTGTCACCTTTCATTTAATTTTATGCCTCTCCTTTATCTAATTTAGTATTTTTAGCCGCCAGCAACAGGTGGGAAAAGAGCTATTTCATCTCCACTCTTTAGCTTTGTATCTAAGCCTTGGAGGAAAACCACGTCCTCGCCGTTAACAAGTATTTTTATATATTTCTGCAGGGCATCCCCCTCGAAGAGCAGAGCTCGGAGATCGTATTGCTTGCAAAGCTCCTCTAGGAGGTCGCGGACTGATGAATTGCCTTTTAACTCCACTTCGACCTCCCGCTTGCCAATTATTTCCCGGAAGCTGGCAAAAGTTTTAACTTTAACCCTCATTAAAAATAAATAAACTTGTATATCTAGTAAAAAGCTTTCTAAAATTGAAATCAGCCGAGAGAAAGGTTTATGATAGCAGGTATTATAAATAAAAGTTGGGGGATTTTATTGTTTCCAAATAAGAAAGTGCAAACATTGATTGGCAGCAGAATTCAAGTGGAGATGAAAGGTGAGAAAAATATACTTGAGGGCAAATTGGAAAGTGCAGATGACTATTTAAATCTATATTTAACTGATACAACTGAAATAGTCGATGGAGAGAAAAAGAGAAATCTGGGATCCGTGGTATTGCGTGGGAATAATATAGTGCTAATAATACCAGTGCAGGAATAAGGTATTCATGCAGATTAAAACAAACTCAGTGAAGTCAAAGGTTACCGAAGAAGATGTTTTAAAGCTTATTAAGGCTAGGAAGAACGGGATTCTACAGAATGAGCTTTGGAAGAAATTGAAAATAGATAGCAGAGCTTGCTCGCGCTTAGTTACAGCTCTTGAATCCAAAGGTTTGATTAAGCGGGAGTGGGAAACAGCGCATGGGGTTAGAACTTATAGAATAGTTGCAGTTAAACAGCAGGAGAAAGAAAAACTGGGGAAAACCAACTATCATTTACTAATAGCTGGAGATATCATTGCTCCATGTGCAGGCTGCAGGGCAGAGTGCGATCCAGAGAGATGTCAAGATCTTGTGGAATGGGTTAAACTTTTATCTTAAATTGGTGTGATGGGATTGCCTATTTGCAGGATATGTGAAAGGGAAGTAGAACAGGTAATCGAATGCCTATACTGCGCATCCCCCTTCTGCAAGGAATGCGGGAGCTTCACTCAAGAAGTTTGCAAGCTCTGCCAAGAACAAATTGCAATGATAAAGAGAATGAAGCGAAGAATGGGCAGGGAACTTGGCTAGTGAATAATTGCTTTTTTAATCTCCTCAAGGATTAAAACCGAAGAAGCAGCTATGAGTATTACTACCCAGTCCTCTAGTTTAAGGGGAACGGTGTGAAAGAGAATATTAAACAAAGGAACATAGACTACCAACACTTGAAGGAAAATTGAAGTAGAAACAGCTAAAAGTAGGAATTTATTTGAAGTTAAGCCAATGCTAAAAATAGATCTCTCTAGGGATCGGCAGTTGAATACATTGAACATTTGATAAATAACATAGCCTGTGAAAGTCGTGGTTTGAGCATATCTCGCGGCATCGCTATGACCACTGAAATAGTAGGCCCAGTAGAAGAGGAGGAAAGCACCTAGACCCATTATACATCCATTCAAGAAGATCGCTTTCAAAATCGCACTAGATAATATCTTTTCCTCTGGATCCCGAGGGGGGCGCTTCATTATTTCTTTATCAGCTGGCTCTAGGCCAAGTGCAATTGCTGGTGGTCCATCCATCATTATATTTATCCATAGCAATTGAACTGGGTACATCGGTATTGCATATGGCACGAGAATTGTGGCTAGAAAAAGCAGTAGAATTGCTCCAACGTTGGTGGAGAGTTGATATCTAATGAATTTTCTAATATTATCATAGATCCTCCTCCCTTCCTCAACTGCTGCAACTATGCTGGCAAAGTTATCATCCATGAGCACCATATCGCTCGCTTCCTTCGCCACATCCGTGCCAGAGATACCCATGGAGATTCCTATATCTGATTTGGTGAGCGCGGGTGCATCGTTCACGCCATCGCCTGTCATTGCCACTATCTCTCCTCTGCTTTTCAATGCATTCACGATCTTCATCTTATGCTCAGGTGAAACCCTAGCGTAGACTCTGACTTCCCCAGCGATCTTTTTGAACTCCTCATCATCCATTTGATCCAACTCCCAGCCAGTTAGCACCTTGTCCTTGCCATCTCCAGTTATCAATCCCAGTTCTCTTGCCACTGCAATTGCAGTGCTCTTTTGATCCCCAGTTATCATCACCACTTTAATCCCTGCTTCTCTGCATTGATCTATTGCTCGCTTTGCCTCACTCCTAGGTGGATCCGCTATTCCAAGTATCCCCACGAGGGTCATGTCCTTCTCGATCTCACTCATTTCACTCTGCCCAAGTTGCTTGTAGCCGATGGCGAGCACGCGATATGCCTTAGAAGCGAACTCGAGATTTATATTTTCAATTGCTTTTCTATCGCTCTCAGTGATTTCCCTAGTTCTCCCATTTTCCAAAATATATTTCGACAGTTCAAGTAGCACCTCAGGAGCGCCTTTTATAAAAGCAATTTTGCCTTCGCTGTCTATAGCGTGAATAGTTGTCATATACTTCCTCTTGGGGTCGAAAATTTTCTCCTCTATTCTTGGAAGCTTTTCTCGCAATTCCTTGGGGTTAAGCTTTGCCTTTCCCACAGCTGCAACTAGCGCTGCCTCAGTTGGATCGCCAACTGCGTGCCACTTTCCCCCTTCTTTTATCAAATGTGCATTGTTGCAGAGAGCCATGATTTCAAACGCTCTTTTAAGTGATGGATCATTGAGGTCTGCTTTTTCTCCATCGCTCAAGATCTCCCCTTCTGGGGAATAGCCCTCTCCTGTAACTCGATAGCGCTTTCCAGCGATATGCATTTCTCTAAGGGTCATTTCATTTTTAGTTAGCGTACCTGTTTTATCTGAGCAGATCACTGTAGTGCAGCCTAGGGTTTCAACGCACATTAACCTCCTTATGACCGCGTTTTTCTTAGCCATAATCTGCATGCCAACAGCTAGAGTAACTAGGGTTACAATTGGCAGTCCCTCCGGAATAATTGCAACTGCGAGGCTCACAGCAAGCAAAAATCCCTCAATTAGATTACTTGGGGGTATTAGCATGTCTATTGAGAAGAGCACTACCATCGCAACAAGTGCAATTGCTCCAATTTGCTTTCCCATTGAATTCAGCCTTCGCTGCAGAGGTGTTTCCTCTTCCTCCTCTTCTTGAATGAACCTTGCAATTCTACCTATCTCTGTATCCATACCAGTTGCAACAGCGATAGCTTTCCCTCTTCCTCTGGTAATTATGGTGCCCATGAAAACCATGTTTACTTGATCTGCAATGGGCACTTTACCCGCTAGTGAAACTGCTTCTTTTCTAACAGTAGTGGATTCGCCAGTGAGCATAGATTCATCTACTTCTAAATTATGGGATTCCAAAATTCTACCATCAGCTGGTATTCTATCACCTTCTTCAAGCAGTAAAATATCTCCAGGTACAACTTCTTTGACATCAATTACCTTCTCCACGCCATCTCTCAATACCTTTGCCTTGGGACTGGTGAGCCTCTTCAAAGCCTCCATGGCTTTTTCAGCTCTTGCCTCTTGAATGTAGCCCATTATTGCATTTAGAAAAATCACTATTAAAATTACAATGGCATCAGTGAGTCTATTCTCAGGCGTGAAGATGGTTAATAGCACTAGAATAAAAGTAGCGGCAATGAGCATTAAAATTGGCACGCTCTTGAATTGCCCAATGAATTTAATTATGGGATGAGGCTTTGGCTTCTCCTTTAATTTATTAAAACCATATTTCAAAAGAGCTTGCTTAGCCTGCTCTTGAGTTATACCTTGCTTACTTGTGTTGAATAATACAAATAGTTCTTCTATACTCTTTGAATACCAATCCATTCTTCTAATTGCTATAGCTGAGCCAAGTTTTATATTTTTCTTGTTGAAAAGTTACTTTATATTTTTATTTGCTCAGCAGAAAATCCCTTGCTGGTGAGTATCTCCTTCACTTTTTCCCTGTGATTGCCCTGCAGCTCTATCACGCCATTTTTAATAGTGCCTCCGCAAGCAAGTTTGCTTTTAAGAAAACTCGCTAATTCCTGAAGGTTGATCTCGTTGGGGTTCAAGCCTTCAATAACAGTAACTTCTTTGCCATATCTCCGCTGATTGACTTTTACGCTAATGATTTGCTGCTCCTTCGCAACCTCCTCACATATGCAGAGCTCTTTGGGCAAACCACAGACGGTGCAGATGTCAGTGCCCACTTTTTGATAAGCCTCCAATTATTAATTACTCTTAACATATAAAGAAGGTTTCGATTTAAATGGAGTAATTTGCAAAAAAATACATTTAAGTATTTGAGCATAGATGTTTGAACATGCTTCAAAAAGAGGAGAGAATAATAGTATTGCTATTAATCATTTCATTGGCCTCGCTCTCGCTCTTCTATTTACTTCCAGCTGCTAAAGGCGAAGCCCCAGAGTATTCAAATAGCTCTAGAGTAGGCCAGCGAGTATCTGCTACGGGGGTTGTGATTGCAAAGCAGCCAACTAAAACAGGGGAGAATCTAATAATAGAGTTGAATTCAAACTCCACGAATATCAAGCTCTATATACCCAAGAGTGCTGGTGCAAAAGAGCTTGCTAAGAGAATTAAAATTGGGGATAGAATTCGAGCATATGGATTAGTGCAGGAATACAAAGGAGAGAGGGAAGTGGTTATAAGCAGTGCTGATGAGGTGATCAACTTATCATTTTAATTTAAATGCAAAATGCTATTTAATTTCTATATTTATGATTAAATATAATTCCTTTTTTTAACTTATTCTTGCCTATTTTTACCATCTTGCTCTACTGATAATTGGTATGAACATTGATATGAAGAAAAGCAATACTATTACCCAGACGATTATCATCGCTATCACGCCTGCTAGCCAGAATTTAATTGCCTCTATCCAAGGAATCCTAATCTCTGTTACATTTCTCTCCAAATTTTTCACCTCCTTTTTTACGATATTTTTCTACTTAGCACTCTGCCAGCTAAATTTTGCTCCCTTGGTATCCACGTCATTTTAAATGAATCAAGTTTTAAAATTAATTCCCTAGCTTTTTTATGAAGCGGGATCAAATTCTCACTCCTCACTTTATATAGGTTCTTCATCTGCTTTATCAATAACTCGCTATCAGATAGCACTTCCACTCTTGGAATTTTTCTCTGAATAGCTATTTCAAGTGCTTTTATTAAAGCGAGATATTCAGCTTGATTATTGGTCACTGCTCCAACTTCTTCAACTATCTCTTCACTGTTTAAAACTAAAGCGATAAAACCAGTTCTTTTATTTTTGAATTGATGCCCCTTAACCCCTCCATCTATATAAATCTTTATATAAATTTTCATTAAAATCTCCAATCAAAAATGGGCTCGCCCGGATTCGAACCGGGGAACTCCGCCTCGTCAAGGCGACGTCATAACCTCTAGACCACGAGCCCTAGTTTTTCATGGTGTAGCTGAAACCATAAAACTTTTGCTTATCATAGTTCCTTGAATCGCAGTGCATCGTCCCACATTGCAATGTTGTTAAACATGCAGTATATCTCTTTGTCCATATAGCTCTTGATTTTTAGCTGCAGCAATCTCAAGTCGTTTTCGCTATATTTATAGCTATACATCTTCTTACCAGGTGGCGATCCATGCAATCGGAAATATAGGGTTTGCTTCAAATGAATAGGTTGCGAAGCAAATGGATCAACGCAGTGAATTAAATCATATTTCTCGCAGAGCTGCTTGATAACACTGCTTTCCCATTTCCCCCGTAGTTCTAATGCGATTTCCAAGCTTCCTTTTTCTATGCTTGAGAAAAAACTATGCATATTAGCTAGGTTTTCTTCGCTTGGAGTAAAGCTAGCTGGGGTTTGAAGCACTACTATCCTCGCTTTCAATACTTCGCAGATCTTGCGCGTCTGCTCCCAAGCATTGAATACTTCTGGCGTTGGTTTAAAAAGTCCATATTTACCTCTATCTTTTTCACCTATCTCAAGCTTTACCCTGCGATAAGTTGGACTCTCAGGGGAATGGGTGATTAACTGCGAGCCTTTTACTGTGAATTCAAAATCACTTGGGGCTTCTGCTCTCCATTTCTTCACAAGCTCAAGCTCTGGGAGGGAGTAAAAAGTACTCTGAAGTTCCACTATATTGAAATGCTGATAATATTGCTTTCTACCCTTGGGGAACCCACAGCAGCCTACCTTGAGTTTCATCTCAATCTATATCTCAATCTATAGATATTAATTCATAATCAAAAGTGCCTAATCCACTTTTCTTCGCTGCCTCAAGTTGATATTTAGAGTGATTCCAGTTGAAAGTAGCGTGGAATTTGTCCTCGATTCCCGCTTGCAAACTCGCAAGTGATCCTTGAATTGTGGGAGCGCTATTTATCAAATCAATTGAGGCCTTCTCTAGAGATAGAATTTCCCTTGAAGCAGCTATGCCTAAATCTGGGACTATTGGGAGATCTGAATAGGGGTGGCAGTCGCAGTGGGGCGTTATGTCTACTAAGAAGTTCAAAAAAGCAAAGTTCTCTCTGCCTTTAAGCTTGATCACTGCATTTGCGCAGTCAATTATTCGCTCGGCTATATCTCTACCTATTGTCCACTCTACTTGAATGGCATTGGATTTGCAAACTTCATAGCAGCCCAAGCAGCGGATGCAGCGTTCTTTGATCAACTCGATCTCATTATTTCGACTTGTAATTGCATTGGTCGGGCAAATTTTTACACACTCGAGGCACTGGTTGCATTTTTCTCTATCTATCTTGGGTAGATCGTAGATGTGAATATCATATTTGCTTGGCTTTGCCACGCAGCCAACTCCAATGTTCTTCAAAGTCCCTCCAAAACCGCTTCTGAAGTGGCCTTTGAAGTGCGCCAGTGAGATTAGCTTATCTGCTTCTGCAATTGCCTTTGCAATATAAACTTTTTTAAGCTGCAAGCCTTTAACTTCAACCTCCACATAGTCAAATCCTTTAAGGCCATCTGCTATTATTATCGGCGCGGAGAGGGTTTCATAGGTATAGCCATTTTCCATAGCTATTTGAATTCTGCCAGTTGCATAGTTTCGATCTCTAATCATACCCAAGCCCGTGGTCTCGGTTACAAATGGCATAGCTCCTCTTTCTCTCACCATCTCTGCGACTTTTCGAATAAATATAGAGCGCAGCATCTTTGTATTTCCACGATCTCCAAAATGTGTTTTCAAAGCAACCATGTCTCCTTTTTCAACGATATCAAGAACTTGGCTTTTAGTTATTAAGCGCTCAAGCTTGCTCACTAAACTAAGCTCAGGCTGATACCACTTTTCAAGTTCTACAACAGCTGCTCGAGCATTTGTGAAAAAAACCTCTGGCTTCATAGTTTACTACTCTATAGTTTAAATATAAAAAAATTCAGGATCAAAGTGGTGTTAATATGCAGTTTGAAAACATTTTAATCGAGAAAGAAGAAGGCATTGCGATATTGAAGATAAATAGACCTGAAAAGCTCAACTCCCTCAATAGCAAGGCATTGCTCGAGCTCGAGGTAGCACTGGATCAAATTGATAAAGATAGCGAGACCAAAGTAGTGATATTGACAGGGAGCGGTGACCGCGCTTTTATAGCAGGTGCAGATATAACTGAGATGAAGGATAAAAATATAGATGAAGCTAGAAAATTTGCTGAACTGGGACATAGAGTTACTGCTAAACTTGAGGCAATGAAGAAGCCAGTGATTGCTGCTGTTAATGGCTATGCCTTAGGAGGGGGATGTGAAATTGCAATTGCCTGCGATATTATAATTGCTAGCGAAAACGCAGTCTTTGGCCAGCCTGAAGTTACATTAGGAATATGCCCTGGCTGGGGTGCAACTCAGCGGCTTGCTAGGTGGATTGGAATTGGCAAGGCGAAGGAGCTCATCTACACTGGTAATAGGATAGATGTAAAAGAGGCTGAGAGAATTGGTTTAGTGAATAAAGTTGTACCTCTAAATAAATTGATGGAGACTGCTAGAGAAATTGGAAATAAAATCGCGAGTAATGCGCCTCTAGCGGTGAGATATGCTAAGGAGGCTATAAATGAGGGTTTAAATAAAAGCATAACCTCGGGATTTAAACTTGAAGTTGAGCTATTTGGAAAGTGCTTTGCAACTGAAGATCAAAAAGAAGGCATGCTTGCCTATATGCAAAAACGGAAAGCACAGTTCAAGGGCAAATAGTTTATTGCAACAATTCTTGAAAAACAATAAACTTATTTCTTTTCGCCTGCATAAATGCTAGCGATGAGTCCAGATCTGCCATCTGATAAGAAAATGCCACTGCTGGAACATATAATTGAGCTTCGAAATCGAATGCTGAGAGTGGTAGTTGTATTCATTGTAATTGCATTTTTAGCTTTTCCATTTACAAATTCAATCATCGCAGCAATCTGGGCATATCTCATTCCAGAGGGAGTGAAGATGGTGATTTATGAGCCATTGGAATTCTTGATAGTGCAGATCATGCTTGCATTAATTATAGCTAGTTCTATTGGTATACCATTCCTTATCTACGAGCTCTTTCAATATGCAAGCCCAGGTTTATACCCCCATGAAAAGAGGTATTTTTTCTTAATAGTTCCATTTTCCGTGCTGCTATTCATAGCTGGAGTGCTCATTGGCTTTTTCATAGTACTCCCAATTTTTTTCCATTTAATGGTATATTATTCGAATGAAGTTGCAGTGCCAATGCTTTCAATAGGTAGAACATTCTCAGTAGTAATCACATTTCTCGCTGGACTGGGACTAGTTTTTCAACTGCCTTTATTAGTTATATTTGCATTAAAACTTGGCTTGGTGAAAAGAAGCGATTTAATAAAGCAGAGGCCATTGATCTATGGAGCACTCATTGCCTTTGCAATTTACATATCACCTGATCCCACGATGTTCTCCCAGCTCATAGTTGGCGTATTCCTAGTGCTGCTTTTTGAAATCAGTCTTTTAATAGCAAAGATATTGTAGGTGGAAAAAAATTTCATTGCCAGTTATATGAATTACAAACCTATCAAATAAAATATTTTTTATAAAATCTATAAAATTTATAAATATATCCCAAGTATTTATTTTTTTCATCTCGCTAAAGGTGAAATCATACCCACCATGGCAAGTGCCATTCATCACAACCAAATTACTTTTATCTCCTGGTATCCAAAGTCCTTGCCATTCACACCTTTCAAGAGAAAACTGACAAACAGGTTCTATTAAGTAAGTGCCATTGCAAGAAACAATTGATTGATATACAAGCAGAGGTTTAGGTCTAGGTGGAGCTTTTTCCTGCGATTTGGGGATTATGCGATAATAGCCTTGGCCAAAGCTTCCATTTAATCTACCTTCCAAACAAGCTTGAATTAAATCCAAAGCTGAAACATTCTGCTGATTGCGACATTTCGTTGGGTGTTGACCTCCTAGTCCAGAAGATGGAACAAGCAAGCCAAAAAGAGAGAAGCAGTTATTAAGTGGCTCGCCAAAAGCATCTGCAGGCCTAGTAAAGGTAGGAGAGACATAATCTTCAGTTAAATAAACATCAATTGGTAAAGAAAACCCAGAGAACTGATGCTCAAATAATTCTCCATCTTCACGAACCCTCCACACGCCAACGGAGTATTGAAGCAAATTAGCGTAATTAACACTCGAATAATCTATCACGTGTGAGTCGCTTTGATATGTTCTTAATTCTTCTATTGAAAGTGGTTCTCTGTTTTCTATCTTGCTTCTAAGTCCTCCAAGCTTTGATGCACTATAAATTACGTCAGTACCTGGCTGTCCGCTAATACCTGGTATACCACTACAGATGTTTCCCTCCTCGTCAAGCCAATAGAGATGCAAAGTGCTGAAGACAGGATCTATTTCTATTTCTCGCTCAGGTGGTACATCTCGCCACCAACCTGACAAATCTACTCTTATACCTTGTTCTCGTGGCGCTCTATTCATTATTCCTACTTCACTCGCGAGTGAAATGTTCCATCGAGGGGTAACATTCACGTACCACAAATTTCCACCTAGCTTACAAGTTGGTATACTTTCTGTTGTACTTTCAGCTTCACAAAATTTTACTCTAACTGTTTCTGGATTATAAGTAAAATTGTAAAGTGTACCTGAGATGTAACAAGGTAGCCTCGCTTCCCTTAGTGGCATCTCAAGAGTCGCATAGACCTCCAAACTTCTCTCTGAAGTTCCATTATTCCCCTCTAGATCAAACGCCTCTGCCTTATAAGTTAAGGTTCCAGTTGAATAAGGTCCGCTGGTGTAAACACAGCGCCAAAAGCCTTGAGCAAAATCTGGCGGGGTGCATTCTTTAACTTGAGTTCTATTGACATAAATGACTATTCTACTGACACCAGTGTTATCTTTAGCAATAGCAGTGAAAGTAACATTGGAGGCGATATTAACTATAGTTGGTCTATGGCTAATAGTGATAGTTGGGGGAGTAGTATCCTTTTTTGGAACTTCATCAGGACAGCCATCCTCATCTTGATATTGATTATAAGTTTCTGCACTATCAGGGCATTTATCTAAGCAATTTTTTATTCCATCCTGATCAGAATCCCTGTCATCACAAACATCGCAAACATCACCTATTCTATCATTATCCAAATCTTTTTGATCGGGATTATAAACATAGGGGCAATTATCCTTGTCATCTGAAATACCATCGTTATCAAAATCTTTTATGATTACCTGAAGTGAACAAGCATGCCAATTATCAGGTCCTGTTTTCAAAGAAAGATGATAAGATGGCCAAATCTTCCAAGTACCAGCTTTATCTAGAACTCTGGAAACTTCAACTAAAACTGTTTCACCATATTTTAAAGTTGTATATGAACGAGTGAACCCAAAAGAGGTATCTAAATTATCCGGGTCTCTGGCAGCAGCAAAAATTCCTTTTTGACCTAAATTCAGATCTTTTTGGTCATAATTTTGCAACGTAAATTTGACAGTAATTATATCTCCAACTTTTAGAATTGGATTTCCACTGACACTAAAATTGGTTAAACGAATTAAATCTGGTGAAACATCTGGCCCATTATAAGAACAAATGGTTTCTGCTGCAGCGCAGGATACTTCAAATAATAATAAAGCTATAAAAACCAATCCAATTTTTAGCACTTTTTTATTATTCATTTTATAAGTATCATACATTTTTATTTTTATAAAAATGTCGCTTGAAATTTACTGTTTTCCAATGACGTAGAAGTAGTCACTCAAGAATAAAAATTAAGTTTTAGAGCTGTAAAATTTGCTGGAGACATCTTTAAATATCTGCGATTAAGAAAAAAGTGGGGAATTGAATGAAGAAAGTGCTAGTTGTAGACGCCGGGGGTAGGGGTAATGCAATTGCATATGCTTTTTCTAAAAGCAAGCACGTTTCAGAGGTATACGTGGCACCTGGCAATGCTGGTAGCTCTTTGCTTGAGAAATGCCAGCAGGTGCCTTTGAAGTCTATATCTGACATATTAAATTTTGCGCGTGAGAAAGAGATAGATTTAACATTCGTGGGTCCAGAGGGCTATCTCTCTCAGGGTATAGTGAATGTCTTTCAAAGCGCTGGGCTTAAGATCGTTGGTCCAACTAAGGAAGCCACGGTGCTTGAGTCTAGTAAATGCGATACCAAAGATTTTTTAAAAACCATAGGTGTGCCCATCGCTTACTATAGAAATTTTGATAATCCAATGGATGCCAAGCAGTTCATTATAGATTTTTATGAAAAAAACAAAGGTCAAAATTTAGTGGTAAAAGCTGATGGTCTAGCAGCTGGGAAGGGATCGATTGTTTGCAATTCCAAGGAAGAGGCATTATATGCTGTTGATAAGATAATGGTGGAGAAAATTTTCGGTGAGGCTGGGAATCGCGTTGACATTGAGCAAAGGCTATATGGCAAGGAATTGATGTTCTTTGCTTTAACCGATGGCAGAACTATTTTGCCACTAGAGGCAGCTATGGATTACAAGCAGGCTTTTGATGAAAATGATGTTGAAATAATCGAGTGGTATAATGAAACAATTGGAAACCCCAATCGAAGGCACAATCCAAATACAGGGGGAATGGGGGGCTACTCTCCTCATCCATGGCTCGATGAAGAACTGGTGGATAAGATTATGGAGAGAATAGCAAGGCCAGTTATTACCAAATTTCGAGAGCTAAAGGGTATCGAGTATAAGGGTATTATTTACTTCGGTCTTATGATTTGCGAGGAAAATGGTGAAAAAAATCCCTATGTGCTTGAAATCAATGTCAGAATGGGCGATCCTGAGGCTCAAGTTATACTTCCAAGATTGAAAACAGATTTCTATGAAATTTCCATGGCAATTTTAGAGGGCACCTTACATAAAATCAAGCTAGAGTGGGACCCAGCTTATTACCTTGGTATTTGTGCTGTGAGTGGTAGATCATATGGTACAGATGGTTGGAGGGAGGGCTATCCTGGTAGGCATTATACCAATCGACCGATTTTTGGTTTAAGAAGCGTGGATAAAAACTGCTTGATATTTCACAATGGCACTTCTTTCAGGGACCCCGCGAAGCTAGATGAAGATAAGAATATCTTGACCACAGGTGGGAGAGTGCTCACATTAGTTGCAAGGGGTAATAGCTTGCAGGAGGCTAGGGAGATAGCTTATAGGGAGATAAAGAAGATATTCTTCAATGGCATGAGATATAGAAGAGATATAGGGAAAACTTAAAAAATTAGGGAAACTAAAAATTAGGAAAATTTAAAACTAAAATTAAAAATAATAAATAAATTAAAGGTTTACTTTTTCTCTTTAGCTTTCTCCCAGTCGCGGATGAACCTTCGAATTAACTTGCCAGTTGGCGTTCTAGGCAACGGATTATGTGTGAATTCAAAGAGTCTCGGGAGCTTGTAAACTGCGATCTTGTCTCTCATGAAGTTCAATATCTCCTGCTCAAGTGCCTTTTTAGCCTCCTCAGTTGTAGGTACTGGTATATCTGGCTTCAACTGCACCCAAGCTTTAACATCCATCCCGCGAACTGGATGTGGAACTCCAATTACTCCAACATCAGCTACCTTTGGATGCTTAGCAATAACTTCCTCCACTTCCTCTGGACCGATGCGATAGCCAGAGCTCTTGATCATATCGTCATCTCGAGAGACGAAGTAGATATAGCCCTCTTCATCAGCGTATACATAGTCGCCTAGTACATTCCAGCCATTTTTGACGCTCTCCTTCTGCTTCTTCATCAATCTACCGCCGTGCTCTGTGGGCCGCCAGTATACAATGCCAGTTGGCCCTCTAATGGTCATTGTGCCAATTTCACCAGGCTTGCAGGGCTTTCCATCATCATCCACGATTCTAACAGTTAAGCCCTTCAGAGGTACCCCGCATGATTTTGCCTTGGGCTTCATTGTCACAGCATTGCTCAGCACGAGATGTACCATCTCAGTTGCACCTAAGCCCTCGTAAATTGGCATTCCAGTGCGCTTGAGCCAAGCTTCAAACGTTTCGCCACCAAGGGCTTCTCCACCAGTGGTGTACATTCTAATGCTGCTTAAGTCATATTTCTTCTCCCAGTCAGGCATTGTTAGGAACTTTCGATATGCAGTTGGCAATCCGGTGAATACAGTTATACCGTGCTTCTCAACATCGGCAAGTAATTCTTCAGGCACGAATTTCAAGAGAAGTGAGACTGCTGCTCCAAAGCGATAGGGTATCAATGCAAATGTGCCATATCCAGCGGCAAATGATACAGGTGCTGATCCTCCTACGACATCTGAGGGAGTTAGCTTCCATACCTGCTTTCCAACCATGTCGCATAGAATCAACGCGCCCTCTTGGAAGTGCGCGCAGCCCTTGGGGTCGCCTGTTGTTCCAGAGGTATATAGAAGGAGTCCAATATCGCGCTTGTCTCTTCTAACGGGCTCAAATTGCTTGGCGCCCTTAGCAACTAGTTCTTCATAGGAATAGTAGCCCTTTGGCTTTATCTCCTCTGGCTTTGCACCTATCACTATCATATACTTGCACGTTTTGAAGCCACCTAGTTCCTTCATGGATCTCTCTACTTCTCCGATTAAACCATAGGTCACGAACATTGCCTTGAGCTCGGCGTTATTACTCGCGTAAGTCAGCTCTTTCGCTGACCACAGTGGTGACATTGGCACTGGTATTGCACCCACTTTCATTATGGCGAAGTTAGCAACGATTGCCTGGGGGATATTTGCAGTCCTCAACCCCACTCTATCGTTTTCCTCTACGCCTAGTTCTCTCAAGCTATTTGCTAGTTTATTGACATTTATGTAGAGCTCCCTATAGGTGATCTTTTGATCTTGGAAGTAAATAGCGACGTTATTGGTTCTGCCTTGTTTGATGTTTATATCAAGGAGCTCTTCAGCGAGGTTTATCTTATCTGGAACTTTATACTCCGGTGGGACTTCAAACACTGGCCAGAGTTCTTTTGGTGGTAAGTAGTCCTCAGGTATTTTAACCATCCTCTCTCCTCCTTAAAATTGATTTTTATGATTTTTCTTTGGTCGTGTCTATATAAATTTTGTGATTCTGATATCTTAAAATTAAAATATTAAAAATATAATATATTTAAAATTTTTAATCTCATAGTCCCTCTAGAGCAGCTATAATTTCCTCAATTGCATTGCATTCATTAAGTCCATAGAATCCCAAGCCCTGGAGCACTTCCTCAGCTGAATATTTCTGCCCAAGTTTAAAGAGCTCGCGGAGGAAATCCCCCGCCTCAGGCCGCATAAACCATTGCTCTCCAAATTCTTCGATTAATACTCTTTTAAGCTGAGATTCAAAAAACCAAGCTTTTAAATAACTTGCAGAGTAAAAAGCTTGATCTACATCGCGAATATATTCACTTGGCGAGTGCTCAAATTTAAGTGCCTCTTGCATTAACTTTGAATAAATCTTCTCAGGCTCACTTGCACCACTATGCAATTCATATTCATAGCGCAACTTCCCAGCATATCTGCGAAGCATGTAGAGTTTGATGAAGTATATCTTTTTCAAAAAACTTCGAGTTATATCCTCGTTGAATTCAAAATGCTTCTCAAGCCAGTATCGATTTGCAATTAAATAGTGAAAAAGAAAAGCATAGCCCTCACTCAAGGCGCTATCCCCAAGATATTTAAATTCAAATGGAAGTTCTGGATTAACATTGCTGTAAAAAATCGCATGGCCAAATTCATGAAGTAGAGCTTGATAATCATCTTGGCCATTTTTAGGTGTAATTACAAGTATCACTTTCTCAGGAATTCTTACAGGAGCGCAAAATGCGCGAAGCACTTTCTTCTCCCTCTTCTCAACATCTAGAATTACGCGATCTAAATCAAATCCAAGGTCACGTGAGGTATCCTTGAGCACGGCAAGCATATCTCTGCCTCTGAAGAATTCATTAAAACTCTTCAAGCGTAGTACACGCAGCATATCTGGCTTTCGAATTGCCCCTAGATCTAAGCCCAGTTCTTCCTCAGCTATTCTTTCAAATTCCTTTTCATAAATACCCTCAGTGCTCTTCAATATATTCTCCACGGCCTCAAATAAAGCAGTGAAGTTTAGTTTTTTGATATATGAACACATATGAATATAATCTATGAACCCAAGCTCTCTAGCTAAGATGTGGATTTGCTCAAGTTTTTTCCTCAGCAGTATATTCAACTCTAAGATCAATGGCATAGTTGCTTGATATATCGCATTTCTCTTGAAATAATCAGGCTCATTTGCCATAAGCAACTCTGCTTTGCGAAAAGGAATCACATCTCCATCAATTGAAATCATAGCCATTGCTTCCTTGGTTGCAATGCGATCTGTTAATTCCTTAGTTGCATTTTCAAGATAATTGCTTGCTAGATAAGAATGGAGATAATCCAACCTCCTCCTCTCTTCTCCCCTAGCTTGCATAGTTTTATGCTTGAGCTCGATAATAGCACTTGCATCATTGAAAAGTTTGTATTTAGAATAAATAGAACTTATATTAAGTTCATCTTTCAATCCAGCTAGGTTGAGATAATATTCAAATGTAATTTCCTCTATAAATCGCTCTAGCTGGTCAATCATCAAGCTCCAAATTATTAGATATTCATATTTATTCTTATCTAAATATATTCAATATAGTGATTGCAATGTAAAATAAAAAGAAGATTATACCTTCTCTTCTTGTAAGTGTCTTGCCAATTGCAAGAAATATGAAGAGAGTGAATGTTAAAACATTCATTGCAATAATTGTTGGCAGCACTTTATCGACATCGAATGTAAGAGGATAGATAAGTCCCATTAGCCCAAGGGTAAGCAATATACTTGTAATATTCGCTCCTATACCAGCTCCTAAAGCAACATCTGACATGCCCCTCCTAGTAGCATGATATGCAGCAGCGATATCAGGAAGTGAAGTTCCAACTGCGACTATCGTTGCGCCAATCAACCATTCACTTATATCCATAGTTCTTGATATTTCTATTGATCCACGAGTCAAAAACTCAGACCCAACTACTGCTAGAAATATCCCTGCTAGCAACCACTTCAAACCACTTCTTATTTTCAATCCTCGATTGAAGATGCGCCCAAAGAGAACTAGCTCAGTGAAAACATCTTTAAGCGAAGTATACATTTCCTCTTTCCCTAGCATTTTCTCCGTGATCCATAGATTTATGGAGTAGGGTAGGAATAGTAGTAATAGCACAAATCCATCTAATCGCGAGAGCACGCCATCAAGCAAAAGCGCAGAAGCAATGATCGTCATTGTTAAAAGAAAAACAGCGTCCCTGGTAATCATCACCTTCGTTGTTCTAAGTGGCATTATTAAAGCAGATAAGCCTATTATGAAAGAGATATTAACAATAATTGAAACTAAAGTATTTGCCATCGCAATATCAATGCTATTCTCTTTCAATGCAAATAGAGAAACAAGTGTTTCAGGCATCGAGGCTAAAGTGGAAACTAAGAGAATGCTAATTGCAAATCTAGAGCTGCCAGTTCGCCTAGCAACAATTGTTGCATTATCGCTAATGAGATTCGAGCCCTCGTTTAAAATGAGCAAGCCTGAGATGATTAAAATAATTAAGAGTAAGATGTAAATTATATCCAACACCTAATCCATCCCGTTTAAATAAAATTATAAGTAGAAGGATAAAACAATTCCCATGGACTCGTGGTATAGCGGATAGCATAGAGGCCTCCGGAGCCTCAGACCCGGGTTCAAATCCCGGCGAGTCCATTGTGAGTAATCAGATTTCAAACGAGCTTGGCCATGGATTGCGTAGGCATTCTTGAATATATCTCCCTGGGAAGGTGAGCATGAATGTTTTTGTCATAAATGAGACCCAGTATAAACCCCGCTTTGTAACTTGAATGTAATCGGGTTGTTCTTCAATTATATTCAGCAATTTGAGCATTAGCAAAAATTTTCCAATCGCTTGCTCTATGGGAATGCTAAAGCGTTTCTCAAAATCTACTTTATTCACTTTAAGTTTATATAATCCCATCATAAACCAGCGCTTCATAGCTTGATTCAAAGGCATAATTGTCCCAGTTGCAATGGGCAAGCTAGTTTCCACGCTTTTGATATATTCCTCTAGAGAAAAAGTATTGACATAGAATAGGTCTTTGATTTTCGTATAAGCGCTAATTCCTACTCCTATATTTTCATCTCGCGTGCAAGTAATATATTGCATTCCAGCTTCTCTTGTGAAATCCCAGCAGCTGACTTGTTTATATCCAATCGATGTTAGGAAATCGCAAATTGTATAAAACATATTTTTCTCCATATGAGAAGTGAGAGATATATTTCCACTTTGAACCTCGCGATACCATTTAGTATAGGGGAAGAGGATAAGTGGATAATGGGAAATTTGATGAACTCCAGCTTCAGCCACTATTTCTAAGTCTCGAAGCAAGCTAGATATATTTTGCTTAGGCAAACCGTGCATTAAGTCAACGCTTACATAAAATCCCTTGTCAAGCAATAGCTCTATAGCCTCACATACAAGTTTAGCATCATAGCCTCGGTGCATAATTTTAAGAATTTCACTATCTAAAGATTGCACTCCAAGGCTAATTTTACTTATCCCTCCTTTTCTAAGCGCCTCGCATGTTGTTTCATTTATATCCTCAGGGTTTGCTTCTAAGCCGAATTTACCTATTACTTCAAATTTAGATCTCAAGAATTCCACGATCTCAAGAACTTCCCTCCAAGTGAGACTTGGGGTGCCACCTCCGAAGTAGACATCTCCTATTTTGATTTTCCCAAGTTTATCCCTATATATTTGAATCTCTTTTTTCACTGCATCAACATAAGATGCAACTTTGCTCTGGGAATAGGGAAGGCTGCGAAAAGCACAATAGGGACATAATCGACGGCAGAATGGAATGTGAATATACCACCCTATTCCATCCAATTCCGCTGGGAGAATTGGTTCAATTTTGGAAAACCTCGTACCTTTAAGTCCCCTTTTTATCATCTCTTGCGCTATTCTTTCGACAATCACGCTATCTCTGTATTAAAATGAAAACAGAATTTAATATAATTATTTTTTAGAATAATAATTATTAGTCATATCGTTAACAAAGATTTTTTTAGGATATATTTGAAAAATGAGATATGAGATATAAATTCAGTGGAAAAATGGCGATTCAAATCTATGTATGGAGTGATAGAGAAACATTGAAGTATATTCCAGTGATAGTTGATGCAATTAAAATTATTTTAAGAGAAGGTCTTGATCTTTCTTCATATTTCTCCATATGCTTAGAAAATTCTTTTGAAGACTTAGAGGCAGTGGAAAAATGCTTTGAGCAAGCTAGTAAAAGAGAGGGCTCCTTTGGGGTTCAATACAATGTGGAAGATGTGTTAAATTTGCGTGCATCTAAGGGTAAAGAGGGTATTGAAATTGGAGTTACAGCAAAGGACTTGTACACATCTAATACAAATTTCGTTTATGGTATAGCAACTTCACTTCACCTTCGATTGGGGAAACCAAGTGCTAGAGTTATATTTTCCTCCTGTCGAATTGAAAAATGGTATGAATCTTTTGCACCTAAAGTTCTCTTTAAGACTGCCATGCATGAAACAGCTCATATCTTTGGCGTTCCAAGGAGAAAAGAAGATGTAGATTATTCTCTAGGGTGGCACTGTATAAGGGTTGACTGCGTAATGGGTCAATCTAATATGGTGAGACTTGTGAAGGAAGACGATAGAGTTACAAGGAGATTTGTTGATGCAGGTGAATTGACCCAGAGAATGCTTGAGAGAATGGAGCGAACTGGTAGTCCTTTTTGCATTAAATGCAAAGAGGATTTAATCGAGAATAAAAAGTTCTTAATAAAAAAATTATTTTAAATTTTCTTAAATTTTAAATACTTACTAAATTCTTAAATTCATATACTCCTTACTACTAAATATGATTAAAATTAATTCACGGGAAGTAGAAGTTATAGATGTACATGTGCATCCTATTGATATATCAACTCACGCTGTTATTCCAATCGAGGAAGTCATTGAAGCGATGGACATAGCTGGAGTTGATAAAGCTGTTCTTCTTGCTTTAGACCTAGATGAAGCTGATTTTGATAAATATGTGGGTGGAGAAGAGTTAAAAATCGCCTTAGAGAGAGAACATGCTTATAGTTATGCAGATGAAGAAATGCTGAGGGGAATTGGAAAGAGAATCCTCGGCTTAAGTGTATCTGAAGAAGTGGTCAAAGAATTCGTGGATAAATATCCTGAGAGATTCATTGGTTTTGGATCTATCAATCCAAATAAAGGCGAAGAATATGTTAGACGGAAAATCGATAGAATTAAAGAACTTAATTTCAAGGGATTAAAATTTTTACCCACCATTCAATTCTTCAACCCTGAGGATGAAAAAATGAATTTGATTTACGAGCTAGCTCAGGAGCATGAGTTGATTATTTCAATGCACACTGGCTGCGACCCAGGCCCTTGGGAATTGCCTTATCTTTCAAGGAATGCGAATCCAAAATATTTGGATAAAGTTGCAGAGAGATATCCGGATTTGAAAATAATAGCAGCTCACATGGGAAGCTACAGCAAGCTATACCCTGGAATCTGGTTCAAGGAAATGATGGATGTTGCTAAGAAGCATGAGAATATCTATGTGGATATCTCCGCTACATTCAATGAATTCAATCTCCTACTTGCTATCGAAGAAATGGGGGAGGAGAGAATCCTCTACGGCTCTGATTACCCAGCCATCGGTGGCTATTGTGATAGAGAAAGAGGCATGGTGAACTGTGTTAAATGGCTGGCTCGACTAGGTCTAGATGTGGAAATTAAGAAAAAGATATTTGGCGAAAATGCAAAGAGATTATTGATATGAATTCAAAGGTAGTAATAGTCGAGGGAAGAGACCCAGCCTCAATGGTTTCACTTGGCTTGGGGAAATTGAATGTAAAACCAGTTGAAAAGATAGTGATCAAGCCAAATCTCATAGTCAACCGCCCTCCCCCAGTTACCACTCCAGTTGAAACTGTTAAAGCAATCGCTGAATATCTAATGAGATATCAAAGGGTAACCATAGCTGAGGGCTCAGGCTGGTGTAATACTACTCTAGCTTATAAAGAACTAGGCTATTTAGATTTAGCTGAGAAATATGGAATTGAACTAGTTGATTTGAATAAAGATAGCTATGAACTAAGGAGAAATGCGAAAGCACTTGCTTTGAAGGAATTCGAGTTTCCCTTAACTTTGAAGAACTCCTTTATAATCTCTGCAGCTGTTTTAAAGGTGCATTCAATCACCAAGGTGAGTTTATCCTTGAAAAACATGCTTGGAGCAACCCTCGAGGAAAAAGCAAGGATTGCGAAGAAGGGGAGATTCCACAGGAAGCTGAATGAAAGCATTGTGGATATAAATCTATATTTAAAACCAAGTCTAGCAATCATAGACGGCAGACAGGCCTGCATCGATGGAGAGCTAGGCGGTGAGGCAAGGGAATTTAATATTATGATATTTTCAACGGATCTAGTTGCTGCGGATGCAGTTGGAGCCAAGATACTTGGATATGAGCCTCTCGCGATACCTCATTTAAAACTAGCGCAGGATGTAAAGCTTGGAACTGCTGATTTAAAGGAGATTGAAGTTGTGAGAATAAATGCCTTTTGAATTATGTGGATAAGTATAGGGGATAAGTATAGGGGATAAGTATAGGGGATAAGTATAAATGAGAAAAGTGCTTATAGTTCAGCTGCATTTTTATAGATGATAGCTATGGAATTTGTGGTTGCTAAATATTATGTTGAATCCAAGTTACCCATTGAAATAGCAGCAAAGCGAATTGCTGAAGAGCAGAGCACTGGTACTTGGACTGATGTTAAGGCAGATGAGGTGCATGAGAAATATGGAGCAAAAGTACTCAAAGCAAATGATAGCGAGGTTGAAATTGGCCTCCCCGTTGATCTATTTGAACCTAGGAATATTCCACAGGTTCTTTCCGTTATAGCTGGGAATATCTTTGGCCTAGGTGCAATTGAAAATCTACGCTTAATTGACATAGAACTCCCCAAGAGCTTCATTCGCCACTATCGAGGGCCTAGAATTGGTATAAAAGAAATCAGGAGAATTGGCAAGATATACAATCGCCCCCTCCTTGGCACTATTGTGAAGCCTAAGGTTGGGTTAACGCCTGAGCAAACCGCTGAAAGAGCCTATCAAGCTGCACTAGGCGGGGTTGATCTTATAAAAGATGATGAAACGCTTTCAAATCAAAAATTCTGCCCACTCAAGCAAAGGGTTTCAAGGGTTATGAAGAAATTAGATGAACTTGAAGCTGAAACAGGGAAGAAAACCTTTTACGCTGTTAACGTCACCTGCGGCGCTGATGAAATCGTGGATAGAGCGGAGTTGGCGCTTAAAATGGGTGCGAATATGCTCATGGTCGATGTAATAACCGCTGGCTTCTCAGCACTGCAAGCACTTAATGAGGCAAATTTGAAAGTGCCCATACATGTGCATCGCACCATGCACGCTGCAATGACGCGAAATCCAAGGCACGGCATAAGCATGCTAGTCTTTGCAAGGCTCGCTAGGCTGGCTGGTGCTAGTAGTTTGCACGTGGGCAGCTATATGGGGAAGATGGATCGCAATATTCAAGAGATAGATGCATGTAGAGATGCAATTCGCAGTCCTTGGTATAATCTAAAACCAGTATTCCCAGTTGCCTCGGGGGGGATTCATCCTAGAACAGTTGCTGCTAATCTCCAGGGCTTTGGCATCGATTGCTTCATTCAAGCAGGTGGCGGTATCCACGGTCACCCCCAAGGCACTGCTGCTGGGGCAGCTGCTATGAGGCAGGCTATTGATGCTTGGCTCAAGGGAATAAGCGTTGAGGAATACGCTAAGGAGCACGAAGAGCTTAGAGTTGCACTTGAGCACTGGGGTGGTGATTGATGGAATTCATTTTCCGCCTACCTAGTGGTGAAATCGTAGGTAAAGCGAGGAATCTAGAGGAATTCCGCGATGCTATAGATGTCTTGCCTATTGAAAGCATTGAATTTCACCATCAAGGTAAGCATTTCAGGCACTGGCTTAGAGATCTAGGGCATGAAAAATTAGCTGGGGAACTTGAAAAAGTAGAGGCAAGTGGTGAAGAACTACGGAGGAAACTACTGAGTATAACTAGAAGGTATATTCGCAGGGTCAAGCTATATGGCGTTTAAATAAGCTATATAGCGTTGATATTTAAATAGTATTTATGCATTTCCTCAGCAGTTCCCTAACCTCTTCTATTCCATGTTTGAATCTCGCCCCTGGTGTTGTAACGCAGAGGGCTGCAGTTGCATTGGCATAGCGCCCGCATTCCTCCAAGCTTAATCCTCTAGCTATTCCATAGAGGAAGCCAGCGCTGAATGCATCTCCAGCACCTGTGGTATCAACTGCTTTTACCTTAAAACTTGGGATTCGAATTCTTTGATTCGCGTTTGCGATGTAGCAACCATGTTTGCCTAAGGTTAAGGCAACTATTGCGATGCCCTCTTTCATTAACTTAGCTGCTAGTTTTTCCACATCCTCAGTTTTATAGAGCTTCGCGGCTTCATTTTTTGAGGAAATATAGATATCCACTAGCTTGAGAAGTGGCTTTATTTTTCTATATCCTAGGTTGATTATCAACCCACCTGGGTTTAAAGAAACCCTTGTTTCCTCTCGAGCTTGCTCAGCAGCTTGGATTAAGGGAGAGATGTTTTTTAAATCAGCGAGGTGCACGATTCCCGCCCTATTTAGATATTCAGGGTTAATATCACCTGGGGATAGGAGATTTGCAGCGCCGCTGAAGGCATACATATGGCGCTCTTTTTTTCTATCCATTACAATAAAGCAAGTGCCAGTTTGCATTTCCCTTGTTTTCTTCAACTCAGTTATATCTACGCCTTCTCTCGCTAGATCTTGCTTTAAAAACTCCCCGAAGTTATCATCCCCAATTTTCCCAATAAAGCCAGTTTTCAAGCCCAGTCGCGCGCAAGCAGCAGCGGTGTTTGCAGCTGAGCCACCTGGTTGTGCTATCAATTCATGGAGAAAAACTTCCTCCTCTCGCTCTGGTAAGCGCTCAGCTTTGCCAATTAAATCTATTAAAATCGCTCCAATTGCAATGACATCTAGCTTTTTAAGCATTATTGATCCGCAATTTTCTCTTTCTCTTTTCCTTTATTTAAATTGCGAGAATAGCATAAGTTTGCGCATTAAAATAATTGCGAGAAAAGCCTATATCTTTCACTATTATATAAAGCCTTATATGCGAGCCAATGTTATAAATTTTTTAGTGGAGGCAGCAACTGCCTCCTCTCTTTTATTCATCCCAATATATGCGATTGAACTTGGAGCTGAGAACTTCGAGGTTGGTGTAATTGGAGCTCTCTATGGCTTAGCCCTATTTATCTCCTCATATATCTTCGGTAGATTAGCAGATATCCACGGGAGGAAGAAATTCTTACTCTTTGGACTTTTAGCTTCAGCTATTTCTTTCCCCCTTCAAGCTCTATCTCGAGACCCATTTCAATTATTACTAGCTCGAGTCTTAGTTGGATTTTCCCTAGGTGCCTTCCCAGCTGCTTTAATAGCCTATATCTACGATGCTAATAAGAAAATTGGCAAATTCACTGCCTTTGGTAGCTTAGGATGGGCAGTGGGCAATTTTATAGCTGGAGCTATAGCTACTTACTGGAAAATATTCCTCTTGGGATCTTTTTTCCTAATTCTTGCTTTCCTCCTTGCCTTGAGAATCGAGATTCCAGTTACTTCTATCTCAGTTCCATTTTTCCCAGTTAAAATAATTAAGAATAGTTTCTGGATCTATCTCTCTTTCTTACTCAGGCACTCAGGTGCTCATATGATCTGGATAATCTTCCCCCTCTATCTAGCTTCCTTGGGAATATCAAAACTCTGGATAGGAATTATCTACTTCACAAATTCCTTTTTCCAATTTTTAATCATGCCAAAGCTTGATACATTTAAAGGCACCAATTTAGTTATCTCAGGTTTGCTGTTCTCAGCCATAACTTTCTTCTCATTCACACTAGCTTCAAATCAATTTGAATTTCTATTAACTCAAATCCTCCTAGCTTTTTCCTGGAGCTGTCTCTACGTTGGTTCCCTTAAATTGATTTTGGATCAAAATATCGAAAGAGCAACTGCAACAGGTCTTTTAAAATCAACTATATGCCTAGCTTCAATCTTAGGTCCATTAAGCGGGGGAATTCTAAGTCAATACTATGGCTATCTCTCCTGTATCTATGGAGCAATTGCTTTAACTATAGCGGGATTTCTTATTGCTGCGTTTTTAAATCCCGAGGTTTTATAGGAGTGCTCGATAATAGCTATTAACCCTCCTTACTTCTTCGAAATTGGCTCGAATGGTACTAGGGGGAAAGATGGTTAATTCATCACTTGAGTGTATTTTCTCTAAGTTGAATCTGCCATCTAGGATTTCCTCTAAAATTGGTATCAAATTTGCTTCATTTCCCGTTGCTATGTTGAATTTACAGCTAAGCAATGCAAATCTATTAACGCAGTTTATTGCTATTCCAAAGCTTGCATATTCAAGGCAGTCAGCATCAACTATGCCATCTCCAATGTATATCGCATATCTTGGATTTGGGGAGAGTTTCTCAAGCACCCTCTTCTTATTGTGTCCACCCATCACGCCCCTTTGCTTTAAAATTAACTCGATGAGAGAAGTCCTAAGTTCATCATCCTTAACACCTTGATAGATCTTCCGCTGCTTCCTGAGGAGAGCTCTATATTCTTGAATATGGCTATGGTTTTTCCCTTGAATATAGCAGTTGCGCAGTTCTATGCAGTTCTCGAGATATTCACTTAAAAATCTAGCTACTTCAGTTTGTTTTCTACTCCATAACTCCATTGGAGACCTGCGTTTTAACTCTAATTCAAAATTAGGATTTCTATCGAATTTAAATAGCTCTGCCCTGCTTAGTTGGTTGCCTGCGCAGTAGATATGAGAAGAGGGAATATTGAATTTCCTTCCAAGAATAAGCGATACAGCTGGGTAGGAACTAGTTATCAAGTAGGGCATTATCCCGCGCTCACGTATTAGCCATTTCAAGAGCTCACTCGCTCCATTGCTTAACTTCAATTTCTCCCTAGCTATTTCCTTAAGCTGAATATCCCCAAAGCCCTCGCAAGCAGCTGCGAGGAGGGAGACTAGTGGAGTTGTGCCTGTGCTATGTTTCCTGCCCCTTTTATCTCTCTCGCGCATCCATCTTAAATCATCATATTCATCGAATAGCTTGATTTTTTCATAGAATTGCTTAGAAGTATGCTCTAGACAGAGCCAAGTAAAATCAAAATCTGGGCTTGCAATGGGACCTTCAACATCGAAGGCGATTATATAATTCACGGGAAAAAATATACTTCATAGCGCTATAAATATTTAGATTGCTGATTGCTTGATGACCCGCATAATTGGAATCGACATTGCCAAGGGATCACCTCTCTCGAGGGAAGGAGTGGAGTATGCAGTTGCTTTGCTTAAGGATGGAATACTTGAAAAACACGATGGATTGAGTATTTTCAAACTACTTCGCTTGATCCAACAGGAAAAACCTGATATCGTGGCTGTGGATAACATCCACGAACTTGCAGCTGATAAAAGAGAACTTGCAATGCTTATGAAGAAATTTCCAGCTCATACCAAGCTCGTTCAAGTCACTGGTTCAGAGAAGCCTGAGCCTCTAGCTAGAATTGCCCAGCGATATGGCATTGCCTTTGACCGCTTAAACCCAGGTATGGAAGCTGAGGCAATTGCGAAGCTTGCTGCCCTTGGAGTTGGCTATGAAGTTAGTGTTTTTGAGGATAAAACTATAATTAAAGTCAGCAGAGCTAGATCACTTGGCAAGGGAGGCTGGAGTCAAAATAGATATAGGAGGAAGGTACATGGTGAAGTACTTCAACGGGTGAGGGAGATCGAAAGAGAAATGAGGGATAAAGGATTGAAATTTGAGTTAAAAGTGAAGCAGGCTTTTGGCGGCTATGCAAGTGGAGAGTTCACCGTTGAAGCCAAGAGAGCAGAGGTTGGTGTGAAGGAACAGAGATCTGAGAATATACAAGTGAAAGTTGAAGCAGTTGAAAGAGCTGGTATAAAGTTCAATCCATTGACTAGGAAGCATAGATATATAATAGTGGGAATAGACCCTGGTACCACCACTGCTATAGCTGTTTTAGATTTAAATGGTAATTTGAAGAGCATCATAAGCTCAAGGGTATTCTCATTTGCAGATATCGTTGAGCATATCTCAGCAAGCGGTGATCCCTTAATTATTGCAACAGATGTTACTCCCACTCCAGCGGCAGTTGAAAGAATCAAGCGGGTTTTCAATGCAGTTTTATATACCCCACCTAGGTTTATATCAGCTGAGGAGAAAATCAATTTAGCCAAGCGCTTTGGATATGCAAATGACCACGAGCGCGATGCTATAGCAGCTGCTTTACTTGCATTTAATAGCTATAAAACCAAATTTATGCAAATTGAGAAGAAAGCTCCACCTATACTTGATATTGAGGAACTCAAAGCAATGGTAGTGCGAGGTAGCTCAGTTGACTCAGCAATTCTACAGCTATCCACCCCGAGTGAATCAGCTCCGCAAGAGGCTGAGAAAGTTGAGGTTGAGGGTGGAAAAGCAAGCTCGAGTGTTGAATTGGAGGAGCTTAAATTAGAGCTGAAGCGCTATTCCGAGCAGATCCAGCGTTTAAAGAGCTTCATTGAGGAATTGAAGGCTGAGCTTAAATCAAAGGATAGCGAGATACTTGCTTTAAAAGAACAGATAGCTGCTCTTAAAACTGCTGAGGCTAAGGAGATTAAAAAAACAAGGGCAGTTGAATTAAAAGAGAGAGAAATTTCTAGGTTGAAGAATGAGATTGAAAGACTTAAAGAAGTAAATACCCAGCTTGAATCTAGGATGAATAAACTCAAACAGATCAAAGCACTTGAGGCTAAAGGTGAAGCAATGCCTGTGAAGATAATCTCAGCATTCACTAGAGATGCTATTCTGCAGGCTGAGAGGGAATTTGGGATTAAAAAAGGAGATGTAATCTATTTAGAAGACGCAAGTGGTGGAGGCGCTGGAACTGCAGAGCTATTGATAGAAAAGCAAGTTGAAGCAGTAATCGCAGGCGGGGAAATGTCTCATATAGCTCTAGAGAAATTCCAGCAGGTAGATATTCCAGTTTTATCGCCCAGCGAGATACCTGTTAATAAAGCCGAGGGCTTCGCAGTAGTTGATCCCGAGAAGCTGAAAATAGCAATTTTGAATTATAAAACTAGAGTTGAGAAGCTCAAGGCAGAGGAGAAAGCTAGGATGATTGAAGCGCTCTTGCGGGAGTATAAAGCTGAGAGGAGGAAATAGATGAAGCGGGATTTAGTTATCCGCAGCTGCGAGGAAATGCTGAGTGCAACACTATATGGGAATAAAGCAAATGCAGGGGTTGTACTCTGCCCACCTAGTCCAGTGAAGGGTGGGAATAGGGATGATAAGAGATTGGTTGCAATCGCTGAAAAACTAGCTCAATGCAGCATGCTTGCTCTTTGCTTTGATTATAGAGCTGAGTATACAGATGGCTTGCGAGAAGTTGAGGATGCTATAAGCGCTATTGATTATTTAAAGGAGAGAACTGGAAAAGTGGGACTATATGGCTATGCCTTTGGTGCTGTAGTAGCCTCTAATGCAGCTATCTTTAGAGAGGTTGATGCAATTGTATTTCAAGCTCTACTTAAGCATACTGACCTCATCTCAGCTAGAGTTGATCAAACCTGTCCAAAGTTATTCATCCATAGTTTAAGGGATGAAGTTGCTGATATAATTGACCTTGAATATCTATATAAAATTGCTCGCGAGCCAAAGCAAAAGCTTTTAATGGAAACAGATCATTTCTATGAGGACAAAATTGAAGAGTTGGCGGAAGTTGTTAGCGCTTTCTTTCAAAAGCACTTGCTTTCGAAGTAAATTTTCGAAGTAAATTGAGGGAAAAATGCTACTGCTATATAAAAGCTTAATAATTTTGCTCAGCAATGCTTTAGTATTTCCACTATTTCTCTAACTCTCTTAGCTTCAATTCTGCCATTTCTATTGCCACGCGAGCAAGCAGCGCCTCTTATTCCTATTACATCTGGCTTGAAACTCGCGGCTCTAGCTATTTCCTCTCGCTTTATAGAGCCAGCAAGTGCCACTTTCAAGCCCAGGTCGCGAGCTTCGGTGGTGAATTTCATTATTTCCTGAGCTGTTAAGAAGTCAAATAAACTTCTGCCGTCCTTCAACGCTGTATCCACCATTGCTATATCTGCATTTGCCCTAGCAGCCACAATAGGGATTTTTAATGGATCAATTGTGCCAACTCGCTTTGCATCTGCATAGCCAGCTGCCACGACCTTTATCTTGGGATCGTAGTCTTTAACAGCTCTAACCACCTGCTTCATTAAAAAAACAGCTGCCTCCTCGGTTCTAGAGCCAAATAGCCCTACTTTTACATAGTTCACGCCTATTGTAGCAACCCCGAGTGCAGCAAGCGATGCTGAGCCAGGTAAATCTGGGAAATCACCAATCGTGGCACTCAGTTCGATTTCCATTGGAATTGCGCTGCGTATTTCCCTTATAACCCATGGGAAATTTGCTCCAAGCGACCCCTCCCTTGGGTTTTTCACATCTATGATATCAGCTCCCCCTTCAACGCATATTCTAGCTTCCTCAACATCCATTGGACTTACTAAAAGCCTAGGCCTAGCCAATTACCTTCACCACCTTGCCAATTCCCTTGCTCCTCCCCTCTCGAAATATGAACTTCTGGCCCTCGTATATATAGTGAGGTTTGAATTTGAAGCGCATTTTCACTCTACCACTCTGCCCAGCCATCATGTACTCTCGATCCATATCCTCGAATACCACGGTTTCAGCTATGGTTTCAATGTGTAAAACAGGCTCATATCCCCGTGCGATTCTAGTGGGATGATTCAAAATCAATACCTCAGCTTCGAACTCGCGAACTGCCTTTGGCTGTTCTTTACAAAGCACCATTCCCCTGCTTACATCACTTGGTTTAACTCCCTTCAATGCAATGCCAACTATATCCCCAGCGCTGGCTTTATCTATTCTATAGTAATGCATCTCAATTGATTGCACTTTTACTTGTTGAAAGATACCAGTTTCATCTGGGCCTAGGTATAGCAAATCGCCAGTTCTCACTTCCCCCTGCTTAACTGTTCCACTTGCCACTGTGCCTACTCCAGTGATTTGATAGACTTTATCTATGTACATTTGAAATGGCTTTTTAACCTCGAAGTTGCGCTTGGGGAGGAGGTAGAGCAATCTATCAAGTAAATCATAGCCTTCTAGGGTTACTGATGAAGTTCGAAGCACAGGTGTTATTATACCCTGAGCTATCTTATGCACCAATCTATCTATATCCCCATAGGTTTTAATTTTATATGGGATTTTGCCAACTAGTTTTAATACATTTGAAATCTGCTGCTCAACTTTGGCAATTTGCTCTTCATTCGCTCTATCTATCTTGGTGATTGCAATTATCACAGGTAGATCCATTGCGATTAAAATTCCCAAGTGCTCCTTGGTAACATGGGTCACGCCATCGTCTGCAGCAACAACTAGCAATCCATAGTCGAGTTTCTGGCCAACTATTCCCCTAATGGTTGTGCGCAGCCAAGGTTCATGTCCAACTGTGTCGACGAAGGAAACAATCTTCTCAGCTTGCTCCACTATTCCAGCTCGCTCTTTTTTATTCAAGGGATTAATTAAATGCAGGGTTTGACGCTGTTTAAACCCATATACCCCATAGGATAGCTCAGCAGATAGTCCTCGCTCAACTTCGTGTGGGAGTACATCGAGATAAATCCTAGTTTTTCCATCGCCATCATCGCATATACCAGTCACGAGACATCCAACTAGCGTTGATTTACCATGGTCAACGTGGCCAGCTGTGCCGATGAGAATATGTTCCTTCTCTTGAACTAGGTTGTTGATCGTAACTAAACCCACGAAGCCTCCATCCACTCGATATTCCTCTACATTTGAAACCCTTGCTCCAATCTCTAGGGCTATGTAGCTTAAAACTGAGAGGGTTTCATCAAAGCGCTCTCTAGTGATACCCTTTAGCTTTCCCCCATCACCCACGCCTATCACATAGAGTGCACTTCCATTTCCCATTAAAATGCGATGCCTCATCTGGCAAGCTAAGTTTTGCTTTCTCTCCCCTTTTAAATGCAATTCTTTATCCAAAAATTCCTTAAACTCGATATTCTCTCGCTCGCCATCTCGAATTATCGTCTCAAGTCGATTCATGCTCTTGAATAGTATAGGTATCTTCAGGAAAATAAGATTTGTTATTTATTTTATTTATACTACATTTTCTTCTCCCAATTTATGCTACTACATTTTCTTCTCCCATTTATAGAGCTCAACCACTTGAGATAGAGTTTTTCCCCTCTTGATTTCCTCCCTCACTCTATCTTCGTTTTTCTTCACCTCCATTGCTCGCCTTGCAATTTCATATGCACGTTCCTTTGGTATTACCACCACGCCATTGTCATCCCCCACTATATAATCCCCGGGTTTCACTGTTAAGCCTCCGCATTTAATCTCAGCATTGATCTCGCCAAAGCCCTTTGGCTCCCCTGCATTTGGTACAACTGCACTTGCGAAGACAGGGAACTTCATTGCCCTTATATCTTCAATATCGCGTACCGCTCCATCTATAACAACTCCAGCTATTCCTTTATTCTTGCAGCTATGGGTAGCTAGTTCTCCCCAAGGTGCAACATAGTTACTTCCATTGTAGATAACGATCACATCGCCCTTCTGCGCTACATCTATTGCTTCAACTGGCTTAGCCCAGTCTCCCTCGAAGGTTTGAACTGTAACTGCTCTCCCAACCATCTTAACTCCTCCCACAACTGGTTTTATATCCCTCATCACTCCCTTTCTATGCATGGCATCGCTTATATTCGGCGTGGAAACCTGCCAGAGTAGCTCAATTATCTCCTCCTCCATTGACTTTCGTTTATACTCCCGCTTTAGCTCGCCAGCCGCTGCTTTATCAATAGCTTCTCTTATCCTTCGAGCTGACTCGGTTACCTTTGCCGATCGAACTATATTCCCACCTACAATTACAATTTCAGCTCCCATTTTAACTGCTGCAGCTGCGGATTCAGCGTCCAAGCCACCTGCCACTGCAATTGGAATGCTTATCTCTTTTGCGATTTGCTGAAGTGCTTCGAGTGGGTCAACGCCCACCATTTGCATATCAATGCCAACGTGCACGCTGATATAATCCACTCCCATTTGCTCCACTTCCCTAGCGCGCTCAACTGGGTTTCTCAAGCTAATTAAATCCACCATTAGTTCAACGCCATATTTGCGAGCTGCTCTAAGAGCATCATTCAAAGCTGCATCGCAAGAGGCGCCTAAAATTGCGACAATGCTCGCTCCAGATTTAGCTGCCATTTCAACTTCAAGTGCGCCTGTGTCTATGGTTTTCATATCAGCCACGATCTTGCGATCTGGAAATGCTTCCCTAAGTCTTCGAATTGCATCCATTCCCTCGCTCTTAATCAATGGAGTACCTGCTTCTAGCCAGTCAGCTCCTCCCTCAAGTGCTTCCTTGGCTATTTGAATAGCTCGATCTATTTCAAGCACATCTAGTGCAACTTGGAGAATTGGTTTTTCAAATATTTCAATCAGCCTCCTTCTTTAGGAATTTCAATCATCCTCGTTCTCAGGATATGCCACTTGTCAAGATATATGCTTTCCGCAGGTGAGATTTAAATATAATTTAAGAAACAATGATTAACGATGTTCTGGGCAGATGAAGTAGCTGAGGAAGTGAAAAAACGCTGTGTTGATAAGCAACCTGTTGTAAAAGCAGGGGCTTCGCCCTCCGGGGGGAAGCACATTGGCAATCTCAATGATATCCTCAGGGGCTATTTTATAGTGAGGGCACTTGAACTAGATGGAATAAAACCTAGATTTATCCATACATGCGATGACCGTGATCCCCTGAGAAAAATCCCAGAGCGATTGCCAGATCGCGATGGAGAATGGAGGGAACTCTCTCGCGCTGAGATAGCTAATCTAGAGCGATATATTGGCATGCCCTATGTATTTGTTCCAGATCCATTTGGCTGCTGTAAAAATTGGGCTAGGCATTTCAACTCAGTCTGGCTAGATGGCGTTAGAGCACTTGGGGTGGAGATAGAGAATTTCAACAATGATGATCTATATAGAGAGGGGAAATTCCAAGGAGTAATAATAGAAATACTCTCAAAGATAGAGTTAGCTCGCGAGATAATGGCGAGGTATCAAACAAATCTCCCCCATAATTACATTCCATTCATGCCCATCTGTAGCAACTGCGGTAGAATAACCGCTACACCATTAAGTTTTGATCTGCAAACCTTAAGCGTGAGATATTCCTGTGAAACAAAAACCCTAGCTGGGGAGTTTGAAATATCTGGATGTGGCCATAAAGGAGAGACTACCCTTAGCGAGGGTAAATTACCATGGCGCTTCGAGTGGCCAGCGCAGTGGAAGATCTTCCAAGTGGACATGGAGCCATTTGGCAAGGATCACTTCGAGGGCTCTTGGCCAAGTGGTCAGGAAATCGCTAGGCGAATTTTGAAAATCGATCCCCCAATTCCATTTGTCTATGAATTCTTCTTAGTCAATGGCGCTAAGATGTCCACTAGGCATGGCAATGTATATATAGCGCAGGATTTGCTTAAACTCATTGAGCCAGAGGTACTGCTTTACTTCTACTCCTTAACCCCAATGAAGCAGAAGAATCTTGATCTAAAGAATTTGAATTTTCTAGTTGATAGCTTCGATCGCTTTGAAAAACTCTACTTCGAAGGAGGCGATGGAGAGGAAGTTGAATTAGCGAAGCGAGTATATCCAATGTGCATTAGAGAAATTAAAAAGCACATTCGAATCCCCTATACCTTCGCAGCTATGCTCGGGGTGAGTCAAAATACAGCTCATATCCTCAAGATATTGAAGAAAACTGGGCATCTACCAATGCACGCAACCAAGGAAATGGAGATGGAAGCACTCAATAGGGTATTCAAAGCCAGAAACTGGGCAACGAGGTTCGCTCCAGAGGAATATAGATTTGAACTCCAGCGTGAGCTGCGCTTGACTCAGCCTTTAGATGAGAGGGTGAAGAAAGCTCTATTTGAACTCGCGGATTACCTCCTCCAAGCTAAGAGTGAAGTTGAAGTGCAAAATGCAATATTTGAAATCGCTAGGGAGAATGGAATAAAGGAAGCAGAGTTCTTCAAAATCATATATCAGCTACTCCTAGGCAAGCCACGCGGTCCAAGACTTGGGCCTTTTTTATATGCACTTGATGAAGCCTTTGTTCAGCGTAGATTAAGGCTTGAGGGATAAATTCTAAAATAAAGCTAGCTTAAATTTAAAACTATGCCCTATATTAAACCAGAAAAAAGACTTGAACTGGATAAAATCGTGGAGCAAATATCACTGCATTTAAACAAGCTGCCGGAGAATGAATGGGATGGCTGTTTGAACTATTTATTCACCAAGACATTGAAAAATTTATATAAACCTAGCTATTTCAACTACGAGAGAATCATGGGATTACTCACTTGCATGCAGCACGAGTTCTACCGCAGATGGATAAGCTCCTACGAGGACTTAAAGAGAGAGGAACACGGGGATATATAACTTATTTGCATAACTTAATCCCCAATTACCTCTTTCTTAGCCATTTCCACCCTCTGCTTCGCAGTATAGCCAGTGGCCTTCTCCAAGAAAACTCTAAAACGCTTATTGGTATCGAGAATTGTAGCATTATCAGCCTTTAAATTTGATTTAGTCTCAATGCATAGTTTATTCTCAGCAATCCAAACCTGCATTTCATTGAGCGCGCCATAGCTAAGTAGAAATCTACCCTCTCTCTCCTTGATATCCACAGGGAAGCATTCCCTCAATACAGCTAGAACTCGCTCTCTATCGCAGGAATAACCACGTTTAAATTTATACTGCTGCATATTTTTTAATTTAAACTTTTTAACTTTATCTTTATCCATTGCAAAATAATATAAAGTTGTTTGGAATTGTATAACATGAGAGAACATGCAAACGCAAGGGGTTAAGGTCTTGGTGGATAAAATATCGGTTAAAAATCCAGTAATAATAGAGGGATTCCCTGGAATTGGATTAGTTGGGACTATTGCCACTCAGCATTTAATTGAGCAAATGGAGATGAAGCAAATTGGCATAGTTATATCTCAAGACTACTTCCCACCAGTCGCTATAACGCTAGGCGGCATAGTCAATGCCCCTGTTAGGATGTATGAACAAGTGGATAAAGATTTAATTGCGGTTATAAGTGATATCCCAATTCACCCCAATGCCTCAAATGCAGTTGGAGATGCCTTGATTGACTTTGCAGTTTCAATAAATGCAAGGGAAATAATTTCAATAGCTGGACTCATGACTATGAGTGATGAACATAAAGTATACGCAGTTGCAACTACCAAAGAACTCCTAGAGAGATTAAAAGATAAAGTAGAGGTATTGCAAACAGGTGCAATCTCAGGTGTCCCAGGGAGTATTTTAAACAGCTGTTTATTGAAAAAGGTAAATGCGATTTGCCTCATGGGCGAAACCTATGGCCCAAATCCAGATCCAAGGGCAGCAGCTGAGGTGATAAAGGTACTCAACTCCCTATTTGGCTGGAATGTAGCGGTTGATAAATTAATTGAACAAGCGGAGCAAATTGAATTTGAATTACATCGCTTAGCTGAGCAAGTTAAAACAACTGCTATGGAGCCAAAGAAGGAATATCCAATGTATGGATAAGGGGGTGTGAAAAAATGCAATACATAGCCTTAACTGGGATTACCAAGCAAGTTATAAATGACTTATTAGACCGCAAGATTCGCACCCTCGAAGTTAGAAGCGCGCATAATCTATATTCCCTCTTTCAATTGAACACAGGAGACTGCGTATTCATAACCACCACGAGCAAGCAAGATCTAGTGGGAGGGGTAACTGGTATAATAGCGAAGATCCGCGAACTCCAAGTCACGATGCATCGCGTGGCACATGGTATTGATAGCTACTACGAGGAAAAAGAAACCCTCTACGCTAGAGTTCAACTTGAATTCAAAAGCCTAGGGAGAATTAAAAGAGTGCAAGACCTAGGAATTGGCAAGCCAGTCTCAGTTGACGCTGAAGAGATAAGGCACTTCGAAGCAAGGTAAACTTATCTCGCTTTTACCTCGACCTCGCAAAGCAGCAAGCCAGAGGTGACATCGCTCACTGTTAAGCGAACAATCTCTCCAGGTGAATAGCTAGTTGAGCTCTTCATCGCCAACCGCGCGCCTCCATAGATGTGGTCATTTGAACCCTGGGAATAGGGCTTTCCATTGATAAGCATATTAGTATTATTCGGAGTAAAAAGTTCATCGTTTATTAAAATCTTCAAATTAGAAAGGGTTACATTCTCCCTCCCTACAGCTGTGCAGTTTATCCAACCATTTATATTTGCCTCAACATCCACGAAGTAGAGCTCCACACTTTTTTTAATTGAAGTAATTTGAAGTAAATAAACAGCTATCAATCCAGCGAGCACCACAGTAATTAAAACCAACAAAAGCGCGCCTAGCACAGTTGAAATAGCACTTGCATTCTCGCGAAAATTCATCAATATCGAGCTAAATTTAAATTATTATAAAGCTTTTGGGATAATTATCAAGTTTGATTATCAGCAATTGCATTGGGTTTTTCCATTAATTTTTCAGCGAATGAATATACAAATCTAGCTTTCTCAAGCGCTTTTTCACCATCTTCTCTAGAGTAGTATTGAGATGGGATTAGTATCTTATCTCCCTTTATAAATGGATATCTCGTCAAGCTTATTTGAGGCAAAAGCTCAGCGGCAAAGCTAATCACTTTCTCATATTCCCCCCTCCATTCTACCTTAACCTCGGGCAAGAGATGATGGAGTATTAAGTGGTTTGAATGGCGCTTGCTAGGCAGAGCTCCAAGCTTGAGAATGATTGCAGAAGTAGAGTTTTCGATGCTCATAATGCTATGGAAAACTACATCGAAATACTTGTTTGATCTCAAGATTATCTCAGCGGTTTCTAAATGTTCCTTTGCATTGCTAAGGAAGGCTTCAATGTTTTCCTCAACCATGTATCAAGTTCCTCGCTATAGAACCACTCTTTTTTCA
>JAWCLZ010000002.1:109868-125996 GCA_038850275.1 Methanocellales archaeon | reverse complement strand
CTTGAAATCTGGCTTTAGATCGCGAATCATCTTTAAATATGCAATTGAGTTCAATATCCTATGATTTTTTTTAAGCTCAATCAAGCGATCTATAGCTCTACGATATTCGACGAGATTTCGAATCCCAAGCTCTTGCCAAGTTTCATTGGATAGTTCTTCATACTCATGAACTGGTTCAAATAATATTCCTACACGATAGCTCTCTGCAATTTTAACTAATTTTTCTAACTCAGCTAAATTTTTATTTGTAATAACGCAGTTTATAGCTGTTTTGAATTTATATTTAGAAGATTTTTTAGAAGCAAGTTCCAATCCCCTTAGCACTTTGCTAAGCTCTCCGCCAATGCGTAGTTCATTATAAGTTTCAATGCCATCTATGGAGATAGCAAGGTAGTCTAAATCAGATGCAATTTCATCGATTCGCTCCTCAAGGAGTATGCCATTGGTTATTAAGAAGTTAATCATACCTCTTTTCTTTGCATATCTAAGGCAACTTGCAAGGTCTTCTCTAATTAAAGGCTCCCCTCCCCAAACATTGTAGATTATAGCTCCAAGGGCTACTCCTTGGTCTATTAAATTCTTTATCTCTTCAAATGAAAGCTCAGGAAGCTTGGTCTCTCTCCAGAATGGGCAGAATTTACAGCGCAAGTTGCATCTATTGGTTATACTATGGCAGAGAACAACCGGGGCTTTTTTAATTTTAGCTCTAATTGTCCTTAATAATTGGAGTGAATTCATTTCAAATTTAAGCTTTCTAAATTCTTTATTTTTTAAGTTTATTTTAAGTTAGTAATACAGCTATTACTCCAGTTAAAAATATTCCATCAAAAGTTCCAGCTCCCCCAATCGACGCCATTCTAGCTCCTAAGTATGGGATTTTCTTCAAATTTAGTAGATCAGCACCTATGAGACAGCCTAATGTTCCAGATATATAGGCAAGCAAGGGAGCATTTGAAGGGGCAATCAAAACCCCTAAAGCGGCTGCTAAAATTGGTGGAATTAAAGGTGGAATAGCTATCCCTAGTCCTTTCACAGGCCTAGCTATTAAATGAATGAGCAAGCTCATTATGGATACTCCTAATAGCACTTCAATTAAGCTTAGCTTAGTTGCTAGGAACAGGGAAATAGCTATTGGAACCACAGCTCCCCCTAAGTTTATAGCTATTATAGTGCGCCTCTCCACTTCTATAGTTGGAATTATATATTTAAACCAGTAGAAATCAATTACTCGATTTGATACAATTGGCTCTCTGGAGGTAACTTCAGAAATGGGAATATTCACATAGCTTCCTAAAAGTGACAGAAATAGAAAAAACACTGAATAAAATGGAGAGAAGCCAATTTTTCTAAAAGCATGGCCAATTAGCTCTAGAATCAAGAGTAAGGAAAGCAATAATATTAAGGAAAAAAGCAAAGCTATATATCGTGCCTCAACACGTGGATGAATGAACATTTTCACTTCTCTTTAAGTATTGAGGAAATGGTTGAAAAAGCGCTTTTTACCACCAAATAGGTACCTCCAACCACTATCACGCCAATTGCACCTAAACCCAAAGTTGCAGCACTTATCCCAGCTGAGACGAGAATAGCAGTGTCATGCTTAGTTAAATATGTAGCTAGTTTCTTCATTATCGAAGGGCTAACTTCAATTGCATCAGTTTCAAGAGTAACATTGCCTTTTTGAAAAACCTTTATCCAACCACTTTCCTCTGAAATTAAAACTGCAGTTATCTTATCACTATATTCAGTAATACCTTTAGCTGCAGCGTGCCTAGTGCCAAATCCATACATAGTTGAGGTTTTTAAAACCCTAGCTCCATACGCTATTACCTCACCATTTTTAGTTAAATAAATAGCTCCATCGAGGGTAGCGAGCCTCTCAAGCACTACATCCATGCCTTTTGATAGCAATGTGCCTCCGAATATCAATTGAGGATATTGACATTCATAAGTACCCTCTGCTAGCTCCCTTGGAGTTATAATGAAAAGCGCGCCCTTTTTAGCTTTGGCAAGTCTCTTAGCAAGTTGAAGCACCTTCTCCATTACCTCTGATTCAACATCGATTTCCATTGCAACTTCATTGACCTTATCAACTTCCATTGGATTTAAAATTAGAATTCATTTGATAAAAACTATTCTATCTCAAATTCATCGCCATTCTTAGGAGCAATAGCATTAACATCATAATTTTGCTCTATCCAAGAAGCAAACTCAACAGCTCGCTCGCTATGCACAATGAATATCTCTCTCACTCCATTTTCAATGAATCGCTGAATAGAAGTTTTAAGTTCAACATCACCACAGTGGGCTGAGAAATCGAAGTATTCTACATTCATCTTTAAATCTAGAATGCTTCCTGAAATTTCAATTTGCTTGCGCTCGAGAGCTGCTTTACCATTGGTGCCTTCAGCTTGATAGCCTGTGAGTAAAAGGCTATTTCTAGGATCGCTATGTAACCTGGAGAGATAATATAGCACTGGACCACCGTTTAGCATTCCAGCTGTGGTGATAATTATATTTGGAGATTTAATTATTTCACTACGCATCTCAGGCTTAACTATTATGGCATTTTGAAATGCGAGCTTGAAACCCTTAGGATCTTTCAAATAACTCTCCCAATTAAGAAGTATTTGGCATACATCTAGGCCCATGCCATCCAAGTAAGGCTTTAAACCATAGTTGTTTAGCACTAATAAAATTTCTTGAGTTCTACCTATTGCGAAGCAAGGTATCAATGCAATTCCACCTCTATCTAGAGTTTGCTCTATTCTTGCAATAAAATGCTTTTCAAGCTGGCTCCTTGGTGGATGCTCTTTATTGAAATAAGTCCCCTCAATGATCAAAATATCTGCAAAAGGGAAATTCCCTCTGCATCCATTGAGCAATCTAGTTTCACGAAGGTTGAAATCACTAGTGTAAAAAATTTTCTTCTCACCCTTTAAATATACACTCGCACTACCTGGGATATGGCCTGCATCAAATAGCATTGCTTTAAAACCTTCAACTTCAAAGCTTTGATTGTATTCCACTATTTGAGTTCTCTCTCTAACTCTTTGAATATCTTGTATTTCAAATGGTGCGAAGTAGCACTTTTGCTCAGTTATCTCAAGGATATCTTGAGCAAGGAGTAAGCAGAAATCTCTAGATGGAGCAGTCATATATATTGTTGGATTTAAATCCATGAGATTTGGAAGCAATCCACAGTGATCTAAGTGACCGTGGGAAATTATAATATCTCTAGGCCTAAGGCCATTGACTGGATATTGAACAGGCTCAGTGGGCTTTATTCCATAATCCAACAATACTTCGTCAATTAAAATCGCGGCCCTCCCTACTTCCCTACAGCTCCCTAGAAAGCGAATCCGTGAGACCATAGAAAAGATTATAATCCACGTGGACATATATTTATTACTTTCAGTAAACTATATATGTAATGAAGCATTGTAAATGCGGTACTATGAAGTTGATTTCTAATTGGAAGGTGAGCATTTGGTTGGGGATGTGGTTTATTTAAAATTAAGTTGGGCTCGTAGCTCAGTCAGGCAGAGCACCTGGCTTTTATTTTTTAGCTTTAGAAGAAACCAGGTGGCCGGGGGTTCAAATCCCCCCGAGCCCGCTTTAAATAGGAGGGGGAAAATTTGGCTAAAAAGTTTAGCGTATTGGAGCATGAATTGGTTCCTGAGCATGTGATAGCTAGTGAGAAAGAAGTTGAGGAGATCTTGAAAAAATATCAATGTGAAAAAGGACAACTCCCTCTTATCCGAACAAGCGATCCAGTTGTAAAGGAAATAGGGGCGAAAGCTGGAGATGTGATTAAAATAATAAGAAAAAGCCCCACAGCAGGTAAAGCAATTGCCTATCGCTATGTGGTGGAAGCATAGGATGGATGGGGTGTGTGAAAGCAATGTTGAATAGAAGAATACTTGCAGAAGCATATTTCACTAGAGATAAAATTGCTCAACATCACATCGATTCCTTCAATGCATTCATAGATTATGGCTTGCAGAAGGTAATCGATGAGCAAGGGATAATTGGCACAGATATAACTGAGGAGGGAATGGAGGGCTCTGAGGGGGTTTACATCAAACTTGGTAAAATAAGAGTGGGTAGGCCAGTTGTGAGAGAAGCAGATGGCTCAGTGGAGCCACTTTATCCCTCGGAAGCTAGACTTAGGAATATAACTTATGCTGCGCCGATTTATCTCCAAATGAGCATAGTGCGGGGGAATAGCGAGAGTGAGCCTCAAGAAGTTGAAATCGGCATGCTACCTATAATGGTTCGCTCTAAAGTTTGCAATCTATATGGTTTATCACCAAGGGAATTAATTGAGCAAGGCGAGGACCCCATGGACCCAGGGGGATATTTCATTATAAATGGCACTGAGCGTGTTTTAATGAGCTTAGAAGACCTAGCACCTAATAAAATCTTAGTTGAATATAATGAGCGCTATGGAGAGAAAATAGAAGTTGCAAAGGTCTTCTCCCAGAGGCGCGGTTATCGAGCTCTTGTAATCGTTGAGCGTGGTAGAAACTCAATACTTGAGGTTTCATTTCCATCGATCGCTGGTAGAATAAACTTCATAACCCTAGTAAGAGCACTTGGTCTAGAGAGCGATCAAGACATAGTCAATGCTGTGAGCGATGACCCTGAGATAGTGAAGTTCATGCTTGAAAACATCGAAGAAGCTGAGGTGGAAACAACTGAAGAAGCAATTGATAAAATTGGTAAGCTCGTGGCAGCTGGTCAAGCAAGGGAGTATCAAAGGAAGCGAGCAAATTATGTTTTAGACCGCTATCTCCTGCCACACCTTGGCAATGATGAGTCAAGCAGGCTTGCTAAAGCTCATTACCTTGGTAGGATGGCTGAGGCTTGCTTTGAACTTGCCCTCGGTAGGAGGGGAGAGGATGATAAAGATCACTACTCAAATAAACGCATCAAGCTCGCTGGCGATTTAATGGAAGACCTATTTAGAGTCTCCTTCAGTAGATTAACTCAAGATATAAAATATCAAGTTGAGAGAGCTAGCATGCGCAATAGAGAGCTCAATGTAAATACAGCTGTTAGAGCAGATGTTTTAACTGAGAGGCTAATTCATCCCCTAGCTACTGGCAACTGGGTTGGGGGTAGAACTGGGGTATCTCAATTGCTTGATAGAATAGACTACATGGCAATGCTCTCTCATTTAAGACGCGTGATCTCGCCTCTCTCTAGAGCACAGCCTCATTTTGAAGCTAGAGATTTGCATCCCACTCAATGGGGTAGGATTTGTCCCGCTGAAACGCCTGAGGGCCCAAATTGTGGATTGGTTAAGAACTTTGCTCAACTAGTGGAACTTTCAACTGGACTTGAAAATGAAGATGAGATAAAAGCAGTTTTAACTCAACTTGGTGTGCAGCCAATTGGCAGGGGACATGCAAGGGCAAGGGTTTTTGTAAATGGAGCGTTAGTTGGCTATCATAGCAATCCTGAGGAACTAGTTAAGGAACTCAGGAGAAAGCGTCGAAATGGTATTTTACCAATTCAAGTTAACGTGGCATTTTTCGAGCGCACAAAAGAAGTTGTGATAAATTCAGATAGCGGTCGAGCTCGGAGACCTTTGATAATAGTGGAAAATGGCAAGCCAAAAGTTACTGAGTTGGATCTCGATCGTTTGAAGCGAAAGGAAATCACCTTTGAAGACCTAGTGAGACAGGGCTTAATTGAATATCTAGACCCAGATGAAGAGGAAAATGCTTTAATTGCAGTGAATGAAGAAGATATTACTCCAGAGCATACCCACTTAGAAATAGATCCCTCCCTTATCTTGGGAATCTCCGCTGGAATGATACCCTATCCTGAGCATAATGCATCGCCTAGGAATACCATGGGCGCGGGAATGATTAAGCAATCACTTGGAATTGGCACTGCTAACTGGCGCTTGAGGCCGGATACTCGAGCGCATATGCTTCACTATCCACAGCTACCCATAGTTAAAACTCAAACTTGCGATGCAATTAAATTCGACTTAAGACCAGCTGGGCAAAACTTCATAGTTGCAGTACTATCCTACGAAGGCTATAACATCGAAGATGCCTTGGTGATAAACAAAGGCTCAATAGAGCGAGGACTTGGAAGAAGCCACTTCTTTAGAACTTATGAAGGAGAGGAGAGGAGATATCCAGGTGGTCAAGAAGATATCTTTGAAGTTCCAGATGCAGAGGTTAGAGGGGCTAGAGGCGCTGAAGCCTATGCTTATTTAGATGAAGATGGTATTGTGAACCCTGAAACCGATGTTGGACCTAATGATGTTTTAATTGGCAAAACAAGTCCACCGCGTTTCTTAGAAGAGCCAACCGATCTGGGAGGTATAGCTCCACAGGGTAGAAGGGAAACCTCCATTACCATGAGGTCAAATGAAAAAGGCATCGTTGATGCAGTTATTTTAACAGAGGGCGAAAATGGCTCTAGACTGGTGAAAGTGCGCACTCGAGATCAAAGAATTCCTGAATTAGGCGATAAATTTGCTTCAAGACATGGTCAAAAAGGAGTTGTGGGATTAATTGCTCCTCAAGAAGACATGCCATTTACAGAGCAAGGTATTGTACCAGATTTAATAATCAACCCACATGCTATTCCATCTCGAATGACAATTGGGCACGTGCTTGAAATGATAGGAGGTAAAGTAGGCGCACTTGAGGGCAGGAGGATAGATGGCACTGCTTTCTCAGGGGAAAAGGAGGAAGACTTGAGAGCTGCTTTGAAGAGACTTGGCTTCTCGCATACAGGTAGAGAGGTAATGTATGATGGAATAACAGGTGAGAGAATTGAGGCGGATATATTCATTGGGGTAATTTACTATCAAAAACTTTATCACATGGTAGCAAGTAAACTCCACGCTAGGTCTCGAGGTCCAGTTCAAGTGCTCACTAGACAGCCAACTGAGGGTAGAGCACGTGAAGGCGGCTTGAGATTTGGGGAAATGGAGAGAGATGTATTAGTTGGACATGGTGCAGCTCTAGCGCTGAAGGAAAGATTGTTGGATGAGAGCGATAAAGTTGTGGAATTAATCTGCAATAACTGTGGAATGGTTGCTACCTTTGATAAAAGAAGAAACTATGCCTATTGCCCGAGTTGTGGAGCTGAGACTGATATTTATCCAGTGGAAATGAGCTACGCCTTCAAGCTTTTACTCGATGAAATGAAGGCACTTGGAATAGCTCCAAGGTTAGAACTTACTGATGCAGTATAGGGGGAATCCGATGGCAAGTCCCAAGCGAATTGGTAAAATCAAATTTGGCTTGCTCTCTCCAAAGGAAATACGCAAGATGAGTGTTACTAAAATCATAACCGCAGATACCTATGATGACGATGGCTATCCCATTGAAATGGGACTCATGGATCCAAGACTAGGGGTTATCGACCCAGGGCTGAGATGCAGAACCTGCGGTGGGAGGCCTGGGGAGTGCCCAGGTCACTTTGGACATATAGAGCTAGCTGCTCCAGTCATACACGTTGGCTTCGCGCGCTTGATCCACAAGATTCTAAGGATCACTTGTAGGAGATGCGGGCGGTTGTTGTTACCTGAGGAGGTTAAAAAGGAATATCTCGAGAAGATAGCTTTGATGGAGAAAATAGGTGAAAGTGTTGACGAGGTTATTAAAGATGTTTTCAAAGACGCTAGGAGATCAAACGTCTGCCCCCACTGTGGCGAGACTCAACTTGAAATTAAATTTGAAAAACCAACTGGCTATATAGAAAATGGCCATAAGTTAATGCCATCTGATGTACGCGATCGCTTGGAGAGGATACCAGATGAAGATTTAAGAGTCTTTGGAATGGATCCCAAGAATGCTAGACCTGAATGGATGGTTTTAACTGTACTACCCGTGCCACCAGTTACAACTCGACCATCAATAACCCTTGAAAGCGGCCAGCGCTCAGAAGACGACCTTACCCATAAGCTTGTGGATATAATTAGAATCAACCAAAGATTTCAAGAAAATCGTGAGGTAGGCGCCCCTCAATTGATAATTGAGGACCTCTGGGAACTACTGCAATACCACGTTACCACTTTTCTAGATAATGAAGTCTCAGGGGTTCCACCAGCTAGACATAGGTCTGGCAGACCGCTTAAAACCCTCTCCCAGCGTTTAAAAGGCAAGGAAGGACGCTTCAGAGGCTCGTTGTCAGGAAAGCGCGTGAATTTCTCAGCTCGAACTGTTATCTCACCTGATCCAAATTTAAGTATAAATGAAGTTGGCGTGCCAGTGAGGATCGCAAAGGAAATGACCATCCCCATTCGCGTTACAGCGAGAAACATAGATGATGTAAGAGAATATGTTCGCAGAGGGCCTGAGAATCACCCTGGGGCAAATTATGTTACAAGATTGGATGGAAGAAGGGTTAAGGTAACGGAGAAAAACTGCGAGGAACTTGCTCAAAGCTTAGAAGTTGGATGGGTTGTGGACAGGCAATTGAAAGATGGAGATATAGTGCTATTCAACCGCCAGCCCTCGCTGCATAGAATGAGTATAATGGCACATAGAGTTAAAGTCATGCCTTATAAAACCTTTAGAATCAATCCAGCTGTTTGCCCACCCTATAATGCTGACTTCGATGGCGATGAAATGAATTTACACGTACCTCAAACTGAGGAAGCTAGAGCTGAGGCGAAGATTTTAATGATGGTGGAGGAAAACTTCCTCTCCCCTAGGTTCGGTGGACCAATCATAGGTGGGATTCATGATCATATATCAGGCTTATACTTGCTCACTCGAGGTGAAACTCAATTCGATGAAGATACAGCACTTGAATTGCTTAGAAAGACAAAGATAAGGAAACTCCCTAAGCCTGCTGGAGTTAAAGATGGCAAGCCATATTGGACTGGTAAGCAGATTTTCAGTTTACTTCTGCCCAAAGATTTGAATTTAACATATAAAGCAGAGGTATGCGCCGATTGCGAGGTATGCAAGAAAGAGCAATGCGAGCGAGATGCATATGTGGTGATAAAGAATGGCCAGCTTAAATGTGGCACAATTGATGAAAAAGCAATAGGTGCATTCACAGGGCATATACTCGATAGAATAATAAAGGAATATGGAGCTCAAGTTGCCAAGGAATTTCTAGACAATGCAACTAAATTGGCAATTAGAAGTATAATGCACTTTGGATTCAGCTTTGGCATAAGCGATGAAGACATTCCTAGGGAAGCTCAAACTCAAATTGCTGAGATAATAAACAAAGCTGAGGAAAAAGTACATGCATTAATAAAAGCCTATGAGGCAGGGGAGCTAGATGCACTACCTGGTAGAACACTTGATGAAACCCTTGAGATGAAGATAATGCAAGAACTGGGGAGAGCTAGAGATCAAGCTGGTGCAATTGCAGGGCGCTATCTTGGGTTAAATAATTCAGCAGTGATAATGGCAGTATCAGGAGCTAGAGGTTCAATGCTCAATTTAACTCAAATGTCTGCTTGCGTTGGACAGCAATCTGTACGTGGAGAGCGCATCTCAAGAGGCTATGAAAATCGAACTCTACCTCACTTTAAGAAAGGGGATAGAGGAGCGGAAGCTAGGGGCTTCGTTAAATCAAGCTATAAAAAAGGCTTAACTCCAACTGAGTTCTTCTTCCACGCAATGGGTGGGAGAGAGGGATTAGTGGATACAGCTGTTAGAACCTCTCAATCCGGCTATCTCCAGAGGCGATTGATCAATGCCTTGCAGGACTTGGAAGTTAAATACGATGGCACAGTTAGAGAAACAGGTGGTACAATTGTTCAATTCATATATGGTGAGGATGGCGTGGATCCAAGTAAGAGTGACTATGGGAAGCCTGTGAATGTTAAAAGAATAATTGAAAGTGTTTTGGGGGAGAGGTTTAGATATGAAGTTGCTTGAAGAAAAACTCGCAAAGGTTGAGCTGCCTGAGAGTATTAAGCAAGAAATAATAGATGCTTTAAATGGAATTGAAGTCAGCCCTGAAGAAATAGATGAAATTCTACGTAAAACAGTTGAAGCCTATGAAAAAGCAAAGGTTGAGCCTTGTGAAGCAGTTGGAACAGTGGCTGCGCAATCCATAGGTGAGCCAGGCACTCAAATGACTATGAGGACATTTCACTATGCAGGTGTAGCTGAGATAGATGTCACGCTAGGACTACCTAGATTGATTGAAATCCTAGATGCGAGAAAAGAGCCTTCAACGCCTATGATGAATATAAAATTAAAAGGTGAATATGCAAAGGATAGAGATAAAGTGAGAGAACTCGCTTGGGAAATAGAGGCAACGAATATTCTTGATATTGGAAGTATTGAAACTGATTTGAATGAAATGAAAGTAGTGATAAAGCTCAATGAACGCGCTATGGAGCAGAGGAAGATAAAGCCTGAATTTGTTAAAGAGAGGATAGAAGCTGGAATAAACTTAGAGGTAAAACTAGATGGAAAAACCTTGACTTTTGCCCCTGAAAAGCCATCCTATCGCGATTTGCTTCAATTGATTGAAAAGGTAAAGCGCATTACCATAAAAGGGATAGATGGAATTAAAAGAGTGGTGATAAGAAAAGAGGGAGAGGAATATACTTTATATACAGAGGGCTCAGCTCTTGAGTATTTAATATATCCTGAGAAAGCGGTTAAAGCAAAGAAGCTCACTAGTGAAGCAGCTAAGATAATCGCTGAAGGCGTGGATCCAAGTAGAACTACTTCAAATAATATCAATGAAATTGCAGAGGTACTTGGGATAGAAGCTGCGAGAAATGCCATTATTCGAGAAGCAACTGAAACTTTGAGAGAGCAAGGGTTAGATGTGGATATTCGCCATATAATGCTAGTGGCTGATATGATGACAGTGGATGGCAAGGTAAAGCAAATAGGCAGACATGGAGTAGCAGGTGAAAAAGCAAGTGTTTTCTCTAGAGCTGCCTTCGAGGTAACTGTGAATCATTTGCTTGATGCTGCTGTTCGAGGGGATGTAGATGAATTAGCTGGTGTAACTGAAAATGTCATAGTTGGTCAACCAATACAACTAGGTACTGGTAGCGTTACTTTGATAGCAAAGCCTCATAAAACAAAGGGAGAGGGATGAATTGGATTTGAATCGTGCTTTGCAGATTGCAATTAAAACTGGTAAGGTAAAAATTGGCTCAAGAGAGGCAATTAAAATTGCTAGAAAAGGAGAAGCGAAGTTGATAATTATAGCTAAAAATTGCCCTACTAGGATAAGAAATAAGCTAAAGGAATTCAACTTGCCTATGTATGAATATTCAGGGCAAAGCACAGAATTGGGATTAGCATGCGGCTTGCCCTATACCATAGCAGCTCTTGCAATAGTTGATCCCGGGGAGTCTGAGATTTTGAGTTTATTGAGAGGTGCATAGATGAGTGAGCTTAAACTTACCACTGAATGCATAAGATATATCGCATTATTTGAAAGCTTAACTGGAGCTAGAGCTATAGATTGCATAGTAGATGATGCAAATGATCGCGTGATATTTGTGGTGAGAAAGGGAGACATGGGCTTAGCAATTGGGAAGAGGGGTAGTAATATAAATAGAGTGAAGAAGGTGCTAGGGAGAGAAGTGGAAATAGTGGAGTACTCTGAAAAGCCTGAGGAATTCATCAGTAATGCATTACTACCAGTGGTTGCTAAGAAGATCAATTTAGTGAGCAAGCAAAACAAGCGATTAGCTTATGTAGAAGTTCTTCCTAAAGATAAAGGTCTTGCAATTGGGAGGAATGGCCGTAATATAAATAAGGCCAAGCTCCTAGCGCAAAGGCATTATAATTTAAATGATATTATAATTCAATGAATTGAGAGGTGAGCCATCATGGGTATGGGAATGTTCGCTGCTCGAAAGCTCAAGAGAGATAGACAGCAATATCGATGGAGTGAACGCAGCTATAAGCGTAGAATGCTAAGATTAGATGAAAAAGCAGATCCCCTTGAAGGAGCTCCTCAGGGAAGGGGAATTGTACTTGAAAAAGTTGGAATCGAGGCAAAGCAGCCTAATTCAGCGATTCGAAAAGCAGTTAGAATTCAATTAATCAAAAATGGCCGACAGCTAACTGCCTTTTGCCCAGGCGATGGAGCAATAAACTTCATAGATGAACACGACGAGGTAATCGTTGAAGGACTCGGAGGGAGAAAGGGCCGAAGCATGGGTGATATATCTGGAGTAAGGTTTAAAGTCATAGCTGTTAATAATACCTCCCTCGATGAATTAGTACGCGGTAGGAAAGAGAAACCAGTGAGGTGAGTAATTGGTAGAGGCAAAGATATTTGGGAAATGGGATGTCTCTCAAATTAAAATCACAGATCCAAGTATAAAGAGATATGTAAATCTAAGTGCTCCACTTGTGCTGCATTCAAGCGGTAGGCACGCTAAAAAACCATTTGGAAAAGCGGAAGTGCCAATAGTTGAGAGGTTAATTAACAAAATGATGCGAGGGGAAGATAATACTGGTAAAAAACTCAAGGCATATAATATAGTTAAAAAAGCATTTGAGATCATAGATAAAAAAACAGGTCAAAACCCAGTGGCAATGCTCATAAAAGCAATTGAAAATGCAGGACCTAGGGAGGAAACAGTGAGATTGAAATATGGTGGTATAATGGTTCCTAAAGCAGTTGATACAGCTCCAATGCGTAGAGTTGACCAAGCTTTGATGTTTATAGCTCAAGCTGCAGAGCAAGCTTCATTCAAAAACAAAAAGAGAATAGAGGAATGCTTAGCCTATGAAATAATAGCTGCAGCTAATTATGATATAAAAAGCTCAGCAATAGCTAGAAAAGATGAAAAAGAACGCATAGCCAAAGCTGCACGGTGAGGAATATGGGTAGAAGAGAGCGAATGGTTGCTTCTGCAAGGAAACTCATGGATCAGCCTGAGAAAATTAGAAATATATGTACTATTGCGCATATAGATCACGGCAAGACAACTCTTTCAGATAACTTAATAGCTGGCGCTGGAATCATTTCAATGGAACTCGCTGCTCAACAACTCGTTTTAGACTTCGATGAAATGGAACAAGCCCGTGGGATAACAATAAATGCAGCGAATATCTCAATGGTGCATGAAGTCGAGGGAGAGGAATTTCTCATCAACTTAATAGATACCCCTGGCCATGTTGACTTCGGGGGTGATGTAACAAGGGCAATGAGAGCTGTGGATGGTGCAATTGTACTTGTTGACGCTGTTGAAGGGGTAATGCCTCAAACTGAAACCGTGCTTAGACAAGCACTTAGAGAGGGAGTAAAGCCTATTTTATTCATAAATAAAGTTGATCGCTTGATAAATGAGCTTAAACTCCCTCCTCAGGATATGCAAATACGCCTTGGCAAGATCATAGATGGGGTTAATAAGCTTATAAAGGGAATGAGCCCGCAGAGATATAGCCAAGGTTGGAGGGTTGATGCCTCTCAAGGCACAGTTGCCTTTGGCTCTGCGAAATATAAATGGGGAATCTCAGTACCATATATGCAGAGGAGCAAGATCACTTTTAAGGAAATCTATGAATATTGCAAAACTGGTAGAATGGATGAACTATCCAAGCTCTGCCCACTTTATATTGTAATTCTAGATATGGTTGTAAAGCAATTGCCAAATCCAATTGAAGCTCAAAAGAGTAGAATTCCAATCATTTGGAAGGGAGATCTTAATAGCGAGATAGGCAAAGCAATGCTAAATTGCGACCGAAATGGCCCAATTGCATTCATGGTAACTGATATAGTCTACGACCCCCACGCAGGTGAAGTAGCAGTTGGTAGATTATTCAGCGGTACCTTAACTAGGGGAGTGCAACTTCATATTTCAGGCACGCATTTCATTGAAAGAGTGCAGCAAGTCTCACTATTTATGGGAGGGGATAGAGAGGAAGTGGAATCCATACCAGCTGGTAACATAGCTGCTGTAACTGGCTTAAAACAAGCAGTAGTTGGAACCACTGCTTCTTCTATAAAAATGACTCCATTTGAAAGCATCAAGCACTATAGCGAGCCAGTTATGACCGTAGCGGTTGAGGCTAAGAATACCAAAGACCTGCCTAAGTTAATTGAAGTATTGAGACAGCTCTCCAAGGAAGACCCCACTTTGCAGGTGCAAATAGATGAAGAAACTGGGGAACATTTAATGTCTGGAATGGGAGAACTGCATTTGGAGATTAAAGCTGCTTTAATTGAGAGAGATTGGAAAATTCCCATTACTACTTCACCACCAATAGTGGTATATAGAGAGAGCGTTAAAGGAGTTTCACCTCCAGTTGAAGGTAAATCTCCCAATCGACATAATCGCTTTTACATAACAGTTGAACCCCTTGGAAATAAAATCGTTGAGTTGATTAAACTTGGAGAAGTTTCAAATACAATGCAAGAACTAGAGCGAAGGAAAGTTTTAATTGAAGCTGGAATGGATAAAGAGGAAGCTAAAAATGTAGTTGAAATCTTCGGAACAAATATGTTTTTAAACATGACTAAGGGCATTCAATACCTCGCTGAAACAATGGAACTCATATTAGAAGGCTTCCACGAGGCAATGAGAAATGGACCGCTTACTCGAGAGCCCTGTCAAGGCATAAAGGTTAAACTAGTGGATGTAAAGCTACACGAAGATTCAGTTCACCGAGGCCCAGCTCAAGTAATCCCAGCGGTTAGGCAAGCTATCCACGCTGCAATATTACTAGCTGACCCAATTATACTTGAGCCAATTCAAAAGGTAACCATCTTCGTGCCTGAGAGATATCTAGGGAACTCCACTGCAGAGATTCAAGGTAGAAGAGGCCAAGTTTATGAAATCAGAAGCGAGGGGGATATAAGCGTGATAGTAGCTCTAGCTCCAGTGGCAGAGCTCTTTGGCTTTGCAGGAGATATAAGAAGTGCAACAGAGGGTAGGGCAATTTGGAATACTGAAAACGCAGGATTTGCACCAGTTCCACCGAGTTTGCAGCTTGAAGTTATAAGGAAGATAAGGCAGAGAAAGGGCTTGAAGGCAGAACTTCCTAAACCCAGCGACTTCGTGGATTGATAGAAAAAATTAAGTCTAGAAATATCAATTTAAGGTGAAAGATGAAATTGAAATTGGGAAATTGGAGGAATTAAAATGGCAGAAAAACCACATATGAACTTAGCAACCTTGGGACATGTTGATCACGGTAAGTCAACAATTGTAGGTAGATTGCTATATGAAACAGGCGTTATTCCTGAGCACATCATCGAAGCATATAGAAAGGAAGCAGAGGCAAAGGGTAAGGCTACATTTGAATATGCTTGGGTAATGGACTCCCTGAAGGAAGAGCGTGAAAGAGGCTTAACCATAGATATAGCCCATCAAAAATTTGTAACTGATAATTACTACTTCACCATAGTTGACTGCCCTGGACATAGGGATTTTGTGAAGAACATGATAACGGGAGCCTCGCAAGCAGATGCAGCTTTACTCGTGGTGAGTGCAGCTGAAGGTGAGGGAGTGCAGCCTCAGACTAGGGAGCACGTTTTTCTAGCGAGAACCCTTGGAATAAATCAACTCATAGTGGCGATCAATAAAATGGATTTAGTTAACTATAGTGAAGCAAGATATAAACAAGTGAAGGAAGATGTAACCAAGCTCTTGAAAACAGTTGGCTATAAAACTGAGGAAATTCCATTCATACCTTGCTCAGGATTAAAGGGCGGGAATATCTTCAAGCGCAGCGATAAAATGCCTTGGTATACTGGGCCTACTTTACTTGAGGCATTTAATAAATTAAAGCTACCTGAGAAACCAGTGCATTTACCCCTTAGAATACCAGTGCAAGATGTATATTCAATCTCAGGAGTTGGCACTGTTCCAGTTGGAAGGGTTGAAACAGGCAAGTTGAAGAAGGGCGATAAAGTAATATTCATGCCAGCTAACGTGGGTGGAGAAGTTAGATCCATTGAAATGCATCATGAAGAAATCTTAGAAGCAGTGCCAGGCGATAACATAGGTTGGAATGTTCGTGGAATTAGTAAAACAGACATAAGAAGAGGAGATGTATGTGGTCACCCTGATAATCCACCAACTGTTGCTGAGGAATTCACAGCTCAAATAGTTGTGCTTCAGCATCCCTCTGCAATTACCGCGGGCTATACACCTGTTTTCCACTGCCACACTGCTCAAGTGGCTTGCACCATAAC
>JAWCLZ010000002.1:34286-109858 GCA_038850275.1 Methanocellales archaeon | reverse complement strand
AGTTGAAGAAGAAACTCGATCCAAAGACTGGAGCTGTGAAGGAGGAAAACCCAGCTTTCCTTAAAACTGGAGATGCTGCAGTGGTGCAAGTAAGACCAACTAGACCGCTTGCAATAGAAAGAGTCAAGGACTTCCCACCTCTTGGTAGATTTGCAATTAGAGATATGGGCATGACTATTGCAGCTGGAATGTGCATAGATGTGAAAAAGAAAGTGTATTAATATGGCACAGCGAGCCAGAATTAGACTCTCGGGCACAAGTCCTGATAAACTTGAGGAAATCTGCAAGCAAGTGAAGCAAATTGCAGAAAGAACAGGGGTTAATATCCACGGCCCTGTGCCACTTCCAACCAAGCGCTTGATTGTACCTGTGCGTAAAAGCCCAGATGGCGAAGGCTCAGCCACTTTTGACCACTGGGAAATGCGGGTGCACAAGCGCTTGATAGATATAGATGCAGATGAACGTGCTTTAAGGCAATTGATGCGCATTCAAGTTCCAAAGGATGTGAATATTGAAATTGTGCTAGAAAGTTAATAAAAATATTTATTTTTATAATTTAATAATAATTTAAAATGTTCTCTCGTAAGATTTACCCAAGCTGGATGGAGAGAAATCAAAAGAGAAAGATGGCTCAAATTATAGAAATATATCCAGAAGTAAAATATAAAGATAGAATCTTAGATATAGGCTCTGGGCCTGGTTTTTTAGAGGAAATTTTGCCTAATGCAATTGCCTTGGATATAGATCTCGAGAATTTGAAAAAGGTTAAAGGAAGAAATAAAGTACTCGCAAGTGGAGATTTTCTCCCTTTTAAATCCAATTGCATTGATGTGGTATTCTGCATTGATAGTGTGCATCTTTTAAAGAGCACTTGTGAAATTGAGCGAGTACTTAGAGGTAGTGGGTTAGCAATTATAACCATTTTTTGCAGTGAATACAATAAAAAAGAGAGATTGAATTACCTTAAAAAACTCGTCTCAAATTTGGAGATAGAGAGGGAATTCATCGTTGAGGGGGAAAGTGAATTAGATGCAGTGATTTTTAGCAGGAAAAAGTATATGCAAAGTTAAACACACATCTTTTAATCTTTTCTATTTCTCAGTTGACTGTTTTTTAATTTTCCTTTAATATATTTTAACAATTGTACTTTATCTATTTTTCCAATGGTTGTTTCAGCGAATGGAGCAGCCGTTATCTCTCTTGAGCTTCGAGCTCGATATTAGATTGGCTGCCCACTTCGTCCCGTAGAATATCCAAATGACTTTGCTTTCTGGATCGCGGATGAACTGCAGGAGCCTGAGCTCGCTGAAAAACTAGCGAACATCGATATACTTAAGCTTGACTTCGATGGCATCCGCCACTCAATTATAAAAATCATAGAGGAATATATTTTATGGCCACTGCTTAGCAGTGCTATGCTCAGCAGCGTAATAGCGTGGAATATATTCTCCAAGCTCAAGTTTGCCTCCAAATACAACTAATTCTCAGCGATGAAATTACCTATCTACCTTCTCCTTCCAAGGTTAGAAAATACAAATATCAATCCCAAAACTATGGCAACTGGCAGCGCGATAGACGGATACTCAGGTATAGTTGTCGGGTTTGGGGTAGCTGTTGGGCCAGGAGTAGGATCAGGTGTAGGTGTATAAGTAGGAGTAGGATCAGGAGTAGGTGTATAAGTAGGAGTAGGATCAGGTGTAGGTGTATAAGTAGGAGTAAATGTTGATGGGTCTGAGGAGGTAGAGGTTGGCTCTGAACTTTGAGTTATATATGAATATGTCTCTCCTCCGAGCATTGGTGTTTGAGTGGGAGATGGTGAGGGTGTTGGAGTTGATGGTGGTGTTTGTTCTTCTTGAGGAATGGAGAGGGGGTTTTCTTCTTGAGAAATAGAGAGGGGGTTTTCTTCTTGAGTAGGAGTTGGTAGAATTTCGGTTTGAGTTGAAGATGTTTTCTCAAAAGTTTTATCAATATTATTTAAAAGTAGAGATGCCAGCGCTAATAGCGCTATTGATGTTAAAAGTGCTGCTAGCATTTTATTTCTATTATTTCTATTTTTATCTCCCATTACACTGCTGCCCCCAAACTAAGGTTAAAATTAATTTGTAGAGGGAATATAAAAATATTTTGTAAATAATTATGATGATGAATAATAATTTCATATTCCCACTGTTTTCACTATTCCTTGGAATTCTCTGTCAAATGTAAACAATGCCTCTATTCGAAGGCGCTTCATCAGTGCTATTGTGGTGCAGTCAATGAAGCTTAATTCAGAGTCAAAGTATTGTTGATAAATTTCAAATGCTAATTCTAAGTCAGCTGGGGTTATATAAATCAATTTAAGTGGCTTGGCTTGGGAAAATTTTATAATGTCTAGAGCGATGTTTTTATTTTTAGTGGCTATATAAGCATAGGAGATTGCTTCACTTAGAATTAAGTCGCTTATGAATGCAGTGCCATAAATGCCATCTAGTATATCCTCAAATATGGCAATGGCTATTTTATGGTTTTTATCATCGCTATTTCTTGCTGCAACTAAAGCAGAGGTATCTATAATTATACTCATAGCTTGCTATATACAACCTTGTCTATCTCCTCTGGAGAAGTTGAAATTCCCCATCTTCTAGGATTTGCGAGCATTTTTCGCATTTCTTCGCCCTCGCTCATCACATAATCTATGAGTTCATCAAGGTGCTCACTAGTGTATTCAATAGCTAGTTCCATTATCCGTTGATTAGTTAACCTTAGTCCTTTTTTAGCTAGGGCAGCTTTCATTTGTTCTAAAGTGAGCTTTGCATCCATTCCAATTTTAACACTGCAAATCTTCATAATTTTTTTCTACTTTCTACTTTCTACTTAATTTTTTTGTTTTTTTATGATAAGGCTGACTTCAATCTTAATTCAATCACAACCCAAAGTTTTTCTCCCTTGGTTAAAATAGAAAGCTTAATAAATATCGTAATTTCCCTTAAACACGAGGGTCAGAAATGACTTCTATCAAAGTAAAATTGATCTCTGGGAGAACTATTGCTCAAGGTAGCAATGTTGAAAATAAAACTTCAGATGAATATTTCAATGCAGTTGCGAGATGTGAGTTAAACTCAAGAATGTTGGAAAAGCTAGGCGTTAAAGATGGCGATGATGTAAAGGTGAAAACAGAATTCGGAGAAGTTGTTGTAAAAGCGAGGAAATGCGATGGCAACCCAGATTATATAGCTTTCATACCAATGGGACCTTGGGCAAATAAAGTAACCAATCCCTATACAGGTGGAGTTGGAATGCCTGGCTTTAAAGGTGTCGAGGCAGAGATAATGCCAACGAAGGAAAAAACGCTTAACTTGAAAGAACTAATGGCCACATACAGGGGGAAGTGAAATGGTTGAGATAAAAGAAGCTGTTTGCTGCTTCTGCGGCTGCTTATGTGATGATATCTTAGTAGAGGTGAGTGATAATAAAATTATAAAAGTTAAGAATGCTTGTAAACTTGGCTACAGTAGAATAGCTGGGCATCACCCTAGATTTGAAGCACCCATGATAAGGGAAAATGGAGCATGGAGAAAAGTCTCCTATGAAGAAGCAATAACTCAAGCTGCTAAGCTACTAGCAAGCGCTAAGCGACCTTTGCTCTATGGCTGGGCAAGTACAAGCAATGAAGCAATAAGCAAAGGCCTAGAACTCTGCGAAACAATTGGAGGAGTATATGACCAATGCGCCTCCGTTTGCCACGGGCCATCGATCGTTGCAGTTGCAGGTGTTGGAGCACCAGGTGCAACTTTAGGTCAAATAAAGAATAGAGCTGACCTCATAATCTACTGGGGGTGCAATCCAATGGAGGCTCATCCAAGGCATATGTCTCGATATTCAATATTCCCAAGGGGCTACTTCAGAAGCAAGGGTAAGGAGGATCGTAAATTTGTGGTTGTGGACGTGAGAAAGACTAACTCAGCGAATATAGCAGATATGTTCGTACAAGTTGAGCCCAATCAAGATTACGCGGTGATCTCAGCTATAAGGGCAATTCTACGCGGTCACGAAGCAATCCTGCCGGATAAAATAGGTGGCGTGCCGAAAGAGCAATTGAAAACACTAGTTGAGTGGATGAAGAAAGCCAAATTTGGAGTAATATACTTCGGGCTAGGCTTAACCATGTCGCGTGGGAGATATAAGAATGTTGAAGTTGCAATTCAACTTATCGACGACTTAAACGCAATTACCAAGTTCACCATAACTCCAATGAGAGGCCACTACAACGTCACAGGTGCAGGTCAAGTGGCAGCGTGGGAATATGGCTTTCCCTATGCAACTGATTTCTCCAGAGGCTATCCATATTATAACCCTGGCGAGACCGCAAGTAATGATTTACTAGAGAGAGGGGAAGTTGATGTTATGTTAGTGATTGCAAGCGACCCAGGTGCTCACTTCCCGCAGAAAAGCGTGGCGCATATGGCTAAGATTCCCATAATACAAATCGATCCATTCCCAAATCCCACTACTGAGCTAGCGAGTATTGTAATTCCACCAGCTTTAATGGGAGTGGAAGCTGAGGGAACAGCATATAGAATGGACGCTGTACCAATTCGAGCGCCAAAGTTAATTGAAAGCAACTTGCCCTCAGACTATGAAATAATAAGCAAGATCCTTGAGAAAGTGAAAGAGCTAAAGGCAAAGGGGGCGTGAAAATGAGCGAGCTATTAATTAAAAATGGAATTGTATACGACCCGATTAACAATATAAAAGGCGAGAAGATAGACATAGCGATAAAAGATGGAAAGATCGTTGAAAAAGTTAAAAATCCAAAGGTAATCGATGCGGAGGAGCGCTTAGTATTGCCTGGCGGCGTTGATATGCACTCTCACATCGCAGGTGGAAAGGTTAATGTTGGAAGAATCATGCGCCCTGAGGATGGCAGGAAAGGCCTTGAGCCTAGAACTTTGATCACGAGATCTGGAGCTGGCTATTCAGTTGTCTCCACATTTGCAACTGGCTATCGCTATGCAAGAATGGGCTATACCACTGTGTTCGAGGCAGCTCAACCGCCTTTAACAGCTAGACATACCCACGAAGAATTAATGGACATCCCAATGGTTGATAAAGGTGCTTTAACTCTCATGGGCAATAACTGGAGTGTTTTTGAATACATAAGAACTGGGCAGAAGGAAAAATTAATTGCATTTGTAGCTTGGCTTTTAAGGGCAACTAAGGGCTATGGAGTTAAAATCGTTAACCCAGCTGGAGTGGAAGCTTGGGGATGGGGTAAAAATGTAAGTAGCATTCGCGAGCCAGCGCCCCACTTTGGAGTTACCCCAGCTGAAATTATAAGAAGCCTAGCAGAGGTAAATGAGTTCTTAGGATTACCCCACTCTATTCACATACACTGCAATCGCTTGGGGCATCCTGGTAACTACCCAGTGACCCTAGATACCTATGATGTTGTAAAAGATATGAGGAATAGAGAACGCCAAGTCATGCACGCTACGCATACTCAATTCCATTCTTATGGAGGCACTAGTTGGCGTGATTTTGCTTCAAAGGCAGATGCAATAGCCGACTATGTTAATAAAGCGGATAATATAACCATTGACACTGGAGCAGTTATCTTTGGTGATACCACTACAATGACCGCAGATGGACCAATGGAGTATAATTTATATGTCTTAACCAAGCGGAAGTGGAGCAACAACGACGTTGAACTTGAGACTGGAGCTGGAATTATACCTGTTTATTACTCCCCGAAGAGTCCAGTTGGTGCTATACAGTGGGCAATTGGCCTTGAGCTTAATCTCTTAATAAAGGATCAATGGAAGGTAATGATGCAAACTGATCACCCCAATGGCGGGCCATTCACGGGCTATCCAAATATAATAGCACTATTAATGAGTGCTAAATATAGGGAGGAGATGATCAAGCAATGCCACTCAGCAATCAATCAACGTGCAATATTACCCTCAATAAATCGCGAGCTCGATTGGAATGAAATTGCAATTACAACGAGAGCTGGTCAAGCTAAATCATTGGGACTTGTGAAATATGGCAAAGGACATCTTGGTGTAGGCGCAGATGGGGATGTAGCTATATATGATATCAAGCCAAGAGAACTAGATCCATCTAAGCAATATAAAGAGGTCGAGAGGGCATTTGCAAGAGCGAAGTACACCATAAAAGGCGGTGAAATAGTGGTTAAAGATGGAGAAATAGTGAAGGTAGTTGAAGGCAAGACTTTCTGGACTAATCCAAAGGTTGAAGAGGAATTAATGAAGGAAGTGGAGAAGGATATTGCAAAGAAATTCCAGAAGTACTACTCCGTTACACTATCCCGCTACCCAGTTGAGGAGAAATATCTAACTCAGCCTTATGAAATTAAAGTGGGAGCGTGAGTACAATGACCCTCGTGGTAACATTAACGCCTAAGGAAATTGGGAGTATTTCAATAGAAGCTGAATCCATAAGGCCTGAGAACTTCTCTGGGAAAACAATTGAGGAAATCAAATCGCTCCCAATCTACATTGGAAATAGAGCAGCAACCATTGGAGATGTCTTCGAGGTGAAAGTGGAGGGACAAGGACAAGTGGAGCATACTTGCGTGGTGATAAATGGGAGTGTTCCAAGAGTGAAACGCATTGGGGAGAAAATGACAGCAGGTCGAATTGAAATCAAGGGCGATGTCGACATGCACCTTGGAGCTTTCATGAGTGGAGGCACAATTTCTGTGAATGGCAACGCAGATGCTTGGGTAGGAAGAGAGATGAGGGGTGGTGAGATAATAATAAATGGTGATGCAGGTAATTACATTGGCTCAGCATATCGCGGCGAGATGACTGGAATGACTGGGGGCACGATTATAGTCAAGGGCAATGCTGGTGATTACTGCGGCGAGAAAATGGCAGGGGGTAAGATCGAAATCCATGGAAACGCAGGTATATTAGCTGGTTTAAGCATGAGTGGTGGAGAGATAATAATAAAAGGCAATGCCACAATTCCAGGTGGAGAGATGAAGGGAGGTAAAATTAGAATTGAGGGAAAAGTCTTAGAAATGCTGCCTGCATTCAAATTTGAAGGCATAGAGATCTTAGATGGCAAAGAATATTTAAAGTACACAGGTGATTTATCAGTAGATGGAAAAGGAACGCTGTATGTGAAGAAGTAAATATTTTATATTATTTTTTATATATTTTTAAGTTAATTTCTTCTTTCTGATGGAAATGAGATAGAATAGGGAATATGTTCAAGCAAATACCAAGTATACCACTTGCTCAAGAACTCATAGATAAAGCTTTTAGAAGAGCAGCGAGAGCAAGGAAGGGAAAAATTTCAACCTCTATAAGTGATGCCGAGAGAGCAAGTGTATTAACAGCTGGCAATATACTCGCAGATAATCTATCCCTAGTTGTGAGGAAATTCCCGAGCTTGGATAAGCTACCTGATTTCTATAGAGAACTTGCGGATATCCTAGTTGGAGTTGACAAGCTGAAGAAATCGCTATGTAATGTAAACTGGGCTTCCAAGAAGATAAAGGAATTATCCCGCAAATACATTGGTTTAATAAAAGAGAGCGAAGATGCATCCAAACTCAGGAGGCAAGCATTTGGGAGGATGGCCTCAGTTATAAGCGATATTAAAGCTGAGTTAGAGTTTCTATCGGAAGCTAGGGAAAAACTACGGAGAATACCAACTATATCTGATGAGCCAACCATCGTAGTCGCTGGCTATGCAAATGTAGGTAAATCAAGTTTTGTAGCGCGAGTAAGTAGCGCTAAGCCATTGATAGCTGAGTATCCCTTCACCACTAAGGGAATAATGGTTGGACATTTTCACATTGGCAAAAAACGCTATCAAGTAATAGACACCCCAGGCCTCCTTGACCGCCCACTTAGCCAGAGGAATCAAATTGAAAGACAAGCGATAGCTGCCATTCGCCACGTGGGAGATGTGATTCTCTTCATAATAGATCCCACTGAAACCTGCGGCTATACCCTAGAGGCACAGCTTAATCTCCTTACTGAGTTAAAAGAGCTCATCACAGTCCCAGTGCTAGTGGTTGCAAATAAAGCTGATTTACTTCAAAAAACGCCAAGCATTGCTGAACTCAAGATGTCCTCCCTCACTGGAGAAGGGATCGAGGAGGTTAAAAGCAGATTAGCAGCGCTTATAAATCAAAAGCAAGAAAGGGCGAACCAAATATAATGATCAACTTAAAAGGGAATAATTCCACTTGCAAAGCACCCCAATAGGAAGCCTGAAATTGCACCAGTGTTAAGCAACGGCAAACCAGCTTGAGGCTTGCCTTTGACCACGAAGGTCATGAGCATTGAAAAACCAATGAGCGAGCCAATCATTGCACCAAGCGCTGGATAGTTAATCGCTGCAATTATCCCTGGGGCTTCTTCTATGAAAACATTTGCTGATACCACTAAAATAGCAGGTATAACTGCATCCCCAAGGCCCATGAAATATGCCTCGCGCTCTCCAGTTTTACCTAGAGATGCTTGTCTTCTATAGGAAAAACTGCGCTTCTTAGGAATCACGAGTAACACTGGAATTTTAAGGGCAAGCACCCCCTCAGCTAGTTTAATCATATGCTTGGTTTTATAAACTGAGATTGCATCGTAAACTGCGAGGGTAATTAATAGAACAATGGTTGGGATTATTGCAAGGGAGATTCCAAATAGCGATGCTGCACCTGCACCTATCACTACACCAATGGTATCTACAACATACCACTCTGGGTATTTATAGAGAAGCACAGTTGAGGAAACCGTGAGTGCAATAGCAATAGGGAAAGCTATTGTATTTGGAAGTAATCTTGAGGTGAAGACATCGAAGATTATTAAAAGCGTAGTTACCACCGCGAATCCAATGAAAGCTTGTATCATCCAATTTTTCCCATATCGAAGGGTTATTAATATGAAAATAGTGAAGCAAAGGATTATTGAAATATAGGCAACTGGATTCCACATCGACGTTGGTTCTTCAAAGACCTGCATATTATTCTCTTGAAAAGGCCTCACTAGAAATAATGCAAGGGACTCCACTATTAAAAGAAAAAAGCCCATTCCGAGGATAGCAACATAGTCTGAGTAAGTCAATTTTTTGGTCTCTGACTCCAATTAATCACCTCTTTGTTTATCTCTCAACTAAGTAGATGAATATTTCCTATCCAAACAGTTTTAAGCCCAGCTTTCCTCGCTACTTCTAAGCACTCCTCAGCTTGCTTCCTAGGTGTAGTTGGGAGATTTGTGAAGAAAAATTGAGGGTAAAAAGCAAGTAGAGAATAAGGTATCTCTGGGTCTAGAGATGCTATGAACTTCGCGAGTTGTTCAACCTCGCTTGCATCAATATAGCCAGGTATCAATAATGTACTCGCGGTTAAAAACCTTGGCTCCCTGCGCTGCTTACCAAATTCAGCAAGGTATTGGAAATTCTCAAGAGTTTGCTTGTTGGTAACTCCACATAGAGCGATGTTCAAATGTTCATCATAGCTTTTAAGATCAAACTTTATATTACCCCCACTTGTAAGCGAGAGCTCAGCGATTTGCTTGCAGAGAGACCGCGACATACTACCATTTGATTCAAAGCAAATTCGAAGGATTTTATTCTTGTTTTCCTCAAGAGCTATTTTAGATGTTTGAATAGCGTGGGGAAGTTGAGGCGTTGGATCTCCACCGAAGTAGCAAATGCAAGAAGTAAAAGGATCGACCTTGCTTGCTAGTTCTCTAGCTGAATAACTAGGTGCGCGTTTATTAGTGAGATAGCGATAATGCCAGTTTTGGCAGAATAAGCAGTTAAATGTACAAGCGCCGTAGAATACAGCGAGGTTTTTATAGCCATATTCTGGTTTATATTGCGAATAGGAATACTTAGGATATCCAGTGCCCGCACATCCAGGGCAAATTTCATTTGCCACGCAATTCGTGGGAAGGGGATCGTAATACCACTCCAGTATTCCAATTTCCGGTGTGCCAGCTATGTGCTTTAGCCTTCCTCCTTCATTCATCCTTAAGCCGCAGTATCCCACTCCACCTAGTGGAATCTTGCATTTATTAACGCAGAAATCACAGCTAACCCCATTACTCGGAGGCTCAAGGGGGAGGTTGAATCGCTCTCTACTTATTTTATGAGCCCTCTTAATATAGAGCAAGCTTTCATCCCACTTAGTTTTAATGCAGTTACCACAAACACCTAAGAACTCAGATATAAATAGCGAGCTCTCACCACAAAGCGCACATTTCGCTGGTCTTAACTGGGTAAATATCCTCATTATCTAATAATTTGTTTTTGAAATATATAAAACTAAAATTTAACTTAGCAGTTCTTTGAGCTCAGTCACAGGCAGCGTGGTGTAGGATATTTTTACCTTTGCCACGCGCGTGGCTGCTAAATTTTTGCCATCGAAGTGCAAGAGTGAGTTTGACCATGGACTCAGGGGCATATATGCATATCCTTGATGGGGCTTTTGATCCTTTATCACCCTCGCAACAATGGTTTTTGAAGAACCACTTATCCTTGCATTGCCGCCTTCCCTCAATCCAATTTTTTTAATATCCACTTCATCAAGCCTAATAAACGCCGCTGCTTGCTTAAGCTCGCTTGAGAATCTATTCTTAAGCATGGCTTCATCCACGAAGATATCTCTATATAAAATAAGAGTTAATTCATGCTCCGGGTGTATTAAGAACTCGCTAATTGGCATGTTAAATCCCTTCTCTTAATCTTCTCAAGACCTCTGCGTCACTCATTGCTCTAGAGTCTAATAGTTTTTCGCCTCTTACCATAACTCCATCCATTCTATATAGGGAGCAGCTGAACTCTATGCTTGCAGCTGCACTTGGTATTGTAATCTTTGCCTTGCTTGAAGTGAGAGTCCTACGGGAGTCAATTGCAATCAAGGGGATCTTTAAGAGAGCTTTTTGAAGAGGATTGGGCAGTTCTGAAACTGGGTCTGACTTTATGATAAGCGCTAGGTCTACTTCGCTATTTAAAATTGCCCTATGGAGTTGCTCAAGTGTGGAGTCAATTTTTTTCTCATACATCAGCTTTTCAAATCCAAAGGCATTGGCTCCTTCGAGCATTGGAATTACAATGTATTCTCCAATTTCATTGAGCTTAGCAAGGAGTTCCTTAAAGAGCTCGAGATTATTATATATCGCTTGCGCTAGTCCAAATCCAGCGCAGATCACGCCATGTTTTGCTTTTTTAAGCTGGCTAGTGAGCTCTAAAATTGTTTTTTTATCTAAAGTGGTATTTGGAATTTTACCGCTGAGGGAGATTATCAATGCTTTTATCAAATCCACATCTTCACTTGGCTTGATCTTTAAAAATTTTTTGAACATCTTAGAAGTTGAGGAATCCCTAACATCAATGCCAATTAAATATCTATCCTCCTCCCAACCGCGCTGTCTATATTTACCTCTGGGATAATAGGTATATCGCGAGAGATGGCGAGGGTGGGAATTACTTGGGTCTGAGCCCCAATAGATAATTGTATCCGCGTGGTCTCTCACATAGTCAAGGGTATTAGTTTTTATCTCGCGTGCTAAAATCTTTTTGACAAGAAAGCTATAAACAGAGGAATCTCCTAGAATTGAGGGGATTTTATCTGCTATTTCAAAAGCTATTTTCTGCGCTTCATCATCTACATTTGCTAGGCCATAGATCAATACCTTTCTAGAATTTTTAAGCAGCGTAATTGCACTTTTTATGCTCTCCTCAACCTCCACTTTTTTACCATCTATACTTGGCTCTAGGCGATCAACGTTGAAGTTTAAGAAGTAAGCTGTGCCTCTTCTACACGCGTTGCTCAAGCTTTCTATATTGTTAGCACTTTTCACAACTTCAATATCATCACATAGGCAAGAGCAAACTGGACAGAGAGCCACTTTCTCACCTAAACAAATTCAATTGCCTCGCTTGGACAAGTTACGATGCAGCCATTGCAAAGTATTCTATCTGGCCCAAATCTACGGCATTTTTGAACATTGTTAGCGGTAATAACTCCTTTCACTACCTTCAATATTACCTTATCGTTTTTAGGCCCTAGACCAAGAGCTGAGCCAGTTGGGTCCTCAGCTACATTCACAGGGCAAGCTACAACGCAGTTTCCACATCCAAAGCATTTTTCAGAGTGAATTATCAAGCCTGTTTCAACTGCTTTCTCCACTTTTTTGAAGATTGCCTCAAGTTTTTCTCTATTTGAAGCATATTTTTTCTCTTGGTAAAGCGGGGGACAGTCCTCTAATTTATGTTCTTTAGAGATGAGTTTAAATGCAAAGGCCATGCAACTTGGCTCTCCACATAGCTTGCAGTTTGTTTTAGGTAAGAGTTGAAAGACTTCCATTGGACTTGCCATATTAATCACATTTGTTCGAATATAAGCGAACAAACTAAATATATTTTTCGATAAACCGCAGCTCGCTTGAGCCATCGCAGAGAGTAGTATTCAAATGCGATAAACCCTCTCTGCAAGATGCAAATGCTAGGTTAAACTTGGAGGCAATTCTATATAGCCTTAAAATAATACTCCTGCGAATCTCAATTGGTAAATATCTATACCCAAGAATGCACTCCCCTTGATCATAAATTGAGCGCAAGCGCTTTGAAAGCTCCAAATCAATTCTAGCAAGTGAGGTGAAAAAACCTCGAACTGGTTTCAAGGTACTCACAGTTATTTGCTTAGCCCCAGCAATAGCAATTTCATTGATTAATTTCTCTAGCATTTCCTCGCGATCATTAAAAGTAGGAATAACTGGATCTATCCTTGCAAAGGTACGCAGGCCAGCCTCGGTAAGTTTTTCAAGTGCTGCAAGGCGCTTGATAGGTGATGGAGCATTTGGCTCAATCATCTTAGCTTGCTCTTCATCTAGAGTTGTAATCGTGATTCCAACTATGCATCGAGCGCTCTTGAGAATATCAATATCGCGAGTTATAAGATCAGATTTAGTTAAAATCAAAAGGGGATAGCCATATTTTATCAACACTTTCAAGCAATATCTCGTGATCTCATATTGCTTCTCAAGCGGTTGATAGGGATCAGTGGCATCGCTGATCATAATAGGTAGCTTGGGCTTGGTATTCCTAGCCATTGATTCAATATCATCAATAAGATTCAATCTAGGCCTAGTCTTGCCCCTGAAACTTGGGAATTTCACGCTATAGCAATATATGCAAGCGTGCTCACAGCGCCCTAGATAGGGATTCAAGTTATACTTTGGCAAGCAAGTGCAAAGTGCTTGCTGAGGAGACTTGAATCTAGAGAGCTTCATTAACTAGAGAGCTTCATCAAATAAATTAACTAGAGAATACCTCTACATCAGCTTTATTCTCAGCGATGACCACTCTATTGAATGGAATTACTGCTCTCACGTGAGTGGAATTCAACCTCGTGACCTCTATCCCAACGTATGCCCGCTCTTTGAGATTGCTAAAGTGCATTTCCCAAGCATCAGCGTATAAACTACTATTTATAACTATGGTTACATTGCTCAAGCTAGAGTTAAAGCTTTGATTGATATAAGCACTCGTGCTCGACCTATTAAATTTACTCAACACTGATACCCTCTCGCCCCCACCCATCGTGGGATATTTGCAGTATATCGAGAAAATTGAGATTATAACTGTTAGATTAGAGGTCTCAGTGTCATTGTAAACATAGATCTTAGGTGGAATTCGAAGATAAGAGCGCTCGCCCTCTTTTATGAATACCCCGCCATCTATATAGGCAATTCTCTTCCCCAAGTGGCGATATTCCACGATTCCAAGTTCCCTTGTAACTTCATATTTCTTCTCCCCGCTAATGTTAACCACTATGTTAATTCTATCCCCTGAGGAAGCAGCTTGAATGGATCCCCCACCTGTGTTTATCCTCGTGGTCTTAATAGGTGCTTGGTCAAATACCACTCTATCTAAATCAGCCTGTAGAGTTGCAAATCCCTGCTCAGCGTTTTGAAAGCGAATTCTATTTTGAAGGTCCTCTAAAATGGGATAGCCATAGACATACATCAATCCTATGGAGAGCACCACTATGGTGAAGATCAACATATATCCAACTACTTCTGATACTGCTTCTCTTGAGTTTAGCATCTCATCACTCCATACTCATCTGTCCACTGCCAACTGGTTTAACGTAGATATTCGTCTCAGGAAATACAAAAGTGGTTAGATCACCTGTGATAACATTGGTATAAGTAACATTGGAGAGACCATATACATTGGCATTAGTGGAACCAGTGCTCATAGTTGATATCACCAATCTCCTCACCAGTGGTGTTTGACCATGTCTATAAATTTTAACTCCACCTACTCTCCAGATAATAGTTGTAGTTCCATCATCATTATTAATTATCTCACTCGCTCCTGGTGCGCTTACTACATTTATACCAGCTGGCACTACATCAGTGATCACTACATTTCTACCAGCATATTCCCTAAGTTCCTTAACTATTTGCAGATAAATCGCTTGAAGCTCTTCTTTAGTAGCAGCGAAGAAGTAAAAGCCCTCGCCACTTGAGATGTTAGCGAGGAAATTCATGTCAGCATCAACTCCAAATCCAATTGCATAGATCAAAATACCCATGCTCTTCGCAATATTAGCCTGCTCAAGGGCATATTGAATAGCTCGAGTATAATTATTTTCAGAGATCTCCTCAAGGGTTGCTGGGAGGGTTGGCAGTCCATCTGAGAGCAAGATTATCACAGGCACTCGAGTGCGATCATTCTCAGTGAAGAACTCCGAGGAATTATTTAGCTCTTGAACTGCAACATAGATGGCTTCACCCACTGGCGTGCCATTATGCGCCTCTAATAAATCGAAGCCAGCTTTAACAAGGCTATGGCTATAAGTTAGACTTTGAATCAACCTCACATCTGATTGGTTAATAATAGTTGCATTGCCACCAAATGAAACTAATCCAGATTTATCTGAAGAGCTATTCAACATATCCTCAAAGGTTTTACCACTTATCCTAGCTGCATCTAGTTTAGCCATATAGGTTTGCAGTTCAAAATCCTTTGTACCGCTGAGGAAAGTTCCAGTTATATAAATAGTGTAAGTAGCAGGTGCAATTACATTTGTCTCAGTATAATTTATGCATACATTGCCCTTCATATTAACTGGGCTCAGGTGATCCTGCGGTATAACTTGTTTAGGCGTGCTTGGAGAGGAATATAGCAATCTAGCAGTTGCACTTCCAGTGTTCTCATAATATTCATATTTTATCTTATGCCAGCCCTCAGCGAGATAAATACTTCCACTGCGCTCAGTCGTTGATTGATTAATCCAAGAATCGATGATAAGCGTATCATCAACCCATACCCTACTTCCATCGTCTGTAACTACATAAAATGTATAAGTCTCAGACCTATCCACTTTAACATAGCCAGTCCATCTAACTGAGAAGGTATCAGCTTCAATTGAAGAATGTGGTGAGCCTGAGCCCCAGTTGAAGTCTACCACTGGGTCTAGTCTAGTTAATTTCAAATTGGTTAAATCCATGTTGTCATAGTACTCACCCATTAATCCAGCTACTAGCACTGGAGGAGCGCCATTTTTACTTACCCAGAAGTGCAAACTTTCATTCCCATATTCATCGTAGTAATTCAAACTTATCTTGAAGTTCTCAATGGATTCATTAATCAAGATTGGACTCTCAGTATTATCCCACCTAGGCGGCTCGCTTGCAGTTATATTGCCGCTAAAGTTTGTTACTGGAGTTTCGCCAAGGCGTATATATCCAGTGAAGCTCTCTACACCTGGAGCAGCTCTAGCGCTGATCCATGGACTTGGGAGTGAGATTTCATATAGTCTAGCTAGCCAGTAGAGCAAGCCAGGTGGGGGTATTATGACTTTAAGAGTTACGCTTGTTGAATGGCTGAGGCTTCCACTTATGCCAGTTATGGTTAAGGTATAATCTCCAACTGGAGTTCCAGGGGGCACTGAAACAGTGAGGGTTGAGGTCTTAGTTTGCCCAGCTGATAGGCTAACTGGATTAGGGCTGAATGTGGCACTAGCACCTGCTGGCAATCCTGAGATTGAGAGCGAGATGCTGCCTGCGAATTTATATAGCGAGGTTAAGGTAATGGTATAATTGGTGCTCCCGCCCGTGGTTTTAACACTCCCCGAAGAGGGAGAAGCACTTATTGAGAAATCAGGTATATATAATGTGAATGTTTGAGTTTTAACTAATCCATCGCTCCCAGTGCCAATGATTGTTATTGGATAATTTCCAGTTGGCGTACTCGCGCTCACATTTATAGTCATTGTAGAGCTAAATGTGGGCGTTTTTTTATCGGGAGTGAAGGTAATTGTAGTGCCACTTGGCATTCCGCTAGCGTTTAAACTAACCTCTTTGTTATAGCCATAATAACTTGTTACCGTTATACTTATTGATTTCGAGCTGCCTCGATACACAGTCTGCTCTCCTGGATTTGAAATTGTGAAAGTTGGTGTTGGTGTAGGGGTAGGTGGAGGCTGGCGATATACAGCGGTATAAGTTCCACTTGAACTCACACTTATCGTTCTACTTGTAGAGCCAGTTTCATTCCACTTCCAAAATTGATGTCCTTTTGAATCGCTGCTGGGCACAGTGAAGGTATGAGTGCCTGTTAAACCTGTGAAGGTATGTGGGGTTTTTTTACCAGTTGAAGAGCCATCCATGGTTATATCCACTTTGGGATCCTTGTTTTCTTCGATGCACCAAGCTTGAATTGTAACATTATAAGTGGGGTAAGACCCATTGTTGTAAACTGCAACTGTCCAGTCCCCAGCTTTTATATTAGTGAGATAAATTCGCTCCCAATTGCGAGAGGGCGAAGAGAGATTTGCTGAAGTTGGAGCATAAGTTGCTGAGCTCGGGTCGGTTAAATATAGATTTAGATCGACTGAGCTAGTGGGCCAAGTTATATATGTCTCCATCCACTTAGCCACGTTCAAATTATAAGTGGTATTGCTCCAAGTGTAGGTATCCACAGCTCCACTTATACTAATCTTTGAGGTCTTGTTTACATTCACTTTAAACGACTGGCTCCCAACTGGGAAGTCTCCAAGTACGTAGATGGTATAGCTACCTAAGGGTGGATTTGCTTTTTCATAGCGCTCATACCAAGGAGTTATAGTCTGCGCTCTCTCAGCAATTCCACCTGGGGGCTTGACGTAGAGATCAACATTATTACTCCCGCTTACATTCCAGAGTTCAACGTGAAGTTTTTCAATTGTTTCATTAGCAGCGCTTGTTAAACTAAAGCTCTCAGTCCAGATCTTGCTTCCAGCGGTTCCCTTTATACTCTTATTTGAGAATGGAGTGTAGCCTGTTTCTGGATCACCGCCAGCTATCTTTAGCCAATCTGGATCCATACTTCCTGAGACATCTATCACTTGCATTACATCAATATGGGATTCATTTTGAGGTATTCCCTTGCCATAGAGCACTATAGTTGTATAACTTGGTTTACCCACTCCAAAGCTCCTTGGAGATACATATTTATAGGCATCTATGGATGGCTCGATATAACTAGTGGTAACATTTACTTGAACAGTTGTTGAAGCTTCTCTATCTAAAATTGGATCATAGATTGTTAAAGTTGCATTGTAAACACCTGGAGCTGAGTATTGATAATATTCAGTTGCATTAGTCGCGTCTACAATTCCATCGCCATTGAAGTCCCATTTATATTGAAGCTCGCCTATACCTTTTGAATCACTTCCATCGAAAACAACTATATCACTCCACCCAGAAGTGAGGTTATAAGAGACTTCCCTTGGATATGCAACTGCAATTGGAGTTAGATCATATTGCGAGCTCATGCTATAGATAAGCCAGTGCTCAGGAGTGGAACTATAAGTAGAGCCAGTTAGTCCTAAGCTTGAGCCTATTTTATTTAAAGTGATCATTACTTCTTTCTCAAACCTCAGCGCTGAAACCAAAATTTGCTGGTCAAGTCCTATTTCTTTGAATTCAACTTTATATTCATATTTACCAACTGCTTGAGGCATGTAGAATTTGGTTTTTAAATAGCCTGATTCAGGTGCAATTATATACATATCCACGACTTTTGAGCTAATATCATTGCCAATATCCTCGAACTGCGTTTGCATTGCGATTCTCAAAGGTGCTATTCCAAATTCATCAGCGTAAATAGTGAGGAAGAGAGTGATATAGACGATTAAAATTCCAATGAGTATTATATATTCATAGGTTGGAGTTACCGCTTGAGTATTATTAACAAATTTATTCCACTTAGTATTACTATTCATATTCTTCTTCATTTTATTCATATTCCAATTATTCCCCCTTTAAATCATAGATCACATCCACACTTTTGTAATCAGTATACATATCGTTGTAGATTACCTTGACTTGAGCCCAAGTTATATTCTCTCCACTCTTCACAGGCTTAATTGTGACTAAAGCATAAGCACCCCTCTCGCTATATAATGCTAGGATTTGCTTACTATATAGCTCAATTATCTCATTAAATATAGTTTCATTTTTAAACTCCGAGCGATTTGCCGCAATTTTAGCTTGCTCTAGAGTTTGAAGCCTTATATCCTGTATCTCATATTTAGGGAAGGTAAACTCCCCAACGACTGCCTGCTGGCCTGAGAATAGCACAGTATTTAAAAGCACAGCTAATACGATTAAGCTAGCTGCTATTAAAAATCCAAATAATATTATGATCTGCCCTTCTTCATTTCTTAAACATACCATAGCTCAAGTCTCACCTCTATAACGTGGGGTATTCTCTCAGGCTCAGTTCCCATTTCAGTTGCATTTACTTTGAATGGCGAGTCCTCGCTAAGCTCGCTATCGTAGAGCACTACTAAATGGCTAGCAGTTGTGGAATCCTGAGGAGGCGTGAGATTGGTTATGAATTCAGTAGTATTATCAGAATTTAAGATAAGAGTGGTGATATTTAGCATGGTATAATTCCCCTCGCTTATGTTTACCCCGCTTAAATTAACATAGCTTAAAACCACGTTAAACATCACATTCCTCGGGAGAAGAGAGCATAGGTCTTTTCTCATTTGAGTTGGAATCTTAAGGTCGCTTTTATTAATTGCTTTTAAATAGCTCTTCAAAGTATAATTAGCAAGAGTACTATTGCTAGGCACTTCTATATCAAGCGCTAGAAGTGCATCTCTACCGAGTTGGGAAAGTTGAACATTTAAATGCTGCGCAGTTGGAGGGGTGAAGATAACTGGGGATTGAAGCATGAAGTATAATGCAAGCATTATTATCACAGCCGCGCCCAAGCCCTCGAGGGTGAAAACCTGTGCTTCGCTTTTTACCATATGCATACCTCCAGTTTGAATAATCCACGAATGTCTTCTCCCGTTGGCAGCCAAGGATCTTCAAGCCAAGTCACTGCATTGGGTGCAGAGACATCTCCTTGTGCATTGTGATATTTAATTGAAAGCAAAAATAGCTGTCCATCGCTAGCATTTAGGTCTTCAAGTTTGCTATTGATTTCTTCTTCGAAATTGCGTGACTTCAAACCAGTACCTGGGTCTATGCTCCAATCAGTGCCATTCCAATATGGCCCGCTCCAGCCGGTGTTGTTGTTCCAAGAAACCACGAGGTTGGGATTCGCGTGCAATAAACGATTTTCAGTTTGAGTGAGATCAGTTGTTACATATAGGTCGAGATCGTCTACAGCTGTAGCACTTGGCTCTCTGCCGAAATTATATATCTTGAAATACCCCAGTGGATAGCTCAGTAAGAGCGGGTGGTCAAACTGTCCTTTGTCATCGTCATTTATATCATCAAAGGGATAATATCCATCTGGCCAGTTTGGATACCACCTCTCCTCTGGGTTTATACCTGGGACTATGTATGGCATGTATTCAGGGTAAAATCCTTTATAAATTCTTAATATGCGCACCACTTTCTCCACATTGCCAGAGTTTGGTATTTCTCTGCCAAATGTCATATTATATTCTTTATATACTCCGCTTTCATTCCGCTTAATTTTCCATATCGCTCCCGATGGCAGGATTTTGAATGTTATATTGTAGTCGTATTTTCGCGTTGAGCTTTTCAAGCCCAAGAGATCTTGAATTTTTCCATAGCTTGTGGAATCCGATTTATTATATAGAGTGAGAAGCGCTAGAGTTTTATTTCTATCCAATATACATGCATCTCCCTTTCCATATTTAACGCTTGCAAGGCCAATTCTACTAGTATAGTTCAAGTGATCTTCCCAGTTGTAGCCTTGCTCGCCAACTGTGATATTGCTCCACCAACCTGGGTCTTCTGCGAGTAATACACTTGTTCTATATGCCACTGGGTGGAGATCTATGCTTGGGTTTTGAAGAGTGCTGAATAAAGTTGGTAGAAATATTAAAACTGTTACTAAACTGAAGAAGAGTATTACAAATCCACCTAGGAAGTCCATGCTCAACTGAGCTTTTGCATCTGCAATCATTATAAATAAAATCTAATTTTTATAAAATAAATTTTGTTATCACAATATCAAAATTGATAATAAACTCATCATAATATCATCATTTTAAAAAATTAAAATTTAATTTTGAAATTAAAATTAAAATTGAATTATCAAAAATGGGGCAGCGCAGATTTGAACTGCGGTCCAAGCCTCCCAAAGGCTCGAGGATAGACCAGGCTACCCCACTGCCCCTTAAGAACATTTGCACTCTCTTATCCAATAAGCTTTATGTTTGTTCTGCATTGATTAACCCACGCAAGTACTGCCTCAATTTTTCAATATTCCACTCGCCATCTTCATAGAATACCACTTTGCAATAAGGAGGCTCTAGATAGCGATCTCGAGCTCTGCATTTGCTTATCCATTTGCAGCAGTCGCTTCTACACATTGGGCAGTTTTTCAAGCCCCATGGTAGATGAGGTGCTTTATCTGGATATTTCTCTAGTAATTTAAGCATTTCTTGAATCACTTCTTTTCTACCCAATTTTTCACCCTTATTTTACTTTTAGTTCAAGTGAATTCATCTACAATGCATAAAAAGTTTATGCAAAGAGAAATCTAAAATCAAAAAAAATTAGAAATTTGATATATATTATAAATTTTATGAATTTTTTGTTTGAAAACTCAAAAAATATATATAGAAATCAATCATAATTATGATAAGATAGAAGATGAACTGGAGAATAGCGTTATTCCTTGCTTTATTTGCATTTACCCTTCCATATATCTGCAAAAGCTACTCAGCTCCAATTGAGATGGAATCTCAGCAATCTGCAAAGCTTTACTGGGGGGATAAAGCTAATTTTAGAAATTATACAATTGAAGCCGCGGATTTCACTGTAAGTGGTGATATTAAAAGTGTTAAGCTAAAGCTCTATAAAGATGGGGTTTACCTCGACCAGAGAATTATGAATGTTTATCCAAGCAATCATTGGAATTACAATGGAGAAGATGAAATCTGGATAGATGTTTCCAATGTATATATCGAGCCCCCTAATAAAGCCTATGTCGATCTATATGTTACCTTAAGAGGATTACCTGAGCTCTCCATAGAGGTAACCACTGATGCAAATAGCTATAAAGCAAATAGATATATTCAAGTAACAGTGAAGGTCAAAAACACTGGGAGCGATTCTCCAGGTTCATATAAAGGAGCGAGAGCTGGGGATGTTAAATTGAACATCGATACTAGTGGTATGCAAGTGATAATGGGGGAGACAACTAAGAGCTATAGTGAGATAAAAAGAGGTGAGCAAGTACCAGATATACTCTTAACATTAAATGCTCCATCACTGCTTAATAAAACCACGCTCTACATAAATGTAACTGCCACTGGCTATGATGCAAAGAATATATCCTATACTTGGAGTGGTTCAAAGGCAATAGAGATAGAATCCATGATTGAAATAATAAAATTGGTTTCCGGTAGCGTGGGATATTTAACTCCAACTCCAACTGAAACAGGTATATATATGGATGAAACCTCAGGGGTAACTGTGGTTATACGCAACCATGGAAGCTTCCCAGTCTACGACGTGGTAATAAACGATTCCCTTTTAAGTGAATTCAAACTCAAAAGCGGTCAGACTAATATGAAGATCGATGTACTTGAACCAGGGGTTGAGAAAGAGAGATTAATTCCATTTTATGTGATGATACCATTAAAACCAGGTACTTATACTCTTCCAAAGGCAACTGCCAATTTTACTTACAATGGAGTTAATTACTCAATCGAATCTGAGGAGCCCAAATTAATCGTCCACGGGCCATATATTGAGCTGACGAAGACAGCTGATAATACAGTTGTTAAAAATGGGAGTAGAATTAACATAACGATTACCGCTATGAACTCAGGGGATAGAACCTGTGCTGTTAACATCTCAGATGAAATACCCTTGGAAAGCACTAAGTTAATTAATGGTAGTTTAGTTTCAAACACCTTGGTTTTAAAGGCAGGTGAAAGTGCTTCATTGAAATATGAGATCGAGATCATAACTAATCGTTCTTTTACTCTACCTCAAGCAACCTCAACCTATATGGATATTAAAAACTATCGCGCTATAGCAAAATCAAGTACAATTGCGATCACAAATCTCGATGAGGTAACCCCAACTCCAACTAGCTTGCCAACTCAAACTCCCACGCCTCCCCAACCAACACCCACTCGTAGAGTAGCACCTGGATTCGAGGTTGCAATTGCAGTAATTGCAATTTTAGCTCTAGTTTATATCCTCAAAGGAGGAGGAAGAAGGTAGCTGAGGTTAATCCTCCAAAGAAAGTGGCAGCTAGATTTGTCATCGAGTTCGAGAGATATTTTTTCTCAAGAGTGGCTCCAAGCAAGCTATCTATATTAGCACCGGCTATTCCACTTATTAAAGTGAATATCAATAGCTCTAAATCACTACCCATTGCCAAGGCTATAGCTAACATCCCAATCGAAGCAGCTCCAAGTGCGCAAGCAAGCTCGCCAAGTAGGGTTATCCCCCCACTTGTACCATGGGGCACTGGCTTTAAATTAGTAATTAAAACAGGGAGTTTTTTACTTGTTCCTCCAATTTCACTCGCTAGTGTATCACCAGTGGCAGTTGATATTGCCCCTAAAAAGGCATATAGGAATAACTCCTGTTTATAAACACCATATGCAATTGCAAAAAACAAGGCAGATAATCCATTGCCAAAGACATTACTCGCCCCCCTAGCACCTCCCTTGCTCTGAGCCACGCCTATGGAGAGCTTGTAGGCATATTTATACTTGGTGAACCCAGACCCAAGGATTAAAAAAGCTAGGAGAACTAGAAACCAACGTAGATCGGTGAATATGATTATCAGCATGCCCAAAAGCGTGCCGCTTAACACGCCGCTTAAATCAGCTATATTTGATTTATAAGATGCAATGCCAATTGAAAGCGTTAATGATAGCGCAAGTAGCAAATAAATAGGGGAGACTGAGTAATTCAAGGTTGAAAAAAACCACATTGCCATAGCGCTACCAATTGGAACTGTTAAACCTTGGTTAGTTTGAGTGGAAACAGCTTCTATCAAAGCTCCAACTGCGCTTCCTACTACAGCTAAGAAGAATATGGATTCAAGAGATACTTGAGTAGCTCTCCAATGTATATACCAAGAGCAAGATAGATATGCAGCTATGCTTCCTAAGATTAAAAAGGTAAGGCTACCTCTAAGAGTTTTCTCCTGCTTTAAATCTCCTACCAAGCCAGCTACGGTAGCTAATCCATCTCCAAATGCAACGATTGCAATTGTAGCACTAAGTAAATACAAGGGGAAGTTTATCAAAACAAGAATCGCTAGGATGAGAAATGAGAGGCTATAACGCGTTGCATTGATTAAAAAACCCGCTTTTAAATCTATCTCTCGAGCTATTGCTGTGAAAAACCTAGTTCTAGGTGGAATGTATATGATTAAGATGGTAATGATAGCAATTGCGAATATAATCTGCCAAGGTTCAAGAAAGGGAATCGCGAGTGCTGAAAAGCCAAGTGATATATAAGAAAGTTGCTTTTTAACTTCCTCGCGCACGCTAATCATTTAAATCCTTAAAAGTCAATAAACTTTCTGTAGAGTTGAGGATAGTGAAAGAAATAGCTACCGCGATATATGAGAGGAGAATCCTAGAGCAGGTTAAAAAAGGCAGAGTCCCCAAGCATATTATTTTAGTTATATCTGAGGATAACTTGATGGAGGAAAATGCTTGGAAGCGCCTTAAAGCATTTGTTGAATGGTGCAGTGAAATTGGAATTCAAAATATTACTGTTTACATTAGCATTGTTGAAGTAGGGGATCTTAATAAAAAAGTTGAGGAAAGTCTTTTGAGTACTGCATCTAAAGTATTCTCAATGGCTAAAATAGGCATAGCGATATTTACCAAGGGTAAGCAGCAAGAGATTAAAACTGGTCAGCCTCAGCTCACAATAGTAATTGGATATGGAGGTAAATATGAATTAACAAATGCTATTAGAGAGATAATGAAGAAGGTCAAAGCGGGGGAGATAGAAGTTGAAGATATAGATGAGAAATTAATCGAGGCCCATTTAACCTTCAAGATAGAGCCAGATTTAATAATAAGGGCAGATAGCAAGCGCTTGATTGATTTTTTAATTTGGCAAGCAGTTTACTCAGAGCTTTACTTCACAGATATCAGCTGGAGGGACTTTAGAAAAATAGATTTTCTAAGAGCAATTAGAGATTTCCAACGTAGAAACCGAAGATTTGGCGCTTAAAAATAAGCTGAGCAATTTGAATTTATAATTCTAGTTCGAGTATTGCATGTATCTATAGTACATGTATTCTAATAGTACGTAGCATTTAAGTATTGTAATTGTAATTAATAGTTGGATATGTATAAAAATATCCTCATTCCAGTGAGCAATGTTCTCACCGCGAGAGAACTAGTGAGATTAGCCTTGGATCTATTAACTTCAAATGCTCGATTAACAATATTACACGTCATAGCTGTGCCTCAGCCTCATCCATTAACTCTAGCTGAGGAAAAACTAGATAGAGCGCGCAACTTAGTGAAGGAAGCAGCAGCGGTTGCAATTGAAAATGGTATTGCAGCTAGACCAAAAATCGTCATAGCAAGATCGATCCCAGAAGTAATAGTTAAGGAAGCGAGGATTGACCGCTGCGATTTAATTTTAATGGGCTCGAGCCAGCGCTTAGAACCTGAGGGTGTGTTGTTTGGAAATATCGTGGATGAAGTGCTTCGCTATGCCACTTGTGATGTTGCAGTGGTGAGCTATCGCAAATATGTAAGCTTGGATTGCAATCAAATTCTAGTGCCAACCTCTGGATATAAACACGCGGAGAAAGCAGCTGAAATAGCTGCTAATTTAGCTAAAAAACACGGAGGGAGAGCAACTGTCTTATATGTAGCGAATTTGAGGGAGGGAGGCTCAAGTGCTGAGAATATAATTAATAGAGCTAAGATTCACTTTGAGAGATTGAATGTACCAAGTCAAGCAAAGGTTTTATTTGGCTCGCCAAGCGAGGAGATCTTGAGAGAAGCTAGGGAGGGGAAATATAACTTGATAATGCTTGGTTCAACTGAGAGAGATAGAAACTATGCTGCTTTGCTAGATGCAGTTGCAGATAAAGTAGTCGCGGAATCACCTTGTCAAGTGATGGTTGTTAAAACCTATCAATAAATTAAAGCTTAAAACCTATCAATAAACTAAAGCAATTTCTCATCCCATTGGTCTTTTTTGGAGATCCTCTTTATTAAATCAAGCCATCTTCGTTCATCAGCAACTCTAGCTTTCTTCACCTCTTCAACGAGTGATGGCTTGGGTTTATCTAAGTTATAGAGGATCTCTATGGCGCGATCGATTCCAAATATCTGCTGGAGAAGTTGATTTCCCATCTCCTTAGTTATAGGAGCTTTTTTTATCTCCTCAATTAAGGCTTTCCTCTTACGCTTTAACTCAGCAATTAAGCTATAAGCAGCTTCTTGCTCCTCCTTTGAAATCGTTCCCTTTCGCTTCACCATTTCAAAGATATAGTTCTTAAGAGGGAAAACTTCATTTTTGATCTCCAGGGACTCAGGCACACTTACCCCTGCGAATGTTAATTCTTTCTCAAGCTTACATAGCAGCTGCCATCGCTCGTGCTCAGATATTATCCTTTGATCCTCTGGTTTAATAGATTTTTGAGACTTCTGAGACATTCAAAATTAATCTATCGGTCTTAGGTAAAAATTTTATCGCATAAATTCTTAACTAAAATTCGTGGCATGAGGCTTAAATTTATAGCAGCCAAGTTCATAATTTCAATTTCATTAGTGTTAATAGTGCTCTTCCCAAATATATCATTAGCTATAGAGCAGATCAATAGAGCACAACGTGGCTTAGAGTCCCTCATAGACCCATTTGACCCAAGTGTGATTGAACTTGCCATGGAAGCTACAAATAGCAATAGCTCAGTTGAGGAATATGTGTTGAGCAAGATACCCTATGCAAGTGACTATGATGTTTATTACAACTTAGAATATTGGGCAACTCCTAGCGAGACCTTGAAGAATGGAAGGGGAGATTGCGAGGATAGAGCAATTCTAATTAAATCTGTCCAGGAATACCTTAAGATTAACTCAACTTTGATTGTGCAGATAGATCATGTTTATGTGCAGCGTGATAACATCGCTTACGGGGGAGTCTCCAAGACTCAATCGATGGCTGAAGCGATTTGGAATATAATCAAAGGTATACCATTGCTTAGAAAGATCATTATAACCCTAGGTTTAATTGCCATATGGGGTATTCCCATTTTAAAAAGTTATTTAAAATTGCAAATATAACTTTGATTGTAAATGAATGCTTATAAAGTTGCTTTTCTCGATGGCGATGGAACGCTCTGGCGCAGAAGCGATGGGAAATATTGCTTCACCTCTCTTATGAATAGACTTCAGCTTAATAGGAACATTGAAGATGGAATTATAATAAAAACGCGAGGAGCAAGTGATTTCCTTCAATTTTTAGTACTCAGCAATGTTAAAATTGTATTAATCTGCGAGAACCACTGGAAAATAGTTACCCAAATCTTAGAGCACCCTAAGATCGCGCTTGATAGATTTTTCAAGAGATATTATGAGGCTAAGAATGAATATGAAATCGAGCGAATATATCTAATGCCTTATAACTCCTATGGCTGCTATACCAAGGCTGAGTGTGTGCGTCATTATCTCACAAGCTATAATATAGATCCAAGGGAGGCTTTTTTTATAGATGATGAAGTCAGAGATTTAAAAGCCATCAATGGTATTTTTCCAGAGCTGAATACTATTTTAATGAGAACTGAGTCCATGGGAAAATGGAAGTTGGTTTATGATTCCTTTGAAGAACTGCTATTGAGTTTTTCAACTAAACAAATCCCTTGAGCTTGAGCTTTTCAAATATCTCACTCCGCGTTGCTTCATCAATTGTTGCAATTAAAGAGAAACCCCTCGCAGTCACCTCTAAATCAAGCTCGTTCCCATTCAAATCCGTTATCCTCCCCCCTACTTCTTTTAAAATGAGCCAAGCTGCTAGTACATCGTGGGCGCTAATTAAATTCCTCGATTCAATCACAGCATCCAGCTTGCCCTCAGCTAGCAAGCAGAGGTCAAGTGCAATTGCACCGAAGATGCGCACGATGACTTTTTTCTCAAGCTCGATTACTCCCATTGGTATTTTACTTGCACCATATGTATAAATTGCCATCACTAACTTGTGCTTTTGATACTTCTTCGGGAACAACTTATTTCCATTTAAAGCTGCTCCTTTGCCCTTGACCGCGCTATATGTTTTGCCACTAGCATCGCATACTACGCCTATCTCTATGTCGTGAAATGAAACATCTTTGACCTTTGGGGAATAGGCTAGGGAGACACAGTAATATGGAATGCCAAGTAATGCATTGGTTGAGCCATCCACTGGGTCAAAAACCAAGGTACACTCTGGCTTTTTATCCTGCGGTACTATTCTCTCCCCAAGTTCCTCGGAGATTATCCTTGCCCGTATATCACGAGCCATTAAGGCCTCATCTAATGCTTTCTCTGCATATAAATCCATTTTCCTAGTAACATCGCTGCCTCGGCGGGCAATTTCCTCTCCAAAAGTTTTATCCACTTTGACATAATCTCTAACTCGATCTCGAACTTCTTGCGCTATCTCTATGATTGATTTTTCAATATTCATCTTCAAATCCATCCTTTCTCTAAAATTGCATTAATAATTCTATCCGCAGCCTCCTCAGGGCTGAGTTTGCTTGAATCAATTGTTACCTCCGCATTCTCTGGCTCTTCATAAACCACGTTTACTCCTGGCACAGTTGCACTTGGCAATCGAGCTTTTTTATATATATCTCGAGGTGAATACTCCGCGAATCTTGTCCTCTCCCTCTCAATGCAGATCTCAAGTGGGCATTTAACATAGATCTCTAAAAAGCTGGGGATGAGTTGTCTTGCGAGATCTCTATATCTCTGCTTATGCGCAGTGGCATCGATGATCACATTCACACCTGATTCTGTTAATAGCTTAGCCATATATGCAAGTGAAGCATAAACTATATCCCTTTCCTCCTCTGTATACCTTGGCTTGGGAGTTATAACCCTTCTAATTTCATCAAGCTGAAGAATTTTCACCTTTACACCGTTTTTTTCAAGCATCTCTCTAGTTTTAATTGCAATAGTAGTTTTCCCACAACTAGGTAAACCAGTTATCCAAATTGCCCAAGCCATTTTAATGCAACTCTCAGCTCTATAGCTATAGCTGGGACTATGATTTTCTGCTTAAAGCATTGATCTAGATCTCCATCCTCCAGATTCTATCGCCCACGTAGTGCATTGACTTAATGGCTTTTCCCCTATCGCTCATCATTTCATCACCTGAGATCAAAGCCCTCCCTATTGCAAGCGGCTTGCCATGCACTTCATCTACAACGATCACTAAGTCACCCTTTTGAATATCAAGATCAGCATCCACTATTCCCGGGCACATTATATCTGCACCCTTGGAGATGAATTTCACTGCGCCCATGTCGATCACAACTCTCCTCTTCTTGGGCTTCAATTTCAACGCGCCCTTGAGTGTGAGGAAAGGCTGGTCTTCAAATAGGAAAATCAATGGTTCACCATCCACTAAAACAAATTTACTTTGCTCATCAGTTTCAGCTAACTCAAGCTGCTTGCCTTCAAAGAACTTCGCGATCTCTGAACCAAAGATATTCACTAGCTGGTTTATGATTTTCTTGGCCACATCATCTCTCAAGAAATGACGGGATTTAATTCTCACTCATATAACGCTCCAGTTTTCTCAAGTTATATATAATTCCATTAGTTTAAATTTTTTGTTTTACCCAAAGAATTCATCAGCGAAGCTTATTTAAACCCTCAAAGGCTTTATAAATGCCAGTGGGGATAGAGATATAGATATAGAGATATATATAAGATATATAAAGGGAATACAAATGAGGTATGGAGGAAAGCAATGGCTCAGAGACCTCTTGATATATTAAATGCAGCATTGAATATGCCTGTGATAGTTAGACTCAAGGGTGGAAGGGAGTTCAGAGGTGAACTTCAAGGCTATGATCCACACATGAACTTAGTCTTGGATAAAGCTGAAGAATTAGTCAATGGTCAAGTGATCAAGAAACTCGGTACAATCGTGGTAAGAGGAGATACCATTGTTTATGTCTCACCATAAGGAGGAGATGAATTGAGCAAAGGAACGCCATCTAAGGGCAAGAGGCATACTCCAGTGCATGTTAAATGTAGGCGCTGTGGTAGCGTTTCTTATAACATAAGCAAGCGCTATTGCGCCTCATGTGGCTTTGGTAGATCGAAGCGCTGGAGGAGCTATGAATGGCAGGATAAAGCAGGTCTTCACTAGTTACTATCATCTTTAGAAATATATTTGTAAGCAAATGTCAATTAATTTTAATTAAGGTGGAAGTTTGCATGATAAATGCGGAGTAGTTGGAGTTGCCCTTAACTCGGGTAAAGACGACTACCTAGCTGCATTAAACATCTACTATGCTCTCTATGCTGTGCAGCACAGAGGCCAAGAGAGCGCAGGTATAGCTACTTTTTCTAATACTATGAATTTCCATAAAGGCATGGGCCTTGTACCTGAGGTTTTTGATAAAGCTCGCCTTGCTCAATTGAAGGGCAACATTGGCATTGGACACGTACGCTACTCCACAACAGGTAGCTCAAGTTTAGAGAATTCCCAGCCAATGCTAGTTAACTATAAAAATGGCACGCTAGCTATTGCTCACAATGGCAATTTAGTTAACTCTAGAGAACTCCGCAGAGAATTAGAAGCAGAGGGGAGGGTTTTTCTATCAACCTCGGATACCGAAGTTATTGCCCATATTTTGGTAAAGGAATTAATAAAGACAAATGATCCATTGGAGGCCATTCGCATTTTGATGCGCCGTTTAAATGGATCTTATTCCATAACTGTACTTATAGATGGAATGGTAATTGGAATTAGAGACCCCTGTGGCTTTAAACCTCTTTGCATCGGCAAGATCGATGATGGCTATATCATTGCTAGTGAAAGCGTGGCTATAGACACGCTTAAGGGAAAGTTAATAAGAGATGTAAAACCAGGTGAAGTTGTGATTCTGAGAAACGATGGAAGTCCACCTGAATTCCATCATCTTTATAAAGCTAAGAATTCAGCTCATTGCTTCTTCGAATTTGTTTATTTTGCAAGAGCTGATTCTATAATTGATGGTCGCTTGGTTTACGATGTTCGCTTGAGAATAGGTGAAACCCTAGCTAGAGAAGCAGGGGTTGAAGCAGATGCAGTTGCACCAGTGCCAGACTCAGGGACTACTTTTGCAATTGGCTATTCACGGTACTCAGGAATACCTTTTATTGAAGCTTTCATGAAAAATCGGTATGTCGGTCGAACATTCATCATGCCAGTTCAAGAAATGCGTGAAACAGCAGTTTTACTCAAGCTGAATGTAATTCGCCAGAATATTGAGAATAAAAGACTTATAGTAGTGGATGATAGCATTGTTAGAGGCACTACTTCACGTAGAATAATAAACATGCTTAAAGAAGGAGGGGCTAAGAAAGTGCACTATCGCGTTGGAAGCCCTCCAATCATCTCCCCTTGTTATCTAGGTATAGATATGGCAACTAGGGAAGAGTTAATTGCAGCACATAAAACAATTGAAGCAGTGGAATATTTAATGGGCGCTGATTCCCTCCATTACATCAGCTTTGATGGCTTGATCAAATCCATAGGAATTCCAGCTGACGATTTATGCCTTGGATGCATAACTGGGATTTACCCAATTGAGATACCTGGGGAGAAATGCAGAGCTATGCAGCTGAAGTTAACTCAATTTTAATATTAAATTAATATTAAAAAATAATTTATAATTTTTGGGGTTAATTTAAATATTAATAGTAACATAGGAATGGATTGAGGATAAAATTGTTCGAAAACTGAAGATCGAGGTATTGGAACTTAAAAAAGGGAAGTATAAGATCATTAGAGTTGGTAATGTGAGATTTGAATGTCTCGCTGAATGCGATTCAGATGTTTCTAAAGAAATATGGGCAGGGCTTATAGAGGGTGAAAAAGAAGATACTCCTATTTTCTGCAACAAGCATGAGGGCTTCACTATTGAACAAATTCAGAAATGCTGCGATGCCACAGCTGAATTCCTAAAATTCTTAGATAGACAAAGAAAGAGAAATGGGAAGAAAAGGAAAAACTAAGAAACCACGTCTTCATAGAGCAGTTTCTTACCGCTAATAACGCATAAATGTGGATATATCTTAGAGGCAATGATCTCACAGCCTTCCTCCACGATAACATCATCGCCCAACACGCTTATTGCTTTGATTTTAGTAGGCTTCGCCTTTGAGGATTTCACTATTGAATGCCTCCCTATGATGCTCTCTTGAATCTCAGCATATTCACCAATTCTAGCTCGATCTAAAATAGCAGCTTTTTCTATATAGCAGCCATCACCAATTATGGTGAAGTTATCGATGCAGGAACTCTTAATTGTAACCCCATCCCCTATTTGACAATGCCTCCCTATTAAAACCGGGCCCTCGATTTTTATTTTCTCCCTGCGAATTTTCTCAATTATTTCATTTTTCCTTTTCTCTGACTCTAAACTCAAGCATTCAATCCAGATATCTTCATCCTCAGAGATTCTACCTCCAAAATCACTCAAGCACTTTAAGTGCCCGTGTAAAATTTGAATCATTGCATCGAGATAGCGCTTAGGTGTACCTACATCATACCAAGTGCCCCTCAAGATATACCCATATACCTCTCTCTGGGTTTCAATTAAATATGGAATGAAGTCCATGCCAAAGTCAAGGCGCTTTTGCTTAAAGATCATATCTTTAACGGGCTTTTCCTTAAAGACTTCTCTAATTTGAGGGCTAAGGAGATATATCCCAGTATTAGCGAGAGTACTCGGAGCCTCTTCCTTCTTAGGCTTCTCCACGAATTTTTTAATCCTAAGATTTTTATCCAAATCAGCAATTCCATAGTCCTCAACTTGTTCTACATTGGTAAGCCCGATGGTCATTAAAGCCTGTTTCTCACAGTGGTAGTTAATTAAATCTTGAAGGTCTATATCAAATATATTATCACCTTGAACCCCAAATACAGGCTCTTGTATATCGTAATATTCAATGCATCTCCGCACGCAATCAGCGCTTCCAACGTCATCTTCATTCGGTGCATATTTGATGTGAACCCTTGGCTCAATCTTATATTGCGTTGAAAAGCCAATTCCTTCTTTAAAATAATCATGTAGGCTTTTATAATTCACATAGCCCTTTACACCGAAGATGAAGTTGCGAACCCCTTGTTTAGCTAAACTAGCCATGGAGATCTCAATTAAAGGTCTATTCACAAGTCTAACGCAAGCCTTGGAAACCTCAGAGGTAAGAGGGCGCAATCGCTTTGCCTCTCCTCCAACTGGGAATATAACCCTTAAATTTTCAGGTGAAAAATCTACCAAATGATTTTCCCCATTTCTGGGTTTAATGAAAGGAAGATAAATATTTTTCGAGAATATTTTTCGAGGATAAACTTAATTATCCAGAAGAACATTTAGCCTCCTAATGAACTTGCTTGAGATCTATGAAAAACTTGAGGGAATTTCTCTGGAGGAATTTAACAAGCGCGTTGCAGAGAAAATTGAATTATTGGGTGGGCTATGCGATGAAATCACAGCAGCGCTGTTAGTTGCACACGATTTAGGATACGATAATACTGTGAAGATAGCTGAGATCACCGAGGAGAAAAAGAGAATTACCTTATCTGGATATGTGAAGAACATATTCGAGGGCAGGGAATTTAATCGCGAGAATGGTAGCATTGGCAGAGTTGTTAATATCATAGTCCAAGATGAAACTGGCTCCATAAAAGTTGCCCTCTGGGATGAATATGCAGATCTCGTTAAAACAGGCGAGCTTAAAGTTGGGAGTCGAATAAGAGTTAATGGATATGTTAAAAAAGGCACTCTAGGGATAGAGGTGAGCGTTGGTAGAAATGGATCGCTCGAGATCATCAAGCTGCAGCAAGAAGTAGAAAAGCTGAAGATAGCTCAGATAAAACCAGGGATGCTCGGGGTTAATTTAACCGCTAAGATCTTGGAAATTACACCTGTTAAGACATTTCAAAGGCGAGATGGAAAAGAAGGCAAATTAGCAAGTTTAACACTAGGAGATGAAACAGGTAAAGCATATCTCACTCTCTGGAACGATGTAGCTACTGAGGTAGAGAATTTAAAGATCGGGGATGTTATTGAAATCAAGAATGTCTATTCTAAGGAGAAATATGGTAGAATAGAGCTATACCTTGGAAGAGGGGGGGAGATTCATAAGGTTTCTACTGATGTTAATTATAGTGAGAATATAACTCTTCTTAGCGAGATAGAGGCTAATAAAAGCTATAACATTGAAGGGGAAATCGTTAACATAGAACTCCCTAGAGAATTCACCCGAAGGGATGGTAGCAAGGGAAGGGTTTTGAATATTAAAATAAAAGATAAAAGTGGGGAGGCAATTAGAGTCGCGCTCTGGATGGATAAGATAGATGAATTTCTCAAGCTTAAGCCTAAAGTTGGATGCAAGGTTAAAATTCTAGATTGCTATGCCAAAGCAGGCTTCAATGGAGAAATTGAACTCAACGCTGGAAAGAGAAGCAAGATCTTGAGTGCAAATTAAAAAATAAAAAATATAAATTAAATCAAAAATGGATAAGAATATGAAGTAAAATTAGTTTAACTTATGAACAACGCTATAGATATTTTAAATCGCATGTTCAATGCTAGATCAATTGCTATAATTGGTGCCAGTAGTGAGCCTGGTAAAGTTGGTTATTCAATTGTGAAGAATATCATCGATGGCGGGTTTAAGGGAAGAATATACCCTGTGAATCCAGCGAGAGCAGGTGAAGAGCTTTTTGGATATAAGTACTATGGAAATGTAGGAGAGATTCCTGAGAGCATTGACACAGCGATAATTGCAGTGCCAGCTCGCTTGGTCAATGAGGTAATTATTGAGCTGGGTAGAAAAGAAGTGCCAACTGCTGTTATAATTACCTCTGGCTACTCCGAGATTGGCAACGTGGAATTGCAGCAACAGTTAATTGAAACCGCTAAAAAAGCTAGGGTGAGAATCCTCGGCCCAAATATCTTTGGGTATTACTACACCTATAATGATTTATGTGCAACTTTTTGCACGCCCTATACAAAGAGAGGTGGAATTGCCCTTATATGTCAAAGCGGTGGAGTTGGAATGGCTGCAATTGGCTTCACTCGATCTAGAGGGATAGGGGTTTCAGCCATCGTTGGCTTGGGAAATAAAGTTGATATCGATGAAGACGATCTTCTAGAGTTCTTCGCTCAAGACCCAAATACAAAGGTGATCGCTATTCACATGGAGGATGTTAAAGATGGACTTGCATTTGTTAAAGCTGCAAGGAAAGTTTCAAAGAACAAACCAGTCATAGCTTTTAAAGCAGGGCGAACACCTTTAGGAAGGAGAGCAGCAGCATCGCATACTGCAGCATTAGCTGGTGCAGATGAGATATTTGAAGCAGCATTCAAGCAAAGTGGAGTTATAAGAGCTCGAACTCTAGATGAATTCCTCGACTGGGCAAGAGCACTTTATATGCTCCCTCCACCTGAGGGTGAGAATATCTTGATCCATACTAGCGCAGGTGGCCTAGGGGTTATAATTGCAGATGCATTATATGACTATGGATTAAAAGCGATGGAGATACCCATTGATTTAGAGCAAGCACTTCGCAAATATATACCTCCATTTGGCTCCACTAAAAATCCAGTGGATGTAACAGGCTCTTCAACACCAGAAGTCCAAGCAGAAACCGCAAAGATTGCAATTAGAGATCCTAGAGTGCATGCTATAATATTTGGATATTGGCATACAGTTATAACCCCTCCTAGGGTATTTGCTAGGGTTATTGCTGAAGCAGTGGAGGAAAGCAGAAAAGAAGGCCTTTTGAAGCCAATTGTGGCCTCGCTTTCAGGAGATATAGAAGTGGAAGAAGCTGCTAGATATCTCGAGGATAGGGGAATACCATGCTATCTCTACGCACCTGAAAAGGCAGTTGCTGCTCTAGCAGCTCTATATAAGTGGGCTAAATACGCTGGGAAGTTGAGGAACTTGAGTTGAGAATCTTGAGTTCTAGATAGCACTCATTAGGTTTTCTCATTAGGAATATTTCTCATTAGGAATATTAATTAATAGCAAACCTAGCACAAGAATATTATTTTCACTACGCTATCCATACCTTTATTACCCCACAAGCTAGTTTAAAATTTGTGTTCAAAAAAATGCAAAAAAGGTGATGGAGATGAATGAAACTAAGAAGATCACTGAAGAGCTATGTCATCGCTTCACTGAACTTGGAGTTGAATGCAATGAAAAGGATATAGAGGATAAGCTTAGGATCTTAACCGATGAATTCAAAGTGCCGCTGGAGGAGGCTAAGAAGAGCATAATAGCTCAAATGCTCCGCAGTTCTAAGTTATCCAAGGAGCAATTTTACAGTCCAGCTGAAAGTATAACTAAGATTGAGCAGATTCAAGCAGCTGGTAGCTGGGTAGATTTGAAAGTTAGAGTTATACAGCTTTGGATGCCTGAGAATCCTGCGATAAAACAAGTGGGCTTGCTTGGCGATGAAACAGGGGTTATAAAATTCATCAACTGGGTTAAATCAAATCTACCACCTCTTGAGGAGGGGAAGTGCTATCACATTAAAAGAGCTGTGAGCGATGAATGGCAGGGAAGGTTTAGTGTTAAATTCAATAGAAAAACTAAAGTTAAGGAGATAGCTGAAGAGATTGAGGTGAGCAATCCAATCGTTGAGCTTGAGGGAGCGCTCATCGATATTCAAACTGGAAGTGGATTGATCAAGCGCTGTCCAAGTTGCAAGCGCGTTCTTACTCGAGGTATCTGTGCTGAACATGGGTCAATTACTGGGGAATACGACTTGCGTGTGAAAGCAGTAATTGATACTGGTAGAGAGACACAAGATATAATTCTAAATAGAGCAATGGTGGAGCAAATCACTGGAACCACGTTGGAGAGCGCAAAGGAAATGGCTCTAGCTGCATTGGATGCGAATGCTGTATTAGATGAAATCAAAGGGGAAATAGTGGGACGCTATTTCCGAGTAAGAGGGCCTAGGGTTGGGAGATATATACTTGCAGAGGAAGTATATCGACTTGAAAACTTCTACGAGGACGGCGTGGATGAATTAATCGCCGCTATGGAGGGATAGGAAATGCAGAGGAGAGAAATCGCAAGGCGAGTTTTCGCGAGGGAATTTAGTGATTCAAATTTAATCTTCAAGGAAAGCGAGGATCAATATTCACCTATATATCTGCTAACTCCCACTGGTGCGAAATGCAATCGATTATTCATAATTGGCACCTTGCTTGAGAAGGAAAACATAAGCAGCGATTCATGGCGTGCTAGAATAGCTGATCCAACTGGTGCTTTCACAATCCACGCAGGGCAATATCAGCCTGAGGCTGCACAAGCACTTGCAAAGTTGAATCCACCTTGCTTCATAGCAGTCGTGGGTAAACCAGCTTTTTATAAGACGGAGAATGGCGAGGTTATAACTATAAGACCAGAGGTAATTCAAGCTGTAGAGGAATCTGCGCGGGACATCTGGGTTTTTGATACTGCTAAACAAACACTAGAGCGCATATTTAATTCAAATAGCGAAGAAGCTTTGAAGGCAAAGCAGCATTATAACTGTGAGCTTGAGCAGTATAAGCAAATGGTTCAAATAGCGCTGGAATCACTTAAAAAATAAATTTATATTTAATTTTTTATTTTATTTCAAAAAGCCTTACTTTCTGCAATTAATTCTTTTCTCAATTCCCCCATTGAGGCAACGCGCTCAGCAAATGCGTTATGGCGATGTATGCTTTCTTCATTTATCTGCCTTATAGTTACCACTGCATCATCAGGGAGCTTTGGAAAAGTTTTAACGATTTTTTGAGCCATTAAGCGAACGCAATCCTCAACAAACCTTGGATTTTTATGAGCTGTTTCAACGATCTCAGCTTCATCCTTCCGCTTTAGTAGCTCAAATGTTTGCGAACTCATGGATTGCTCAATAATTGCTATTAACTTTTCAATTGGAACTTCATATCCATCGTCCACTTCTATGAAGATTATACCTCGACCACGCTGATTATGAGTTGCCATTGGAATTTCTCTTAAGAAAATTTCCACATTTTTCTCATCCATTCCAAGCTGCCTGAGTTTATCTCTAGCTTTTTTCCTAGAGATCTCCTGAGCGCATGGACAAGCGGTTATCCCAAGTTTCTCCACGCCTATGGTTTTCTTAACCTTAGTCGTGCCGTTTTTTCTAGTTGCCACAGCCTGCGCATATATGTCAACTACTTCTTGGCAAGCTAGAGCTGTCTTTGGAGTTTTCTTTTTAATCATCAACTCGCTCTTCATCCTCACCTCAGAGCGAGATGCATATTCATGTCGCAATAAAAGACGCCTAGCGACTTCGCTGCACAGCTCTTCGATCTCGTAAACAGGGGAGGCAAGTGCTTCCTCTAGAACCTCGTCGATTGCTTCAAAATTTCGAGAAAGATTTGCACCCTTCCTATTTGAAGGCAAGTCTACAAAAATACTGAAGGTTGACATAAGCACGATTGGGCGCTTCCCATCCCTAGCTACTTCTACAATTTTTTTAACATCAGTAACACCTACCCTAGTTAAATCTATGGATATCTCAGGCCTCGTAGCTTGAACATCTGGAAGGGGCATGCTCTGTTTTATATTAGCTTATCTATTCTCATAAGGTTTTTGATTTTATATAAAGGTCTTCGATTTTTTATCTCAGCGCTGTTTGATGAAAATTGTTAATATATCTCCATCCTTCAACTCGTGATTCAGCCCAACTCTCTGTCCTTTATATCTAACAGATTCCCCCCAGACTTGAGCATATCTGAAATTTTGCTTGAATTCTCCATGCAAGCGATCGCAGACCTCTGCTACCGTAGCACCTTTTTTGAGGATCATTGGCTCTTGTATATCTACTTTCTCGCCAGGTGGCTTTAAATAGACTCTTATGAAGTCAAGAGCACGGTAGATCTCATCCTTAAGTTTCTCTAAGCCGATTTCTCTCTCGGCAGAGATCAAGATTGCATCCTCAGGTAGTTTTACGGCCTCTAGGTATTCCCTGCTTGCTAGGTCAATTTTGTTTATTGCTACAATCGCGGGAATGTATTTCCTATTACCTAGAATTGCATCTATGAGCTGCTCTAGAGTTATTTTCTGGCGTATGATTACCTCAGCGCTATGTATTCTATACTCATTAAGCACATTTTTTATAGTTTTTTCATCCAACTCTTGCTCCACCAAAGAATTTATTTTTATACCATCCGAGGCCTTTTTCCTTATAAATACTTCAGGAGGTTTTTCATTGATCCTAATCCCAGCAGTGTATAACTCTCTCTTAATTATTTCCAGCTGCTGTGGATTGAAGACATCTATTAAAAGAAGTATTAAATCAGAATTCCTTATGATGGAGATCACCTCTCTACCTCTACCTCTTCCTGAAGCCGCGCCCTCTATTAATCCAGGTGTATCCAGCACTTGAATCCTCGCTCCCTTATGCAGCATTATACCTGGAATTATTTTAAGAGTGGTAAAATCATACTCGCCTACCTCTGATTTTGCATTAGTAATTTTATTCAACAAAGTTGATTTCCCAACAGATGGAAAGCCAACTATAACCACTCTTGCATCACCACAGCGCTTTATCTCAGCCCCTCTCGAAATTGTTCTCCTAGCAGCTTGTGATTCTAATTCCTCGCGCAGTCTAGCTAATTTAGCTTTCAAGCGCCCTATGTGCGCTTCAGTGGCTTTGTTATAAGGTGTGCATCTAAGCTCTTCCTCTATTGCCTTTATCTTCTCCTCTAAACTAACCACAGAATATCGAATTGCTGCTTAAAAGAGATAAGGTTTATCTAATCCAAAATAGAATATTTGCACAGAGGTTTCGAAGATGCCAGAAGATAATGTTATTCGCGTTGGAGATAAACCCATAATGAACTATGTACTTGCAACTGTAACGCAGTTCAATGAAGGTGCAAAAGAAGTTGTTGTTAAAGCAAGGGGAAGGGCAATCTCGAGAGCGGTAGACGTGGTGGAAGTGGCTAGGAATAGATTCATGCAGGATTTAACAGTGGGGGACATTAAAATTGGTACTGAGGAAGTGCAGAGTGAGAAGGGAGAGAAGGTCAAGGTTTCATTCATAGAAATCCCTTTGAAGAAGCCATAGCCTAGCTAAACCACTGTCTTCGCTTATACCCTAAGCCTGCTACTTCATATTTCTTTTTCCTTGCACTCCACTCTACAACATCGAAGAATGCACTTAGCTCACTTGGGTCTTTGAAGTATTTTTCAATTTCAACTTGAAGGCGATGTACTTCCTCTCTCTGTAGATCAATTGCCCTATCCAAACTCTTCATTAAGTTTTGAGTGCTTTCTTTGCTTTCCATTGCTTTCTGGGTGAAGATTTGCTTGAGAAGTGTTGATAGTTTCTCGATAACATCGAGTCGCCTAGCTTTTTCCTTGTATTCCTCTATCAAATTCCTTGCCACGCCAATAGCTAGAGCTCTTGCTTCAAACTGCGCCATTTTTTCTTTAGCTTGGAAGAAATTATTAATTGTGTTTAAGAGATCGCTCCGTGACACTGGTTTAACTATGTAGTTTTCAATGCCTTTTTGAAGTATGCTGAAATCTGGTTTAACTGCTGTTAGCATAATCACTGGTATATCCTTGAATTCCCCATCCTGCTTTATCTTATCAAGTACTTGCCAGCCATCCATCTCAGGCATCAATATATCAAGCAGAATTAAATCTGGCTTATGAAGTTTAAGTTTTTCAAGGCATTCTTTACCACTATATGCCTTTATAACTTGATAGTTATCTGAGAGCATTTCCTCAAATAAATTCACTACATCTTTTTCATCGTCAACAATCATTACTTTTTTAAGACCTTCCATAGTTCCCTCCTAGGTCTTTAATCTCTCTGATGGGCCTCCCACTATTTGCCATTTCGCTTGATTTATTCAGATTATTCAGCTTAGGCATGAGTTTTCAATTACAATTGTGAGCTTTTTCCAATCAAATATATTTTCACGTTTATTGAGAAGCATATTCCTCCACTTTTTGTTCAGTTTTCCTTTCAGCGATATCTCGAGCTATGCAAACCACGCTTGAGATCTTTCCATCTTGTCGGATTGGCCTTGCGTTTATCTCTAGCGGTATTCTTTTACCATCTTTGCTATTTATCTCAATTTCAAATGGCTTGACCTCTCTACCATTCAATGCCCTTTTGAATTTGTCTAGAGCTATAGAGAGATATCCAGATGCTATGATTTCTGAGAAGGGCTTTCCTATCCATTCTTCTCGTTTATATCCAGTTATTTTTTCCGCTGCTTGATTTATTAATTTAAATTTCCCCTCGCAGTCAAGTGCAAATATGATATCATATGCATTCTCGATAACTTGATCTAAAAATTCTTTACTCTCTCTAGCTTGGCGTTCCAGTTCTCTTTTTATTGTAACATCTCTCATGACTTTAATTACCTTAATCACCACTCCCCTTGAGTCGTATAGAGGATATGCTTCTATTTCCACTATATGTGGCTGGCCCTCTATGAAGTGAACGTGAGTTGTGCTAAATGGCTTGCCAGTTTCAAATACTCTTTCCACTGGACATGGATATTGCGTGCAGCGATTAGCTAAATTATGGAGATATTCATAGCAAGATTTACCTATTATTCCCTTCTCTTTATTGTTATTTTTAATTTTGATTTTTGAAATCTCATAATTTCGATTTACCACTAAGATGGATTCATCTATGTTGCTTAAGATTATATCCAGAAGATCTCTAGTTTCTTTAAGTTCCCGCTCCATTTCAACTCTTATTGTTGCATCTCGAGCTATGCATTGAATGGCGATCATTTTATCCCTGATTTTAACCAACCTAGCTGTGATTTCAACTGGCTTGGCGCCTTTTTTTGTTTTAAGCTCAATCAAAAAAGGCCCAAGTAATTTTCCACTCTCTAGTTCTGCGATTTTAGATATAGCTCGATCGTGAAGTCTATTTGGGAGAATTGTAACTACGGATTTGCCAATTAATTCCTCTCGCCTGTAGCCAGTTATTTCCTCGGTTTTTTTATTAACTGCTGTGAAGTTGCCATTAAAATCTAAGTTGAATATTGCATCCTGAGTATTTTCAAATAAATCTTGATAGAGCTCCCACGCTTTAATCTCTTCATCTTCCTTTTCCTTTGTAAACCCAAGGAGAATTTTATACTCCCCCTTTTATCTTTAAAAACATATTATGATGAAGCAATATATAAAATTTTTGAAATCTTTAACAATTGAGAGCTAAATCTTGGTAAAATTTCTAATATTAGTAAAATATTTGCTTTTAATTAATTATCCTTGGTTAAATTATTCCTGCGATTTTCAATAGCTTTTGAGTATCCTCGTGAAGCTCGCTCCACATCTCGCGAATTTCATCGCAGCTTGCAAACTTAGCTTTTCCCACATCGCTTCCAACCTTTAGAGCCCCACCAGCTATAGTTGCAATGTAATCTATATATATAACGTGGAGCTCTATCTTATTACCTCTTTTAACTATTCTCTCAAAGGGAACTAATGGTTCTTCAAGCTCGATCTCTAGATTAGTTTCCTCCTTAACCTCGCGCTTGATCCCAGCTTCAATGGATTCCCCTAGCCTCAATCTTCCCCCAGGGCAAATCCACTTCCCTCTCCAATATCCCCCTCGCTCAGGTTTATGCTGCACAAGTAATATCTTTCCTTCGCTATTTTTAATCACTGCGCCAACTGCTATGAATATCTGCCTCACTCTATACCTCACTCAAAAATCCTCATTCTAGCTTTCTTAAGATCCTCGGGATCTGGTACTACGTGGAGATGCCTTAATGTATTGGTAATGGTCGTTACCTTTATGTCCTTTATCCCACTCAAGCTTTTAATTATCATAAGCATATCATTGAGCTCTTGATTGTCAATAGCAGTCATTATTATTATTAAATCGTGGCTGCCGAAGCCTTCGTAAACAGAGCGAATGCGATTGTTCTTCACCTTGGACATAAGTTCTTTGAAAAAAGCAGTTGTGCTTGACTTTTGAAGGTCTAAATTGATTCCTATGACAACTGATACACCCCAAAGCTTTTGGAAGTTAATATGCGCACCCATTTCCTCTATTATCCCACATTTCTTAAGCTTCTTCACCCTAGAGCTAACTGTGCGTTGGTCTATGTCTAGCTCTTCCGCCATCTGCTTGAAAGTTTTTGAGGAATCATGCACTAGTAAATCTAGGATTTTAAGATCGATGTCATCTATTCTAATCATATTATATCCTCCTAGGGAATGGCAGCGTTGAGCCGCCATATGGCATGACAATTATATTTGCATCTTTGCCATGCTTATGCATTGCATTTTTTAAAGCACTCTGTACATCTCTAAATGGAGTTAGAAATGCTTTCCTCGCGAGTTCCTCTGATAGCTTTGATACAATATAGATTTCAGCTTTCTTCCGCACCAGTGCTATTGCCCCGAGTTTATGGCCGCCTAGTTCGAATTTTGTTTTAATCTTTTGAAGCACATCCTCTGGATTGGAAGCCTCTTCGATCCAGCGTTCAAAAACCCGCTCGCCAAGTCCATCGCTGCACTCGCCAAGGAGTATTATCGTGCCTCCTTCACGCACTGCATTTTTAGCATTCTCAAGCGCTTTTTGAGCTTGATAGAGATTAATATCCTTTGGAAAGCCACCGGCTGAGGCTATTACTATATCCGCAGGCTTTTCAATGGGTATTTTATACATAGCATCCACATATCTCAAGCCCTCGCGATGAGCAAGCACAGGATGACCTGCAACTGCTTTTACAATTTCCTTCTTCTCATTCAATACCACATTTAAAATAAAATCTATGCCAACTTTCTCTCCCACTTCCTCCATATCCTCGCGAACAGGATTGCCTTCAATTATGCCAGCACTTGCTTTTGGATGGAGCATTTGACTATGGTTATCTTGAATGGTTGTCTTGGAGCATACACCTGGCATAATAGCTTTGGCTCCACCGCTATAGCCTGCGAAGTAGTGGAACTCAATATTCCCTGTGCATACTACAACATCTGCATCGAAAATTGGTTTGAATACTTCAATTCGCGTGCCATTCTTTGTTCTACCAATGCTTACAACATTCTGAGGATCGTGATCGATGCATTTAATTCTATTATAAATCGCTTCTCCAACCAAGTTTTTTTGCTCCTCAATAGTATGCTTGCGATGGATGCCCAATGCAAAGATAATAGTGATATCTTCATCCGCTACTCCCCCCTTGTTCAATTCCTGAAGCAAGGGTGGTAGCATTTTCTTAGATGGAGCTGGACGTGTAATATCGCTAACAATTATCGCTACTTTATCTCCCTGCTTTACAATTTCAGATAGCCGCTTTGAAGCAACTGGATTTTGAAGAGCACGCTCAATCTCTCCATCTCCAAGAGCAGGAATTTCATTGGGTTTCAATATTTGCTGTAGATTCTGACTTGGAATTTCAATTTCAACTTCACTTTTGCCATATTTCAATGAAATTTTTGCCATCCAATTACCTCATAGATTGATTAGCATATTTGAATAAATATTTTTCTTTTAATATCAATCAAGCTCTAGTTTCAACTTGTTCTGCTAAATCAATCGCTATATTAAGAAGTTCACTGAAGTATTTTTCACTCGCAATTTCTGGATCGCTTATGTTTATCCTCATCTTTCCTTGATTTATCTCCATTTTAGCAATCTTGAATTCTTCAAACAAGCGAAGAACAATTGACTGCGTGGTCAAATCAAGTAGTTTTTGAGCCATTTTTGAGTCACTAGTTTTAATTGCAATTGTGTTTTCAATAAAAGGCATTAAATCTCCTCTTCCTAAATCTATTTTTTTTCCCTTTACTATAGATTCCCTGAGGGACTTCCTCGCAATTCTAATATAAAAATCAAAAGTTTGTTGGAGAAATATGGTTAAACATAGCCAAGCCCCTCGGTGTTCATAGAGCTTATATTCAAAGCAATGGTTGCGATGCACTCCATTTGCTTTATCGTAATCCAACAATAAGCTATAACTATGCACTGCATTAACTTGGTTCGCGAATTTTTCAAGATGAGAAATTGTAACACGCTTAGCCCTTCGCAAGCTATAGCTTGAGATCGACCAGAGAATGCAAGCAAGGGTCATGAGAACCGCGAAGGCAAGGAGATGTTCAGGAAGCATTTTATCACTACTTATGCGTCCAATAAGCGATTACCTCACTCTCGCTTATTTTATCTATTCTACAGAATGCAAATCGCTCAAATTGCACAATGCTATCCACCTTTTCATTCAAGATATTTCTCTCCCCAATGCCCTCGTAGATTCCATCTGGTGCTATTACCTTTACCTTTATACCATCAACTGGTACCCAGTGTATTATCATCGCTCCTTGTTTAACTAAATTTAAGTCATTACCTATGTATCTTGCAACAAGTGGCTTTAAACTCTCAATCTCAATATTATATAGGTCTTTCAAGCGTAGTTTTTGCTTAATTGCTAGGCTATTATAATCTAATTCACTTATGTATACCTCGCTGCCAACTTGAATTTCTCTAAATCCACGTTTCTCCTTAGGATGAAGAGGTGCTTTTACCAATACTGGACTCGAATCTAGGATTTGCATCTTAACTGGATTGTGGACAAAGAAATAGCGATTTGCTTTTGAATCTATGATACTTCTATTTATACTATATAAAGTTTCCATGCTAACAGCTATATCCGCTTCAGTTATACCCATTTCAATTATAAAGCGGCGAATTGCCTCAGGAGCTATGCCCCTGCGCTTAAGCGCTCTTATAATAGGTAGTCGAGGATCGTCCCAGCCTGTATATATTCCCTCTTCGATTGCCTTTCTAGTTGCACTTGTGCTGAATTTGCCAAATTCATGTATCTTAATTCTTCCCCAGTGCAATGTAATTGGATAAGACCATCCAAAGTATTCATAGATATATCTCTGTCTTTTCTCGCTATCCATGAGATCCTTCCCGCGTATTATATGCGTAGTGCCAAGCAAGTGATCTTCAATTGCAGATTCAAAGTCCAACGTTGGCCAGACTATATATCTCCTCCCCACTCTTGGATGATCTGCCTTTATGACTCTAAATGCCACCCAGTCTCTAAGAGCTGGATCTTTATGTTGGATATCTGTTTTAATGCGTAGCACAGCTTGCCCTGTATCATAGTCTCCCTTGAGCATGCTCTGCCAGTGCTTTAAATTTTCCTCAATTGAAGTTTCACGATGGGGACAAGGATGCATTGCATCTTTTAGCTTTTTAAACTCTTCCCTTGGGCAAAAGCATACATAGGCCTTTCCAAGTTTGATGAGTTCCTCAGCATATTTATAATATAACTCTATGCGGTCTGAAGCTATTACAACTTCATCAGGCTTTGCATTTAACCACTCAGCATCCTCTAAATACCATTGATATGCTTCAAGCATTGGTCTCTTAGTCACGGGATCAGTGTCGTCGAAGCGCATTATAAATTTCCCATTGTAGCGCTTTGCATATTCATGATTTATTATTATCCCTCGGGCATTGCCAAGAGTCGGTGGACCATTTGGATTGGGTGCGATTCTAAGCACAACTTTTCCATTTGGCGTGACTCCCTTTAGCTCAGGTAAACCATGCTCTCTATGTTTCTCCATCCACATTTTCTCTAGCAATTCAGGGGCAATTTCCTTTAGTCGAGCGATTCTCTCTTCTTTAGATAATTTCTCCACATTTGCGATTACTTCCCTAGCTAGAGTGGATATTTCTTTTGCCCTAGATCTCAACTCATGGTGTTCAGCCATTACCTTGCCAATAACAGCGCTAGCTAGGGGTATTGAGTCATATTTAATTGCATTTTGAAGAGCATATTTTTCAATTAACCGCTTGACATCAAGCATTGTGATATAATTTTTGCCAATATGTAGTATAAATTTATTAATTATGTAATTATTGCGAAAACACAAGAAAAAGAGATTATGCGAAAACATAATATTGCGAAAACACAAGAAAAAGAGATATAGGGAGAGAGTTATTTTTGAATCAATGAAAGAAGCCTATCTCTATGAAAAGCTCGATGGAGATGGGGATAAAGTTAAATGCAATATCTGCGCTAGAGAATGCATCATCGCTCAGGGTAAAAAAGGTTTTTGCTTAACTCGGGAGAATATAGAGGGCAAGCTTTACTCCATCATATATAACTGGGTTTCCTCAGAAAATGTAGATCCAATTGAGAAAAAACCGCTTTATCATTTTCACCCCGGGAGCTTGGTATATTCACTTGGCACATTGGGATGTAATTTTAGATGCATCCACTGTCAAAATTGGAGGATTTCCCATGCTAAACCCGATCTAAGTCTAGTGGTTGAAATTCCACCTGAAGAGGTAATTGAATATGCAATTGCAAGTGGAAGCAAGGGTATCGCATGGACGTATAACGAGCCAACGATTTGGTTTGAATACACCTATGACATTGCAAAACTTGCGAAGAAAGCTGGCTTATACACAGTTTATGTAACCAATGGCTATATAACAATTAAAGCATTGGAATACATTTCTCCTTATTTAGATGCATTTCGAGTGGATATAAAGGCATTCAGCGATAGATTTTATGAAGAAATCTGCTCAGCAAAGCTCCAGCCAGTGCTTGAATCTACGAGGAGGGCTGGAGAACTTGGAATGCACGTTGAAGTGGTCAATTTAATAATCCCTGAGAAAAACGATTCTGAGGAGGAAATTCGAGCTCTAGCGAGATGGGTATATGAAAACCTCGGGCAAGATACCCCTATTCACTTCACTCGCTTCACACCCATGTATAAAATGTCTCATCATTATCCCACGCCAGTTAAAACACTGGAGAAAGCAGTTGAAATTGCAAAAAAAGAGGGCTTGAAATATCCCTATATTGGCAATGTATTCGGGCACAGATATGAGAATACCTATAGCCCTAAATGCGGTGCACTTTTAATCCAACGAAGGGGGTTTAATCTAATTTATCACGATATAACATCTGAGAAAATCTGCAGGCGATGCGGGGAAAAAATTCCTATTACAGGCGAATTAGGGAGGAAAATTTATTGAGGCGATGAAAAATGGAGAGAATGGAGAGAGCACAAGGTGCAGAGGCTATAGTGGAATTCAAAGGCGATTTTGTAGTGAAGCGAAGAATTTCTAAGCGATATAGATTGCAAGCGATCGATATAGCGTTAAGGAGGGAGAGGAATAAAACTGAGGCTAAGATTACTTCTGACGCTAGAAAGAGTGGTGTTCCAACTCCAATTATTTTCGATGTAGATGAATTTGAAATTACCATGGAATACATACCTGGGGAGCAACTTAAATACATCCTTAATGAGGAACTCAGCGAGAGGATTGGCGTACTCGTCGGGAGATTACACAACGCTGGTATAATCCACGGGGATTTAACTACTTCAAATATGATACTTAGCGATAATAAAATCTACTTCATAGACTTCGGATTGGCATTCTACAGCCAAGAGCTAGAAGCAAGAGGTGTAGATGTACACGTGCTCTTCCAGACATTCAAGAGCACTCATTCTAATTATGAAAAACTAGTTGCAAGCTTCATCAAAGGCTATAAATCATCATTTAAACACGCTGAAGAAGTGCTTTCTAGGGTTAAAGAGATAGAAGCTAGAGGGAGGTATATTGTTGCTGAATAAAACATTGAATAAAACATTGAATAAACCATCAAATAAACCATCGAAACTCTTTTTTATAACCAGCAACAAAGGCAAGGTTGAAGAGGCAAGAGAATTTTTAAGCAAACTTAACATCGAAATTATACAGCGAGATCTAAGGTACCCTGAGATCCAGTCTAATAGCTTGGAGGAAATCGCTAGATATGGTGCTGAGTATTGCTATTCTAAATTGAAAAAACCCTTGTTCGTTGAGGACTCAGGATTGTTTATTAAGTCATTAAATGGCTTCCCAGGCCCTTATTCCTCATATGTTTTCAAAACAATTGGCAACACTGGATTGCTAAAGTTAATGCAGGGAATCGAAGATAGAGAAGCTTGTTTTAAATCAATCGTGGCTTATCACAATGGTGAAAGAATAAAAATTTTCAGTGGAATAGTTAGAGGCAAAATAGGCTATGAAGCAAGAGGCAGTTTTGGCTTTGGCTTTGACCCGATTTTTTTATATGGAGCTAAAACATTCGCTGAGCTTACAGTTGAAGAGAAAAACAAGGTATCCCATAGAGGTAAATCCTTAGCAAAGCTAGCCCGCTGGCTAGAGAGTGTTGGCTTCTAGACCGTGGCTCAGGCTTGGATAAAGTGCTTAGTGATAAACCATATAACTTTATATCGTTAATATAAAAAATAGAGAGGAGATGTAAATGGAAAAAATAACTGTGAGTTTGATCAAAGCAGACGTAGGAGGCTACCCAGGGCATGCGAGTGTTCACGAAGATTTAATTGCAAGTGCACGTGCAACGCTAAAGAAGGCCAAGGAAAAAGGCTTGCTTGTTGACTTTCACGTAATGGGAGCTGGAGATGATCTACAATTGATCATGACCCATAGAAAAGGCGTTGATAGCTCAGAAATCCACGGCCTAGCTTGGGAGGCATTTACTAAAGCAACTGAGGTTGCGAAGAAGTTAAAGCTCTATGGAGCTGGTCAAGATCTCTTGAGCGATGCATTCTCAGGAAACGTTCGAGGTATGGGGCCTGGGGTTGCTGAGATGGAGTTCACTGAGAGGAAAGCTGAGCCAATAGTTGCTTTTATGATGGATAAAACAGAGCCAGGGGCATTTAACCTACCAGTTTATCGAATGTTTGCAGATCCATTCAACACCGCTGGCTTAATAATTGACCCAACTCTGCACGGTGGGTTTAGATTTGAAATATGGGATATCTTGGAGCACAAGCGCGTATTCATGGACTCACCTGAGGAGATGTATGACTTGCTAGCTTTAATAGGAGCAAAATCGAGATATGTGATCAAGCGCGTTTACCCCAAAGAGAACCACCCTAAATTACCCAAGGATGAACCAGTTGCAGTTGTAAGCACTGAAAAGCTTTATCAAATCGCAGGGGAATACGTGGGAAAGGACGATCCAGTTGCTTTAGTGAGAGCGCAGTCTGGACTGCCTGCTCTTGGAGAAATACTAGAGCCCTTTGCATTTCCACATTTAGTGAGTGGTTGGATGAGGGGTAGCCATAATGGCCCTTTAATGCCTGTTTCCTTCACCAATGCTCGCTGCACTCGCTTTGATGGACCACCTAGAGTTGCGGCCGCTGGTTTTCAGCTTGCAAATGGCTTGCTAGTTGGCCCAGTTGATTTATTCGATGATCCTGCTTTTGATTTCACGCGTAGGAAAGCTCAAGAGATAACTGAATATATGCGTAGACACGGCCCATTTGAACCACATCGCTTGCCTCTGGAGGACATGGAGTATACCACTCTCCCAAAAATTCTAAGCAAGCTGCAGGGGCGCTTTCAAAAAGTGGAGTAGTTAAGGATGAAAATCAAGCCCCCGGTAATTGTGCTTAATTTAAAGGCCTATCTTGAGAGTGTAGGAGAAAAAGGACTTACTCTTGCGAGAGCCTGTGAAGAAGTAGCTATGGAAAGTGGTATCTCAATTGCAATCTGTCCTCAAACCGCTGATTTAGCTTGGATTGCTAGACAAGTAAAAATCCCCTGCTTAGCGCAGCACGTTGATGCAGTTCCCCCTGGGAGTTACACTGGTTGGGTAACGCTTGAATCTATTAAAAGCGCTGGAGCAATTGGTACATTGCTAAATCACTCTGAGCATCGCCTTCGAATTGCTGATATAGATGAGATCATAAATAGAGCTAAAGCGCTGGATTTACTCACCATTGTATGCACCAATAATTTAGCGGTAAGCAAAGCAGTAGCAGCATTAGCTCCCTATGCACTAGCAGTTGAGCCGCCTCAGCTCATAGGGAGTGGAATTCCAGTTTCAAAGGCTGAGCCTGAGATAGTTCGGGGTACTGTGCAAGCAGTTAAGGCAATTAACAAAGATGTCACGGTACTCTGCGGTGCGGGGATAACCACGGGGGAGGACGTGAAAGCAGCAATTGAGCTAGGAAGCGAGGGAGTTCTATTAGCTTCTGGTGTTGTGAAGGCGAAGAACCCTAAAGCGGTGCTTCAAGACCTAGTATCCCTGCTATAGTTTACTCCACTTTTACCTTTTCCTTTTTCTCAGGTTTTTCTTTGATTTTCTCTCTAACTTCTTTAAGTCTCTCTATTTTCAAGTCCAACAAGCTCTTTAGTGCACTTAAGAACTCAATTCTTGCATTTATAAGATGCTCAGTAGTTTGAGCATATTTCTTAGGTAAACTCTCTATGAGAACTTGGTCAAATGTCTCAGAAAAAGGCAATGCCATTAACTTCGCCACACCCCTTGCGATATCCTCAATAGCGCTGCTCTCCCTCTCTCTCATCAATAAAGGTAATATGCAGTTCATCGTTTATAAGCTTAGCTCTTGAGAGTTTCATTTGAAGTGCAGCTGTTGGAAGGGGTATGATTCGTATTATATCTCCAACTTCGGTGTTTATCTTTACCAAGAGTTCATCTCCGATTCTTTCAATATCGTTTATCATCTCTCTACTTACATAGGGAACTTTGACCATTAAAACAAGTTCTTTATCCTTAGTAATGATTTTGAATGGAGAACCTTTGAAGTAAACTATAGCGGGATTTTCATTCTGGAATAATTCATCTCCACATTTTTTAAGTCTAGCAATGCCCTTTAGCTCTGATTCGAAGAGCATTACCTTTTTAATGGGAAGTGGATAAAAACTTGATTCTGCTTCAGCTATATATTTCTTCTGAAGCTCAATCCATTTTTTAAAAAATGGATCGCCTATTCCTTCTGGCAAGATTTTGTTGATTATAGCTAGATCTACATTTATTCCATATAGGTTTGAAAGCAATAGAGCTCTTCGAGTATTTTCAATGCTAAAGGAATCAGGGTTGACCACAAGCCTTAAACTCGTGATGTTTGAATCTTTAAGAATATCCCCTAGTTTTTCAAGCCTCTTAATGAACTCCACCTCAGATTGGAATACCTCTTTTCTTGGAGCAGGCAGTCCTATGAGGGGTTGTATAACTCTTGCTGCACTAGCTACTGAGCCTGCGATGTTCATCAGTTTTCTGCTTATGCTCCCGAAGAGTTTGGGGAAATGTATATATCTAAGGGCTTCGCCCGCTGCAACTGTATCGAGAATTATTACCTCAAACTGCTGTTCTCTCAATAGTTCCTCGATTTTGAGAAGTGCAAACACATGAGTCATCCCAGGCATTGTGGCTATTTCATAGGCTAGGGTTTCCTCTATTCCCTTAGCTGAAAGCACAGAGGTTAGATACTCTTGAATAACTGCGTAGTTCTTCTGCATCTCTTTAATAGAATCTATTTGAATCGCCCACAAGTTCTCGCAAATTTCAGTTTGAGAATCACTTATTTTCTTTTCAAAAGCATCCATAAGTGTATGAGCAGGATCCGAGGATACTATGATAGTTTTATATCCCAAGCTCGCAGTTTTAAGAGCAGTGGCACTAGCTATGACAGACTTCCCAGTGCCGCCTTTACCGGTGTAGAGTATTACTCTTGGGATCTTCACATTTCCTCCTATCTCGATAGTTCTATCTAAATTTTTGCCTACAAAAGCAATTTTTATATTTTTAAAATGAATTGATAAGTTTATATGGTTAAAAGAATCAAGGTTAAAAATCCAGAGCGGTGCATAGGCTGCTTAAGCTGTGTTTTCGCGTGCGCTCGCAATAGATTTAAAAAAGTATCACTTGATGACAGCGCTATAAAGGTGGTTACAGCTGGGGGAATTGAAAGCGAGTTCAATGTTATAGCTTGCAGAGCTTGCGCTGATCCAGCTTGCGTGAGAGCATGTAAAACTGGAGCCCTTCTAGCAAGAGATGGAGGGGGAAATAAATTCGATGCCTCAAAGTGCAACTCTTGTGGAGAATGTGCAAAGGCTTGTTTAATCCGAGCTATAACCATCGATAGGGAGGGGAGACCGCTTACTTGCACGCACTGCGGCTGGTGTGCCAAGTTCTGCCCGCATGATGTACTCGCGCTTGAAACCATAGAGGTGCTTTAAAATGAGGGTACTCTATATAAATCTAGGCGAGGAGAAAGTTAAGGTCGAGAATCGCTATGATCTCTTTGAGAAATATCTAGGAGGCAGTGGAGTTGCCACAAAGCTATTGCTTGAAGAATGCCCTCCGAGGATAGATCCATTCTCGCCTGAGAACCCCATTATTTTAGCTATTGGACCACTTTCAGCAATCTTTCCCACTTGCACAAAGGTTGTAGCTATGTTTAAATCACCGCTTACAAATGAACTTGGAGAGAGCCACGCAGGGGGGAGATTGGCAGCTGCCATGCGCTTTGCAAACTATGGCGCGATTGTGATCAAAGGCAAAGCCCCGCGCCCAGTTTATCTCTCCATCCACGATGGCGAGGTAAAATTCAAAGATGCATCCTCTATATGGGGAATTAGCAGTGCATATGTAGTTGGACAAATATTGCGAAAAATTGAGCCAGGAGCTGGGAAGCGAAGTATAATTAGAATTGGAGTCGCTGGGGAGAGAAAAGTTAGATATGCAAATGTCAACGTGGATACTTATCGCCATTTCGGTAGACTTGGCTTAGGAGCTGTTTTTGGAAGCAAAAATTTGAAGGCAATTGTGATCTCAGGCTCGCATGAGATTCCAATTGCAAATTTAGAGAAATATAAAGAAGTATATAAAGAGATCTATGATTTAATCGTGGGAACTGATTTGTTAAAGAAATATCACGACTATGGTACTTCGATAAATGTAAATGCACTCAATCGACTTAAAGCCTTACCAACTAGGAATCTACAAACTGCTCAATTTGAATATGCAGATTATATATCAGGCGAGCATTTTGCTGAGAACTACTTAACAAGGCATATGGCATGCGTTCCCTGTCCAGTTGGCTGCATACATATAGCCATGCTTCGCATTCCATTTGCAGAGGGCTTTGAATTTGAAACCAAATTAATACCATATGATTATGAGCCAATCTATGCTCTAGGTAGCTTTTTAGGAATACCACTTGCTGAGGGAGTGCTTCGCCTTATTGAGCGAGTTGATCACCTTGGTTTAGATGCATTGAGCACTGGAGTGGTGCTTGGCTGGGCAACGGAAGCATATGAGAATCATTTGATTTCGAAGAGAGACACCATGAATGTACAGCTGCGATGGGGAGATGTAGAGGGTTACTTGAAAGCTATAGAGTTGATCGTTAAACAGCCAAATGAATTCTACAAAACTCTAGCTGAGGGAGTAATAGCAGCGGCGAAGAAATATGGAGGGGAGGACTTTGCCATTGCACTTGGTGGACTAGAGATCGCTGGGTATCACACTGGCTATGCCAATCTAATAGGACATATCGTGGGTCCTAGGCACGGTCACTTGGATAACGCTGGTTATAGTATTGATCAAAAGGCTGCTAAGCAGCGCTTAAGTAAGGAGCAGATCATTGATGCAATTATTTGCGAGGATAATACTCGCGCTATGTTGAACTCTCTAGTTATCTGCCTCTTTGCGAGGAATGTCTACAGCGAAGAAATTGTTTCCAGGGCACTTGATGCCCTTGGGATTAAGAAAACCAAGGAAGAGCTTGCTGACATTGGAAGAGAGATCTTCAAGCTTAAATATGAATTTAAAAAGCGAGAGGGCTTCAGCTTAACTGAGGTAAGAATCCCCAAGCGCTTCTTTGAAGCAGAGTGCCTCCAGGGTAAGCTCAGCGAGGAGGAGGCACTTGAAATGCTCAAGCTATATAGAGAAAAATTAAAAGGCATTGTTACTTAGAGGAGGCGAAGGCGCTAAATATAACTTGGAGAGTGAAGGCTAAATAACTTGGAGGGTGATTTTATTGCATAAGGTAAAATTTGAACTAACCAAGAGTCCTGAATATAAAGTAATATATATAAATGGCGTTTTCGGTGGATTAAGCCCTGATGAGGGAAGGATGATCTTCTATGTAGATCGACTTGTACCTGAGATGCTTGAAGAACCAACTGGAGCTATGAAGCTTCAGAAGATCAATCGAGAGTTGATAATAGACATTCGCATGTCACCAGCGCAGTTCAAGAGCATTGCTGAATGGATGAACTCTCATATTAAAGAACTCGAAGAAACTTTGAAGAAGGGAGTATCTAAAGAAACATCTGACACATCGAGGATGTACGGTTGAAAACTACAGCTATCCAATCCGAAGGTGTGATAAGAAGACTTATTGCAAATTCAATCTCAATTGCATGGAGAAAACAATTCACTATCAATCAACTTTGAATCTCAATAGTGCAGCTATCCCCCCAAGTGCTTGCAATCTCTTGCCAGGTTCAAACTCACTGCTAAATATAACTACTCTCCCCTGCGCTTTCTCCACTTTCTTCAAAAGTTCTTCCACCTTTTTTCCCTCGCCTCCCCTAGCTGCACGAAGAGTTTCATCCACTATAAGCAGGGTTTCTATCGCTCCATATTCACTAGCTTTAATAACCTCAGCCATACCATAAGCAGCTTTTCCCTTTCCCTCTTCTCTAGCTATCTCCCGCAGTAGTTTTTCGATGAGGATAGCTTCTTGTGTAATTCGAGAATGCTTGATAATGCGATCTATGGCGCCTCTTCTTAATACCTCTTGAAAGCCACTCGTCCCTATGGATGAAGTGTCCTCCATCATGAATTTACTTGCAAGCTCAGGCTTTCGCTCTTTTACATAAGCAATGAAATCCTTCTTAGTAAAACCTGGACCTGCGATTACAAAAACTTCAGCGCTCGCTGCTAGCAAATTGAGTTTTTCAAGCACTTCGCTAAAGAATTCCCCCCTAGGATCTCCTCCTCCTCTTTTACCCCTGGAGCCTTTTACATAAGCAACTTCTTCCACTCCATATTGCCTAACCAATCCAAAGACTGCTTCTCCATCCTCGATAGTTATAATTGCAACTTTAGGTTGATTACTCGCTTTCACTGCTTCATTCAAGCGCTCAATTTGATCCTTCTCCCATTTTTTAACTATGGAGAGCTCAGAATTTGGCTCAATATTAATGGTATGATAGCTCCCAATGTCCACCCCTTGCTCTATTACACCGCTTAACCTGAGTCGATTTGCAAATTTATGGAACTCCACATTTTCAAGTCTCAATCCCAAGCGCACAGGTCGCTTTTCAGCCTTCTCAGGCCGAATTTTATCCCCCGGTACCTCTGCTCTACGCATTGTATCTGCATAAATTAAATCGCCCTTCTCAAGTACATATTTCAAATGCCATAGATCATCTAGAGATTCAGGCACAATAGTTATCTCGCCCTCTTGATCCCTAAGTCGGTGTTTAAGTATGCGCATATCTCAATTCCCTATAGTAGTTCATATAAAGTGCTCCTCTGCCTAGGCACTCTACCAGCTGCTTTAATTAACTTGACAAATTCCTGTGGAGATAAATATTCCCCAGTTTTAGCCCCAGCTGATTTAGATATATTTTCCTCCATCAATGTACCTCCCAAGTCATTTGCTCCACAGTGAAGTGCAACTTGCGCTAGCTTTACCCCGAGTTTCACCCAAGAGGCTTGGATATTTTTAAGATCGCCAGCGAAGATAAGTCTAGCTAAGGCTATTACTCTCAAATCCTCTAGACCACTAGCGCCTGGGGATTTCTCACCTAGTGGATTGTTTTTTGACATAAACGTGAGGGGAATGAATTCCGTAAATCCATGTGTTTCTCGCTGAAGGTTTCGAATTAAAAACATGTGGTTTATTCTATCCTCAGGGCTTTCAACATGACCATACATCATCGTTGCAGTTGTTGGAATTCCCAGTTCATGGGCTTTTTTCACAATTGCAATCCACTCGCTAGTTTTTAGCTTCCGAGGGCATATTTCTCTTCTTATGCGGTCGTTTAATATCTCTGCTGCAGTGCCAGGCATTGAATCAAGGCCATTTTGTTTTAAAATCCTTAGAGTACTCTCCACTGAGAGCTTGGAATTTCGAGCCGCGTGTAAAACTTCCATTGGCGAGAAGGCGTGAATGTGAATATCATAGTTCTCCTTAATTGCTCTAATTATATTGCAATAATCCTCAAGCTTCATCCCAGGATATAAACCACCTTGGATGCATACCTCAGTTGCACCCAACTTTATAGCTTCCTCCACTTTTTTCAAAATTCCCTCCAAGCTTAAAAAAAAGCCATCTCCACCTCTAGAGTGGAAAGCGCAGAATTTGCATTTAGCTTGGCAGATGTTTGTGAAATTTATATTTCGATTAATAACATAGGTTACAATTTCACCTACAAGTTCCTCCCGCAACTCATCCGCGAGGGCGAATAGCTTAAATGGATTCAATTTAAGCAGTTTTTTAGCCTCTTGTTTTGAATTACAAATCAACTTCATTTGATCGAAATCCCTCTTCATTCGCTAATTTTTCAATTAATTCTCCTATTAAATCGCTATACCACTTTCGCTTTACAAAGCGCGGATAAATTGGCAGCCTCTCCCTAAGAGGAATGCCATTGGCAAGGCGCTTGAGTTCACTAAGCATAGGCCAAGCTGCCTCTGGATTTATATAGTCAATTGTTACCTCTGATATACCTCCAAAGTCATTTGCCCCATATTTAACTAGTGAATATGGAAAGATATTTGGGGGGACTTGAATTGCTATCTCAGGTTGAAGTATTGCTCTAGCAAGTATCACCATTCTCTTCATGGTTTCGAAACTAGGAGGTGGATGATCGCTCATCTCAGTTCTTGGCTTGGGCACGAAGTTTTGAATTATCACCTCTTGAATATTATCATATTGATCTTGAAGCTTGCGTATTGCAAGCAGGGAATCAACTCTATCCTCCCAAGTTTCACCTATTCCTATCAATAGCCCAGTGGTAAATGGGATTTGAAGCTTGCCAGCGTTTTCAATGACCTTTAGTCTCTCTTCCGGTGCTTTCCCAGGGCTCAAGCGATGTGCTTTAAGTTTTGCAGTTGTTTCAAGCATTAAGCCCATGCTAGCATTCACCGATTTAAGTTTTTTCATATCACTAAAACTTAAAATCCCTGGATTAGAATGCGGCAGCAAACCATATTCTAGAGCTAGTTTACATAAGTCATGGAGGTAGTCCACTGTTCTATCATAGCCAAGTTTACCCAGCCATTCTTTGAACTCAGGAATCAACTCAGGTAGCTCCCCAAATGTAAAAAGAGCTTCAGTAGCCCCAGCTGCTTTGCCTCGTTTAAAAATGGAAATTACTTCTTCAGGGGTGAGCAAGTATGCCTCATTGCTATTAATATCTCTTCTAAATCCACAATAACCGCATTTATTTCTACATACATTAGTGAGGGGAATAAAAACATTTCTTGAGAAGGAAACATAGCTTGGTCTATGAAGAGGAAGTTTTTCCTCAGGTGTCTCAAGGATTTGAAGGGCACGTCTTTTTATACTAATATCATTCATAGTCGCAATAAAAAAATTATACTGATCACTAATTTAACTTAGCTTTGGTAAAATGGAGATTAAAACTTAGCTGTGGTAAAATGAAGGCAATCATACCCTTTAAAAAGCAAAACGCTAAATCAAGACTAGCCTCACTCCTCAATCAAGAGGAGAGGGAAAAATTCGCTCTAGCGATGCTGAAGGATGTGATAAAAGCGCTTAAGAAATCAAAGGTAAGCGAGGTTAAAGTACTCGCTATGAGTAGAGAAGGGCTGGAGGATATAGAAGCCGAGGTTGAGGTTGAAGTGAGCGATAAAGGATTAAGTGAAGCTATCAATGAGCAATTCGCTAAAGCAAAAGAAGAGATTTTAATTGTAATGGCAGATCTACCTCTAATTCAACCTAGGCATATAGATGAAATCATTGCTTGCAAGGAAGACATAGTCATAGCCTTTGGGAAGGGAGGGGGCACGAATATAATGCTAGTAAGGCATCCTTCTAAATATAGAGCTGATTATTATGAAATAAGCTATTTAAAGCATAAAAGAATCGCTTTGGAAGCTGGACTTTCCTTTAAAGCATATGATTCATTTTATACAGCGTGCGATATCGATGAAGTGTGGGACATCGCTGAGCTATTAATCCACGGCAGCGGGGAGGCTGCAGAATATCTAAACAAGCTTGGTTTGAAGTTAGTTGAAAGCAAGGGAAGGGTAAGTGTTAAGAGATAAAAATATGGAGACCATCAAGCTTATAATTAATTACAACTAATTAAAAATCTACAATTTATTCTGGTGACCATGGTGGAATTCTGCCCTAAATGCAAAAGCCTCATGCTACCTATGAGGGAGGGAGAACTCAAGATATATCGATGTAGAAAATGTGGAGAGGAAATACCATTCAACAATAATCATTACATTTCCAAGACTGAGGGACGTGAAAAGCTGCAGCGTTTAATTGAGGATGAATTCGCAGTTCTCCCAGTGACTAATGCAAAATGCCCTGAGTGCGGCAACTCAGAAGCCTATTGGTGGATCCGTCAGCTTCGTAGGAGTGATGAAAGTGAAGTTCGCTTCTTCCGCTGTACAAAGTGCAAGAGAACTTGGCGGGAGTACAATTAAAAAAGCGGATATAATTAAGGAATAATAAGCAAGCGAAAAATATAACTTAGCATCTGTCTATTGTATTTTGATTTCGATTGATGGAGAGGAGAAAGATGTTCAAAGCTGTTATTGAAGCAGATATTTTGAAGGACTCAATCGAGGCAATTGCCACGCTTGTTGATGAAGCCAAATTTAAACTAAGCAAGGATGGAATTTCATTAAGAGCTGTAGATCCCGCGAATGTCGCTATGGTGTCTTTTAGCTTAAGCCCTCAAGCTTTTGCATCATATGAAAGCACGGAGGGCGAGATTGGAATTGATCTCATCAAGCTTGGGGATATACTTGGAATGGCTAATAAGGGTGATTTAGTGGAACTTGAGCTCGATGAGGTTGCTCACAAGCTTAAAATAAAAATAGGTGGGCTTATCTACACCCTTTCATTGCTTGATCCCTCTACAATTAGGAAAGAACCAAAGGTGCCAAATTTAGAACTACCTGCGAGAATAGTGGTTGATGGTAGTGAGCTTCGCAGAGCAGTGAAGGCAAGTGAGAAAATTGGAGACCACATGGCACTTGGCGTGAAAGGCGATATCTTCTACATGGAGGCAGAGGGGGATACTGATAAAGTTCGCCTTGAAATCTCAAGGGACAAGCTAATAAGCCTCACCAGCGCTGGGGATGTACGCTCTCTCTTTTCCTTGGATTACTTAAGCGATGTGAGCAAAGCAATTGCTAAGGCAAAGGAGGTAACAATTTATCTAGGCAAGGACTATCCAGTTAAATTCGATTTTGAAATAGCAAATGGCAATGGCTCAGTGAGCTATCTCATAGCTCCTAGAATTGAAACAGATTAAGATGCTTCCATTTTTAGTAAAATATCCCTTCACCACCAAGGTTCATGAATTCGTGAGGCAATCCAATAGGAAAATTGAAAGTTTATTGACTGATGACTATTTTGCAAAAAAAGTTAGAAGAAGAGCAGTGGAGAGAATACTTCAAGCCCTAGATGGAGAAATCAAAAAGCCTAATTTTAAAGAAGAGATTCTATTGGAAGTGGAGCTTTATTCATATCCAATTGCAAGGATAATTATATCCATTTTAAACGATCCCTATTTAACCCGGAGATATGCACTTGCTGAGGCCAAAGCTGCATATCAATATTTAAAAGAAGAAGAAAACGATGTCTTAAGAGAAATCTGCGAGGACTTGAAAATCAAAGTTATTTGGAATTCACAAATCTATCTCCCCTTCCCTATTTACCTTCATCTAGCAAGTGGAATTCAAGATGCCAAGTGGAAATTGGTTAATAGAAGGCTTCAGTTAGGTAAAGTGGCAATCTCTAAGAATGAAATCGCTAGGCTAATGCAGGAAGCCATTCGCAGAAAAATTCAAAATTCACTTCCACTGGAAGTGCCTATGGAAATAAGAAAGCTCCTCTCAAGCGAAGTAAATATGGTTAGCGCTAGGCTTCTCAAGCAGAAGTCACGCTATGAACATGGGAAGCTACAGAGCGTAGAGGTCGATTGCTTTCCCCCCTGCATGGCTTCTTTATTGAGAAATACAAGTATGGGAATAAATCTACCGCATTCAGCGAGGTTCGCGCTAACTGCTTTTCTACTTAACATAGGCATGAAGGTTGAGGAGGTAATAGAGGTTTTCAAAGCCCTTCCAGATTTCGATGAAGGAAAAACTAGGTATCAAGTTGAGCATATCTCAGGTAAAAGCGGAACTGCGTATACCACGCCTAGCTGTTCAACAATGGCAACTTACGGGAACTGCTTGGGGAGGGATAAAATCTGCAGTTCAATAACGCATCCGCTGAGTTATTATAGAAAGAAAATCGAGTTTAAGAATAAGGGAATAAAAGAGTTAGAAAAGGAGAAAAAGAGAGTGGAAATATGAATATTCTTTACTTCGTAGATGAATTCCCGCCATACTTCAGAGGTGGGCTAGGTACTTATGCTATGGAGATGTCTAAGCAATTCATAAAGTCAGGGCATAATTTAACTATTTTCTCGAGAAATACTGGGGATGATCCAACTGTATATAGATCTCAAGGCTTAGAGGTACATAGACCCTTATTAGTGGATGCAACTGATATACTACCCCTCATGATTCCAGAGGATGTGAAGAAATGGTCAGAGGGAGCGAGGGAGCTATTTTGCGAGACCATGCTCTATAATTTTCTCTCATCCACAAAGCTCCTCAATGACTTAGTTAAAAAGGAAAAGCGAGCTTTTGATATAATTGTAGCAAATGACTGGCTTTCTGCAATTGGAGCATTGATCGTGAGAAAAGCATTGAAGCTCCCATTTGTATTCCACCTGCATTCCACCGAGCAGGGTAGAGCTTGGAATGGATCTCCAACCATTAAAGCTATAGAGCGCCTTGCTGCTAATGAAGCAGATTTAATTATAACCGTGAGCTATGCAATGCGGGATGAACTAATGAGGCTTGGCTATGATGAAAAGAAAATTCGAGTGATATACAATGGCGTTGACCCTATGAAGTATAATCCAGCTAAATATGGAGAGGCAGAGATCTTAAAATTTAAAGAAGCAATTGGAATTGAGAAAGGAGAACTTATGATTCTCTTTGTAGGCCGCCTCACTTGGGTTAAAGGAGCGGATAGTCTAGTTCAAGCCATGCCATTGATTTTAAAAGAAGTGCCAAATGCAAAGCTCGTCATCCTCGGCAGAGGCGATCAAGAGGATATGATTAAGCACATGGTTTCAAGCTTGGGTATTCAAAATCGCGTGGTGCTTGAATTTAAATATGTAAGCGAGGAGGAAAGAATATTGCACTACGCAGCGAGCGATGTAGTTGTTCTTCCCTCGAAATATGAGCCATTTGGAATTGTATGCACTGAAGCAATGAGTATGGCTAAGCCAGTGGTAGTGGGAGCAACTGGTACCTCTGGGTTGAGGGAACAAGTTATACCAAGTGGCACAAATAGATGTGGAGCGCATATAAATCCATATGACCCAAATGATATCGCAAGATTTACAATAGAATTATTGAAGATCGATGTAACTAGAAAAATCTTGGGCGAAAATGCAAGAGCGAGGGTGCTTGATAACTTTACTTGGGAAAAAACCGCTAGAGAAACCATAAGGGTTTATGAAGAAGTAATTCAAAGACATCGATAGATAATAATTAATTTTTAATTTTTAATTTTGATTTCTAATTTCTAATTTCCCAATTTCCAATTTTCTAAATTTTAATTCCTCCATTAAAAGAAGGCATTTGATGACTAAAGCGTGAGCCCAGCCAATTGGAGTTGCCCAAGTTGGTTTGCCAGTGAAGCGATCAACTTGCTCAGGTAGAAGCCCAGTGCTAGTGCTCCCTCGCTGGCACCATTCCATACATGCAACTGCTTTTTTAAAATAGTGATCTGCCTTGTCTTGATCGCTATTCAAGTAAAAACTAGCGAGTTTTAGAAGTACAATTGCATACCAAAGAGTAGTAATAGTCCAAGGATTCCCTCCTATGTATTCATCACCCTCAAATCGCTTTATTCCAATTCCTTCATTCACATAAATCCCGAGTTTCTTTTCAATTAAAAGGATGGCTTGTTCTAGCATGGATCGCTCCTCGTTGTTTCTCAAGTCTAACAATTCAAATGGCTCGAGCAGTCCAAGGAAACTTGCATCATAGGTTTTATCCAACTTTCCATTGATTATTCCCCTCGCAAAATACCCCTCCTTTAGCCAGAATTTATTTAAAAGCTCTTGCTTGATCAACATCGCTCTCGCTCGCCATTTCTCAGCTAGGTTTTTCTCTCCAACTGCGCTTGCAATTTCAGCCGCGCTTAATAGTCCTCTATATAGAGCTGCATTGGTATAAGTGAAGGATCCAAAGTGGCTCTCCCATAGATCAACGCAGATATCATGCAATCCCCTTTCTGTTCTCCTCATTATATATTCAGCTCCTCTCTCTACGCTTTTCCATATTGATTGAAAATATCCCAACTTGTCAGGAAGATATCTAGCGTGCTCTAGGTAAAAATGCAGGGTGCAGCCAACTTGATCAAGTTGAGTTGAGAAATCAAAGTTCCCCCAGCTTGGTGCAAGCTCGCCATTTACCCAATACCTCTGAAACCAAGAGCCATCTTCAAGCTGCATTTTTCTGCACCAAGCTGCAAAGGCCTCGCCAGCTTCAATATAACCAGCTGCATCAAGAGCAAGAGCCATATGCGTGGCATCTCTATTCCAACAATAACCATATCCCCCGCTTTTTTCATAGAAATGGTCAAACTCAGGAGCAGCTATGAAGCTGCCAAATTGTTTATCCCTTAATAGCGAGAGCACAAGCAATGAGCGTTTATAAATGGATTGATACTCCTTCAATTTAAGTTCCCTAGCCCTCGAGAGCCACTGAAGCCAATGATTCTTGGTTTGAGTCTGTAATTCTTCATATGGAATTTCCTTAATTCTTTGAATCTCCTTCTTCAAGTTAAAGCGATTGCTCGCTGCCGCTAGAAATAATATTATTTCCATTTTGCATTCTGGCGTTAAATCGAGTTTCCAACTTACACTTGCATTCACATAGCCTATTTCCTCTCTATTTCCCCTAAGAAAGCCATCTTCTGAATCCAGCTTGGCATTTGTCCACCAAGCTGTATCTATGGCTTTACCAATCTGCCACTCCTCAAAACTGGGATTGCTCGCTAGGCCAATGTTTATGTTCTGCCAATAATGCATTATAATTCCAGAGGGATCGCAAAATCCAGAGTTCTTAGTTCTATGCTCACCAATAGTGAAATTTAAATAGTAGAAGAACTTCGCCTTCAAATTTCTGCATGTAGAAATTTTAAACCTCCTAACCAACACAGCTCCCTCAGGGAGAACCATATCCTCGATTTCTATGTAAATTCCCAATGGGTGATGTAAATTGGTATGAAGGATATTTAAATCCTCTAAATAAACTTGCCTTGATTCCCATTCCTCATTTACCCATAGCATTCTCCCCTCAGAATAAACCCCAGCCAGAGATTCTTCAATATTTTGAGCATAATCAATGCGAGGATAAAAAAAAGCTAAAAGCTCTCCTCTGGAGCCGATGGTTACCAATATTCTTGAGTTCCCGAGAATTGCATTTGGCTGCTGTATCAAAATCTCCCCTCCGCTTCTTTATCTCTAGCGCGCATCATTCGATGTACACAAGCATCTCCCTTGACTGCTTTGCATTTTATCTCCTTTACGAATATTTCTTCTTTGAATATCACTGTGAAAAAACCACTTAAGAAGCCACTTAACCAGTTACATTTAGGCGAGGCAGCAGCTCCATAGGCGTCAGCGATGAATGAATCCTTAACTGTAATATAGCCTGATAGTGAATCGAGATCTAAGTCAACATATAGCTTCCCCCAGCCAGCTGCAAATAGAAGTCCAATTAAGATTTCAATTGCATTCTCCCTAGTTAGCCCTATTTTCTCAGAAAAATGCCTCGCGGTATTCATGCCTGATTTTAATCCTGATAGGAAAATTAACTCACTCGGCCTATGGGAGCTCTCTTCAATTGTTTTCATCATCTCTACAAAGGTTTCAGAGCGAGCTATAAATGCCCTGCTACCGAGCAATGTAAGTGGGAATTCCGCGGTTTGGAAGATCACTTTTTTAGCTGTGTGGTACTCTAGATCTAGAACAACATCTAAGCTCTTTAAATTCTTGACCAAGTTATTCAAATCAGCTTCTTTCTTTAATTCAGCAAATGCAATGTACTTCCCAGTTCTACCTCTCTCCATTACTTCGAAATAACCGAAGATCAAATCAGCGCCTCTCTTAGCTAATACATCTGTGCATCTCGCAACAGCGCCTTTTTCGTCTCTCAATTGAAATTTAAACCAAGCAAGCTTTGAATCTGGCTTTGAGATGTAGTAAAGTCCAAGTTCACGCGGCAAAATATCCACCCATTTAAATCTTTCTCAAAGGAATTAATAGCTTTGCCAGCAAAAACACCGAAAACAGCGAAAAGCTACAAATATCACAACATTTCATTAAAAAATACGCATGCTGCGAGTAACATTCCTAGGCACAGCAGGTGCACTTCCAACGATAGAGAGAAACCCAAGTTCTATATTGATCAATCGAAAAGGAGAACTCATAATGTTCGACTGTGGAGAGGGCACGCAGCAGCAAATGATGCGTGGGAAAACAGGGATGATGAATCTAACAGCTATTTTCATAACCCATTTCCACGCGGATCACGTGCTTGGGATACCAGGGCTACTTCAGACCATGAATTTCCAAGGCAGAGTGCAGCCTCTTGAGATATACGGCCCTAGATATGCAAAAGAATTCATAGAATTGCTATCCAAGCTAGGATTCAATGATGTTGCATTTGAAGTTAAAGCAATTGAGCTTAAACACGGGGACACTCTAGATAGAGGGGAATATTGGATAGAGGCAGTTAAAACTGAGCATAGCGTGCCCAGCTTGGGCTATGTATTGAGGGAGAAACCAAGGCAAGGGAGATTCAATAGAGAGAGAGCTATAGAACTGGGCATACCTCCAGGTCCGCTTTTCGGCAAACTTCAAAGGGGTGAAACTATAAATATTAAAGGTAAAGTTATAAAGCCAGAGGAAGTAATAGGTCCACCTAGAGCGGGTAGAATTGTGGTTTATAGTGGTGACACTAGACCTTGTGAAGCAATTTTAAATGCAAGTAAAAATGCAGATCTCTTAATACACGATGGCACTCTCACCAGTGATATGCAGGATTGGGCGATTGAAACCAAGCACAGCACAGCTTTTGAAGCAGCGGAGATTGCAAAGAAAGCAGGGGTGAGGCAGCTTATATTAACCCATATAAGCTCTAGATATTCAGCTGATCCAACACCCCTTCTCGAAGAAGCGAGAAAGGTATTCAGTAATTCACTTGTAGCTAGAGATCTACTTGAGATTGAAATTCCATATCGAGATTAAGGGAGTTGATTTTATTAGAACCAAAGAGAAAATTGAGAGAACTAAAGAAATAATTGAAAGAGAAGCAAAATGCATAATGCAAACCTATACTAGGCAGCCTTTAGTAATAGCACGTGGAAAGGGAGCGCTTGTTTGGGATGTTGAAGGCAGGGAATACCTCGACTGCTTCGCTGGATTAGCGGTTTGCAGTACTGGACACTGCCACGACCTCGTGGTTGAAGCAATTAAGTTACAAGTACAAAGACTCATGCACATTTCAAATATCTACTACACTGAGGAGCAGGTGAAACTCGCTGAAGCTCTAGTTGAACTAACTAAGCTTGATAGAGTATTCTATGCAAACTCCGGTGCAGAAGCAAATGAAGCTGCTCTTAAGCTAGCTAGAAAAGCAACTGGCAAAAAGGAAATCATCGCCTGCGAGGGCTCTTTCCACGGGCGAACTATGGGTGCTTTAAGTGTAACGCATAAAGAGAGATATCGCAAGCCATTTGAACCTTTAATACCATGCGTAAAATTTGTGAAATACAATAATCCCGAAGCAATTTCAAGTGCAATAACTCAAGATACAGCTGCAGTTATACTTGAACCAGTGCAGGGAGAGGGAGGGGTAATAGTTCCAGATAAAGACTACCTCAAGCAAGTTAGAGAAATTTGCGATGAAAAAAATGTCCTACTAATATTGGATGAAGTGCAAACTGGCTTTGGTCGCACTGGCAAGTGGTTTGCTTATGAGCACTTTGGCATTGAGCCAGATATATTAACACTTGCTAAAGCACTTGGCAGTGGTTTCCCAATTGGAGCAATGCTAGCAAGGGAAGAAATTGCTTCTAAATTTGAAAAAGGCGACCACGCCTCGACATTTGGGGGCAATCCCCTTGCATGCGCAGCAGCTCTAGCCACGATTCAAGCAATTAAGAGAGATAGATTAGTGGAGAAAGCTAAGGAGAAGGGGGGGTATTTCATAGGCTTGCTCAGGGAGAAGTGCACATCAAATTTGGTACGCGATATAAGAGGACTGGGACTCATGGTAGGAATAGAGTTAAATGTAGAGGGCAGTGGAATCATAAATCGAGCTAGAGAGAGGGGAGTTTTAATTAACTGCACTTCTGAGAGAATATTGAGATTCCTCCCACCTCTAGTGATAACCAAGCGCCAGCTAGCGAAAGTGGCTAGGGTAACCAGCGAGGAAATAGAGAGGGAGAGGGAGAGGGAGGCTGAATCATGAAGATGCGCTCCGCTGTCAATCGAATAAAGGAATATATTCCTGGGCTGAGCGTGGAAGAAGTGGCAAGAAAATATGGCCATAAGCCTGAAGAAATCATAAAGCTTGCTTCAAATGAAAATCCACTTGGAGCAAGCCCAAGAGCCGTGGAGGCAATTAAAAAATATGCCTCAAAAGTCTATCTATATCCAGAGCCAGATGCTAGATCACTACGTGAAGCATTAGCTTCAAAATACAATGTCAAGCTTGAGAACGTAGTAGTTGGCAACGGCGGGGATGGCATACTTGATACCCTTGCCAAGGTTTTCATTGATAGAGGACTTGAAGCAATAATACCCATTCCAACTTTTTCCTACTACGAAGTATTCACTATATTAAACAATGGCAAGCCAGTTTTCATTAAACGAGATAAAAACTTCAACATAGCTATAGAGAAACTCCTCTCAAAAGTGAGCCGTAGAACGAGCTTAATTTTCCTATGCTCCCCAAACAATCCAACTGGAACAGCTATGAATAGAAGAGATGTGGAGAGAATATTGAAAAATGTAAATGCAATTGTAGTAGTGGATGAAGCTTACGCTGACTTCGGCAATACCTCTGTGATAGACATAGTAGGGAAATATAGCAATTTAGTGGTATTACGCACTTTCTCCAAAATGTATGGCCTAGCTGGACTTAGAATTGGCTATGCATTAATGGATGAAGAAATCTCAAGAGCATACCTCAAAGCTTCGATTTCCTTCAGCGTGAGCAATATAGCCATAAAGGCAGCGATCGCAGCTCTTGAGGATGAAGACCACTTGAAGCGAAGTATAGAATTAGTGAAAAAGGGAAGGGAATATCTATATGAAAATATACCCTTCAAGGTCTATCCATCTCAAGCAAACTTTGTTTTAATAGATGTCAAGCCATATACTTCAAAGGAGGTATGTGAATATTTACTCAAAAAAGGAATAATAGTTAGAGACTGCCAGTCATTCAGAGGAGCTTCTAAATCTCTAGTGCGAATAACTATTGGCACTGAAGAGCAAAACAAACGCTTGGTTGAAGCACTTAAGGAATTCAAAGCGAGATGAGAATTGGCATAACAGGTACCCCAGGAACAGGTAAAACTCAAGTTTGCAATGTGCTGAAATCTAAATATAATTACAAAATCATAGACTTAAATGCATTGATTAAGAGGAAAAAGTTTTATATTGGAAGGGATTTGAAGCGCGATACATTAATAGTTGATATACCTAGGCTTAAAAAATATTTTGCTGAATTAAAAGGGGGATATATAGTTGAAGGACATCTCGCTCACCACCTTGATTTAGACTTGATAATAATACTTAGAACCAAGCCAAGCTTGCTTAGAAAACGCTTAAAGGTCAAAAAATGGAGTGAGGAAAAGATAAATGAAAATGTAGAGGCAGAAGCACTTAATATAATTTTAATAGAAACTCTCGAGCGCCATAGACTTGAGAATATACATGAAATAGACACCACGGATAAGACCCCTGAGGAGGTAGCGAGCTGCATAGTGGAAGTAATAGAAGGTAAAAAAGCATATCCACCTGGCAAAATCGATTATAGTCAAGATATTCAAGATATATTCAACGCCGTGAGACAAGGAAAATGAAAAAGATTTTATCAGCAAAGTTAGATAAGGAGAGAGAAATGGAAATTCTTAGCCAAGGGGAATTAAACTGGGTATATATAGAAGCACCTACTGAGAGGGAAATAAATTTTTTGGCTCAAAACTACCACTTTCATTCCCTCGCATTAGATGATTGCATTTCAAAGGTTCAGCTACCTAAGGTGGATAAATATGAAGATTACTTATTCATTGTACTCCACTTCCCTGCCTTCAGCGCTGAAGGACGAATGTTCTCGAGTCAGCTATCGATTTTCCTAGGGAAAAACTACTTAGTCACAATTTCAACAAGTGATTTAAAACCTTTATCAGAAGTATTTCAAAAGTGTAAAATCGATGAGAGAGCACGCTCGGAGGTTTTGAGGTCACCTGGCTATCTTTTGTATTATATAATAGATCAACTAGTTGATTCATTGTTCCCAATTTTAGATAAGATTATAAGCGACTTGGACGATATTGAGGATAAAGTTTTTGATGAAAAAGTAGAAGCAGTGCGTGAAGTAACCATTTTAAGGCGGAGGATAGCTCGCTTAAGGCGAGTTACCTATCCACTTAAACGTGTTATTGAGGAATTGTCTAGGGAAATTTCTCATTACATTAAAGATGACCTCTCCATTTACTTTAGTGATGTTGAGGATCACATAGACAAGGTATGGGCAACTTTAGATGAATGCAAAGAGATCATAGAAATCTATAAAGATACCGACTTTATGTTAAGCACGGAAAAGACTAATAAAATACTAGCTGTTCTCACTATTTTCTTCACCCTTTCCATCCCAGCCACAGTGATAGCCCAAATCTATGGAATGAACATACCCCTACCAGGTGGGGTTGAAACTGGACCTTGGACTTTTCTAGGTCCATATACCACTCTTATAATTCTCCTTATTATATCAGCTATTCCAGCCTTAGCCATGCTTTGGTATTTCCGCAGGGCTGGATGGCTATGATTCATTTCTATGTCCACGATTCATTTCTATGTCCACGATTCATTTCTATGTCCACGATTCATTTCTATGTCCACGACTCATTTCCATGACTTCATTTCCATGACTTCATTTCCCTTATTTTCTCAGCAATTTCCACCGCTCGCTTAGCAACTTCCTTAGCATTTTTGCCAAATAGAGTTATCATTGGTTCTTTACCCCAGTCTCCACGATGATATATGACATCTGGAATATTTCCACTTGTTTGTAGAAGAGCTTGCTCTACTCCCCATATGATGCTCATTCCTTCTTTGCACTTTATTTCCTCTGGTTCTTTACCTCGATCATAGCTTGAAATTAACAAGCCCATTTCCCTGCATATAGCTAGAGCTTCCTCTGAGAATTTCAAATTCAAGGCAGCTCTATAACTAGGATTTCTTTTATAAATCTCTAGAGCTGCACTAGCAACGTGCTTGGAAGCCCCTGGTTTTGCAAACCCACGAGACCTCGGTCTACCTAAAACAGAGGTTAATCTTCCCTCCACGCCTACAACTTCATTTCCATGTATACTATATTCAGGCACTGAAACTATATTCATACCCACTTCTGGGATAAGCATTGCGAGAGCCTCGCTTTGCTCCACAATTTTCACTGCATCCTGCACATCCTCAATTGCTTTTTGCTTCGCTGCTTCATAGTATAAATTTGCCATTGGATTCACTGGACCGCTTCCCTTGCCAACGTTGAAGCTATACTTGATTGCTTTCTCCATGAATCGCTTGCTAAATTCAACTGCTTCTTTAACGCTGCATCCCCTTGCTAAGTAAGCTGTTATGCTCGCTGAGAATGTGCAGCCAGTGCCATGTAGATTTTTAGTTTTAATCCTCGGGGCTTTGAAATAAGTATATTCTTTACCATCATAGAGGACATCAACAACCATCTCGCTAGCTAGATGCCCCCCTTTAATCAATACATTGCGAGGGCCAATCTTTGCAATTTCTTTAGCTGCTTTTTCCATGTCTTCTATACTTTTGATTCTCAAATTTGTTATTATCTCTGCCTCGTGTAAATTAGGCGTTACAATAGTAGCGATGGGAAATAATTTCTGAAGCAATACTTCAACTGCATCTTCTCTCTGAAGCCTTGCCCCTGATGCTGCCATCATCACTGGATCGACGACTATTGGTACACTTCTATTTTCTATGCTTTCAACTACGGTTTCAATTATCTCTCTACTATTCAGCATACCTGTTTTTAGCGCGTCCACACCAATGTCCTCAAATACTGCATCGATCTGCGCTCTTATGATTTCCAAGCTTAAATCTTGTATCATTCTTACTCCCGTGGTATTTTGAGCTGTTATCGATGTCAAAGCTGAGGTACCGAAGACTCCTAGAGCAGCAAATGTTTTCAAATCCGCTTGAATCCCAGCTCCCCCGCCTGAATCTGAGCCTGCTATTGTTAGAGCTCTAGGTATTTTTCCCCCATCATTCCCATCGTTACTCCTTGAGCATCCATTTTCCACATTTCCCGCCATTTTAAATCCTCCAGCTGAAAGTTTTCCAACAACTAGAGTTTTATTACCAAGTCAACTTCTCTCATTAGTTTTTCAACTTTCTCTCGCTCCATTGAGCTTATATTTGAGCCTCTGTCTTCGAGTAGAGTCCTTCCATAATAGCTGTTAATTATAGCTGTTTCTGCTTTTTTTAAGCAATTGGATATCAACTCATAATCACCAGCTTGTAGATATAGTGAGACATCATTTATGATGAGATACCTCGTGGGATACTCTAGATAATGCATTAAAAGCTTTCCCAAGCAAGCTGCATTCTGCTTGGCAAGTTCAATTACCTCAGCTCTATCCTTGCCTTCAAGTCTAGGTGCTGCTACTTTTTCTGGTGCGTGGTAATTTCTTGGAATTCTCTGGAGGTAATGTTTCAACCGAAGGCCTACTTTTCCATATTCAGGAGCGAAATCCAATATTGTTATATCTTCTTCTGCTTCTGGGTTTTGCTTTAATATTTCTTGAATAAGCTTTGCTGTATAAGCTGTTTTCCCCTTTCCCACATCTCCAACTATCAACGTCCTCCTCCCTTTTAATTCACTCAAAGCCTGTGAAACCACTTTTTCTAAGCCCCCTCACTACTATAAAACCAAGTATAGCTCCTGGAATACTACTTGCTAGAAATGCAATGAGGAATGCAAGGGTGCTCATTTCTCTGCCTATCATTGGTGCAACTATTAACCCCGAGATTATAGCGCCAATTGCTGTTCCAATTGGCTCTGTTAAAGCTGCATAGTCTTTTTTCCAGAGATAGCGATAGACCACCCCCACAACTAGAGCTCCTGGAATTCCCCCTGGAAATGCAAATATTGTACCAGTGCCAAGTATGTTGCGAAGTATACCAGCTGCTGTGGCAACTGCTATAGCGTAAACTGGGCCTAGGAGTATACCAGCTATGGCATTAACCATATGCTGAAAAGGATATACCTTCGTTGGACCTACTGGGAAGAAGGCGTAGGAGAATGCAGTTGCAATTGCGGTTAATACAGTTGCCCCAGCTATTTTCTTGGTATGAGACAATATAACACCTCTATAAATTATTTATATAAACTATTTATTAGCAATATTATTGTATATAAAAGTTGAGGAATGAGTATAGAATGGGTAATATAATTGAGATAAAAAATCTAAGTTATAGATATCCAAATAGCTTTAAACCAGTGCTTGAGAATATAAATTTGGAAATTTCACGAGGAGAATTTTTTTTAATAGCGGGTAGAACTGGGAGTGGAAAGAGTTCACTCTGTAAAGTAATCGCTGGCTTGATTCCAAATTTTTATAAAGGCGAATTCAAGGGAGAGGTAAAAGTTTTCGGGGAGAGCATACTTAATCAAAAAATAGCTGGTAGAATAGGCATGGTTTTTCAAAACCCAGAGGATCAAATTTTAACGATGCAAGTTGAAAGTGAAATTGCCTTTGGGCCGGAAAACTTGGGCTTGGCAAGGGATGAGATAGCTCAAAGAGTGGAAGAAGCAATTTCACAGCTTCAAATTGAACATCTCAGAGATAGATCTCCCTACGAGATTTCAAGTGGAGAGCTTCAAAAGGTAGCGATTGCCTCAATTCTAGCAATGAAGCCTGAGGTCTTGATACTTGATGAGCCTACTTCTGATCTTGATCCCAAAAGTGCGATGAATTTATTTAAAATTTTAAAAACCCTACATATTCAAGGGAAAACAATTATTCTAGCGGAGCATAGATTGGATTTAGCTCTAGCAATAGTGGATAGAGTTGCTGTCTTAGAGCAGGGAGAAATCATAGCTCTAGGTAGTCCAAGAGAGGTTATTCAAAATTTTGAACTTGAAAAAATTGGTATAAGAATTCCAAGGATTTGTAAATTAGCAAGGAGACTTGGCATGGAAAAAATCCCCTTGAATGTGGAGGAATTCTTAGAGGAATGGCAGCGCTTATGCAGATCGAATTAAGGAATGTTAGCTTTAGATATGAAGGAAGTGAAAAATATGCTTTAAAAAATATAAATCTTAAAATAAAGAAGAGCGAGATAATTGCAATTGCTGGTAAAAATGGCTCAGGTAAAACAACCCTTGCCAAGCTAATCCTAGGATTGCTTAAGCCAGAATCAGGAGAGATATACATAGAGGGAGAACTGGGGGAAAAAAGTAGAATTGGCTTGGTATTTCAAAACCCACTTCATCAATTCTTTTGCGATAGTGTTGGCGAAGAAGTTGCATTTGGATTAAAAAATTTGGGCTTACCCAAGAATGAAGTGGGGAAGCGGGTAAATGCTCTTTTGAAGCAACATGGGCTATTTAACCAAAAAGAAAAACATCCCTTTGCTTTGAGCGAAGGGGAGAAAAAAACTCTTGCGCTGGCTTCGATTCTTGCAATGGATCCAGATTTCCTCATTTTAGATGAACCTACACTTGGTCAAGATTTGCTGCATCAAGAGAGATTGAAAGCTTTGCTTAAAAACTTGGCTAATGGAAAAGGAATAATAATAATATCTCACGACTTGGAATTTATCTCAGATATCGCTCAAAGAGTTGTTCTCATGCAAGATGGAGAGATCCTTGCGGATGGTAAAGCAGAAGAAATTCTATTTGATGAGCAGCTTCTGGAGAGATGTGGGTTAACCATGCCCTTAATTCCAATGCTAGTAAAAAAACTTTCACTTAATCCAACCCTCTCTGAGGAGGAGATTCTCACACAATTGATCAAATTAAGGGGAGCTTCAAAATGCTCTTGAAAATCAAATTTGAGAGAAAAAAATCATTCATACACAAGCTAGATCCAAGAGCCAAGCTACTTCTCGCTATAGCACTAGCGAGCTATACATTTATAGAACAAATATACATTCATATTTTAATTTTTATATTAATAATTTTAATTTCTACTCTTGGAAAAGTAATGAAGACATTTATAAAAATCGCATTTTCTTCTCTACCCATATTCATATTCATATTCAGCTTGAACTACCTCTACTTAGGTTTAGAATACTCTCTCATGATTTCCCTAAGATTTTTAAATTTAATCTTAATATTCTCAGCCATCTTCCTCACCACCACGCCAGATGAACTTAGCCTCGCACTCAATGCTCGAGGAATTCCACAGAGCTTCAGCTTTATTCTAATATCAGCAGTGAGATTTATGCATCTCATCTCAAGAGAGGCAGATGAAATCACTCAAGCATACATAGCGAGATGTGGTAAAGTTGGAAGCAATTTCGTTGATAGATTAAGAGTTTATAAATCGATTTTAATCCCACTTATAGCTATTTCAATTAGGAGATCAATCACCATGGCAGAAGCACTCGAGATGCGAGGTTTTGGAACTTCTAAGAGAACAAGTTTAAGGGAGATGAAAATAGGCCCTAGAGATGTTCTAGTTATCTTAATTTCAATATTTTTAATTGCAACTCGAATCGCAATCATAGGAGGGAGAATATATTAAGCTTCCTTGTGAAATTGTAACTAAAAAGCTATTGCCAAGTATTCGCGCTTTAATTGTAAAAGAACTCTCAAGTAATTACACCCAAGCTGAGATCGCGAATCTACTCAACATTTCTCAACCAGCAGTTAATTACTACTTGAAATTGATTCAAAAAAAAGAGCTTGAACAAAAATATCCCTTGATAAAAAAAGAGGAAATCAAGAGCTTAGCAACTAAAATAGTAAATTCAATGCAAAGAGGAAATATAGTTGAGTCAATAGCAATGGCTTGCGAGTTATGCAGAGAAATGAGGGTAAATGGCTTGCTCTGTGCATTACATAGGGAAGAATTCCAATTGCTTTCACAGCTTGAAATATGCGAGCTTTGCATCAAGAAAATATCCCTTAAGAAAATGGATAGTAGAATTCACATAATCTCAGAGCTAGTGCAAATAGCTAAAATGCTAGAGGGGGAAGAAATCGCGGAGTTAATACCGGAAATAGGCATGAATATTGCATATGCCCTCGAGAACCCTACCTCACCTGGAGATATCGCCTCATTCCCAGGGAGGATTGTAAAAGTTAAGGGTAAAGCGAGGGCAACTTCTATACCTGAATTCGGTGTAAGTCCAACCCTCTCAGCGATTTTAATCAAATTGAATCAACTTGGCTCCCATCAAAGATGCTTACTCTATATCAAAAATAGTGAAGCAGTGAGAGAAGCAGTCAAGAGCTTGAATCTTAAATACATTGAAACA
>JAWCLZ010000002.1:0-34276 GCA_038850275.1 Methanocellales archaeon | reverse complement strand
TATGCAGATAAGAACTGGGATGCAATTCTTACCCAAATTGCAAGCCAATTGGATTTAAATCAACTTGAAGTAATCCTAGACAGCGGTGGACTTGGACTTGAGCCTCTTGCATATATATTTGCAAGTACTCCAAGTCAAGCAATATCGAAGTTGAAAGAGATCGCTAGTCAAATAAAGATTATAGCATAGCAATGCTCATAATTATAGCATAGCAATGCTCATAGCAGTGCCTGAGAGCAATGGAATAGTGAGATTATCATCAAGTACTTCATTATAGAAATTCAAAGGCAGGGAATCTACAAGAGCAGCTATTATTGCGCCAATCAATGCCACTTTAAAAGGAAGGAAAAGATGAGCTAGTAAGAAGCAAATTATAAGCATCATTAAAAAAAGATATAAAGGTTTCCTCCCCTTGATTTTTAATATCCCCTTCTCAGAAATAGCTCCTGCTATACCAGTTATACTATCTCCAACCGCTAGCATCAGCAGGGTGGATATAGCAACTTCTTTCTGAAAAAATAAAACCGCGAGAAGGGAAGAGAAAGCAAAGTAAAGCGCCCCTGAAATTCCAAGCTGCTCGTGGGGTCGAGCGAAGGAAAATTGCCAGCCTCTTTCTAACCGCTGCCATTCTAGGAATAAAGCAGCTAAAAAGCAAATTGAAAGAACTAATATAGCAATCTCCCAAGTGGTAAATAAATATAAAATGGCAATTAGAGAGCCACTTACGTGGATTGTTTTTCGCTTCAGCTCACTCAGCAATTTTTCCTGCATTTAATTAATTGGCTTGCCTAAGCTTTCGAATTTAATTTCACCGTAAATTAGCTTCCTGATAGTATCTGCAATGCCATCAACTGGGATTCGAATTTGCTTCATTGAATCTCTATCTCTTATTGTAACGGTATTATCCTTTAATGTATCGAAGTCGATAGTTATAGCAAAGGGTGTGCCTATCTCGTCGTTCCTCCTATATCTTCTACCTATAGTGCCTGAATCATCATACTCAGCCATTATTCTCTTAGACCTCAGTTCATTTAATATCTGCTGAGCCTTCTTTATCAACTCCTCGCGTGAGAGCAATGGTAAAACTGCGACTTGAATGGGTGCTATCTCAGGTGGCAGCGAGAGTACCACTCTAGTTTTCTCCTCCCCCTCTTCTGCTCCTTCCACTTCGACTTCCTTATAGCAGGATTCTAAAACGCCGTAGAAAGTTCGATCTATCCCAAAGCTTGGTTCGATTACGTGTGGTATTACATATTCCCCTCGTACTTCCTCAGTTACAGTTTCATATTTAACCATTTTTCCATCAACTTCTATTTTCTCGCCATCGATGGTAACAATTATTTTATCTTTACTGAGCTCTTCCTCTGAGAGTGATTTTAAAGCCGCTGCTATTTTATCTGCTTTATCCTTATAAATTGGACCAATTTGAGACATATCTGGCTTCACAACTAATCTTTTAACAATCTTTGGCTTATCATATGGCACGAAGACACTCATATCAACGCCGCTTAGTTTTTGATGATTAGTTAAGTCATAATTCGTTCTATCTGCTACTCCCACTACTTCAACCCAGCCGAATCTCTCAGTATAGATTTCTGCATCCCAGCAGTCAGAAGCATAGTGTGCTCTTTCAGTGGATTTATGCTGTCTGAATCTAAGTCTTTCCTCGCTAATTCCAACTCTTCTTAGGAAGAGATATGTAAGAGCCATTTGATAGGCAAGCATTTCATGTGCAATTATCCCCTGTTTAACTGCTTCTCCAAAGCTCATCCTCTTAGGGTCTGCTCCTGCAATTTGATCCTTTTCAGAGTACAGGGTTGTTACAATATTTGCAACTTTATTGAAATTAGGATGTCTTTTATCACGAGGATCAATGAAGTACTCAAGCTCAGTTTGAGTGAACTCTCGAAGTCTAATTATCCCCTGCCTTGGAGAGATCTCATTTCTATATGACTTCCCAACTTGAGTAGCGCCAAATGGGAGTTTATCTCGATAGAATTTAAGCAATCTCGGGAAGTCCACAAACATACCCTGAGCTGTCTCAGGCCTTAAATATGCAATTCTCTTTCCACCAGGTCCAATTGTGGTCTTAAACATTAGATTATATTGATATACATCTCCAAGGTTTCCACCGCATTCAGGGCAGCGCACTTCATATTTTCTAATTAAATCAGTCAAAACTTCCGCGGTAAAAGTTGGTGGCAATTTCACTCCAGCGCCCTCAATAACGTGGTCAGCACGATATACTTCACCGCATTTCTGGCACTCAGTCAAGGGATCAACGAAGCCTTTAACGTGACCAGAAGCGATGAATATCTCTTCCACGCCAATTGTGGGTGCTTCAATTTCATAGTTACCCTCCTGTACTACGAATATATCCCTCCATACATCCTCTATTCTTCGCTTCATCATCGCACCAAGAGGCCCAAAATCCCAGAAACCAGCTGTACCTCCATAGATTTCAAAAGAAGGCCAGAGAAAACCCCTGCGCCTAGCCAACTCTATAACCTTCTCATATTTATCCATTGAAAACCACTCCATCCAAGCCGCTTGAGATAAAAAATGAGCATATGGGTTTATAAATATTACTCAAGGATTAAAATGAGTAAAGAGTAAAGTTAGTAAAATGAATATAAAATGAATATAGATAAATATTTCATTCCAACGTGTGCTCTCCCGCGGCTTTTCCCATAAAAAATTTATAATTTCCGCCGCTTGTTTTTTTAACCATTCGCGGAGTTGTCTTTCTACAGCTCTTTAAAAGGAAAGAGCTTCTAATGCTAGAAGTCAGTCATTACTCTGAATTGATCGATCTCTTCTTTCAACAACTTGAGGAACTGTCTAGCCGCTCCCTCTATGTCCTTTGCATTTGTAATTGCTCTACCAACTATTATGATATCAGCCCCTGCTTCAATTGCTTCTTTTGCATTCTCAGCCTTTATCCCGCCTGCCACTGCCACTAATATCTTATCAGAAATTTTCTTAACCTCATCTATATTCCATTTGTACTCTGCAGCTTTTGACTCTAGATCTATTGCTCTATGCAATTCCACGACTTCTGGTTTAATGCTTAAGCTTTTGAGTAGCTCTATTGGGTCACTTACGTTTAGCATGTCCACTACAGCATATATACCTGTTTTTTTCGCTTCAGCTATTGCTTTTTCAATAGTTGCAACTGGAGCTAAGCCAGAGATAACCACTGCATCCGCGCCTTCATCTGCTGCAATTCTAACTTCGAGATTGCCAGTATCTAGGGTTTTTAAATCAGCGACTATGAAAACGCTTGGATTGATCTCACGGATTTTTTGTATAATTCCCAATCCATAGCGCTTTATCAAAGGTGTTCCAGCTTCTATTATGAGGTGATCGCTTTTCGGCAGTTGCTTTACCACGCTGAGCATTTGCTCTAGATTTGGGATATCAAGAGCAACTTGTAGATAGGGGGGATCGAAGAGTTTGGTGGTATATCTATAGCCCATTATTGGGTGGATAGATCTATCCTTCTCATATAATACTTTTTCAATGGATGGGAAACCCTCAATTGCGCGTTGAATTGCAAGTTTTGTAGCACCATAATTATAGCGATAAATCTTGCTGTAATCCTTTGCATCTGGGTGTATGAAGACGCTAACCACAACTACCCATTCCTCAACTTTATCTCGAGGTATTATGCCTTCTTCAACTGCATCTGCAACTGCTTTGGCAACTGCACTTTGAGCTGGGCCGAAAATTTGAGCTGCTTGTTCCATATTTTTAATTGTAACTTTCGGGACAACTAAAGTAGCTGGTTTTGCAAGCAAATTCGGGCGTATAACAGCGAGCATTGGAGTGTGACCAGCTGAGAGATGGGCTAATCCACTTGCAAATGCTTCACCAACAGGTCCTTTTTTCTCCCCTATAATTAAATCAATATGTGCAATTTCAGGTTCGCTACCTATTAATGCTTCACCTACTAAGTACAACATTAGCACCTCTTTTCTCTTTTAAACTATTATAAATTAGCTTAAGTCTTCCGCTTTAGGATTACTTCAAGTACTCCATTTTTGAAGCTCTGCTTCATGCTTTTGATATCAACCTTTGCTGGTAATTCAACTTTTTCACATAGATTTAGTTCATTAATAGTACGTATCTCCAGCTGCTTCTCACTGGGGTAGAGTTCCACTTCATCCTCCTTTGTTCCTTTTAAGTCCGCTATCACGTGGATTTCATCTCCTACTTCGAACACGTCGATCAAAGTCCTAGGTCTACTATCGCTGACTTCAATCTTTTTCCTCCTCCTAGGGGAGGGATATGGCTTCATTTCCTCGAAGTGAGGCTCGAATTCCCTTATGAATTCATTAAATTCCATAATTAGTTGGTCGAAGATTTCATCAAATTCATCGAGTGGTTTTCTTTTCCTCGTATTCCTCCCTCCCAATGGTTGCGAATTTTGCGAATTCCTCGCATAATCTTTCATACTGCTTCAGTGCATCTCTAGATGTAGTTGGTTTAACTCGCTTGAGTGCTTCTTCTAAATGTTTCTTATAGATTTTTAAATATTGAGCGTGTTGCTTCACTTCTTCTCTACTCATCCCTGGCTTGATTAGCTCTCGAAGTGCTAGCATTGCAGCTTCTCTGCAGATAGCCTCAATATCTGCTCCAACATAGCCCTCGGTTTTCTCAGCAAGCTCACTTAGGTTAACATCATCTGCTAATGGCTTGCCTTTTAAATGTATTTTGAATATCTCCTCGCGTTCTTTCCTCCCTGGAGGTGGGATGTAAATCAAGCGATCGAATCTACCTGGTCGTAGAAGTGCTGTGTCAATTAAATCAGGGCGATTTGAAGCTGCAAGTACAACTACATCCTTGAGTTCCTCCATTCCATCGAGTTCGGTTAATATCTGGCTAACAACTCGCTCGGTTACATGGGAATCAAAGCTTGAGGCACTCCTCTGAGGTGCTATTGCATCGAGTTCATCGAAGAATATAATTGCAGGAGCACTTTGCCTTGCTTTTCTAAATGTTTCCCTCACTGCTCTCTCACTCTCGCCAACGTATTTGCTCAATAGTTCAGGGCCCTTTATGCTTATGAAGTTTGCCTCGGTTTTGCTTGCCACTGCTTTAGCAAGGAGGGTTTTACCAGTGCCAGGCGGTCCAAAGAGCAGTATTCCCCTAGGCGGCTTGGTTTTTATGGCTTCAAATGCCTCTGGATATTTAAGAGGCCATTCCACTGCTTCTTTAAGCTCTTGCTTTGCTTTTTCCAAGCCACCCACGTCTTCCCAATCTACATCTGGGACTTCTATGAACACTTCCCTCATTGCACTTGGCTCAATATTCTTAAGGGCTTCTAGGAAGTGATGGTTCCTAACCTCGAGCTTGTCAAGCACTTCCTGCGGAATTTCTTCCTCCATTTTAATCTTAGGCAGTATTTCACGCAGCGCATGCATAGCTGCTTCTTTACATAGGGCAGCTATATCTGCGCCTACGAAGCCATGGGTTATATCAGCTAAGTGCCCTAAGTCCACGTCTTTTGCAAGTGGCATTCCTCTAGTATGCACTTGCAGTATTTCCAAGCGACCATTTCTATCAGGCACGCCTATTTCAATTTCGCGGTCAAATCTCCCTGGTCTTCGAAGCGCGGGATCTACAGCATTGGGTCTATTGGTTGCTGCTATTACTACTACTTGTCCCCTTGATTTCAAACCATCCATTAATGATAGCAATTGAGCCACGACTCTTCGCTCCACCTCTCCAGTTACCTCTTCTCGCTTGGGTGCAATTGAGTCGATTTCATCTATGAATATGATCGCAGGCGCATTTTCCTCAGCTTCTTTAAATATATCGCGAAGCTGTTTTTCACTCTCTCCATAATATTTTGACATTATCTCAGGACCGCTTATGGATATGAAGTGAGCATCTGTTTCATTTGCCACTGCTTTAGCAATTAAGGTTTTACCAGTGCCAGGCGGTCCATGTAAGAGTACTCCCTTAGGCGGCTCAACTCCAAGCTTTTGAAAGATCTCAGGATGCCTAAGGGGGAGCTCGATCATTTCTCTTATTAATCCAATTTCCCGCTTCAAGCCGCCTATGTCTTCATATGAAACGTGGGTAATTGTTTTCTCTACTTCTTCCACTGGCCTTTCTTTTAAAACGATTTGGGTATCCCTAGTTGCAATAACTGTTCCTGTTGGTTGAGTTGCGGTTACTATGAAGGTAAGTGGATTCCCAAGCATTTCCACCCTCAGCTTCTGCCCCCTGAAAACAGGTCTGCCTTCTAGGATTCTCAAGATATATTGCTCTCCACCTACTATTCTCACTGGCTGTGTGGGAGCTATTGTTATCTTAACAGCTGGCTGGGCTTCAACTTTTCTAACGGTAACTAGATCATCGATTCCAACTTTGGCATTACTCCTAGTATTTCCATCTATGCGTATTATTCCTCTTCCAGCATCCTCTGGATAACCTGGCCAGACAATGGCACTTGCTTTATCTTTTCCCTCGATCTCCACTATATCACCGCTTACCAATCCTAGCTTTTGCATTGTTTCTAAGTCTATTCTAGCTATGCCTCTCCCTGCATCGCGATGATATGCCTCAGCAACTCTAAGCTGTACTTCTTTCTTTTCTTTCTCTCTCTCTGTCATTTTATTCCTCCAAATTTATGCTCCAAACTTCTTTCCCATTTTCAATTTTATTTAGCACCATTCCCTTTTTCCTCATTTTCTCTAACTGTTCAATTACATCCTCGCGAGGTACATTTATCTGCCGAGCTATTTTTTCAATGGTTGCATTTTCCTCTCTGAATAGCAGCATTAAAATTTCTGCCTCTAGATAATCAGTAGCGATTTCCCCAATTGCTTTAACACATCTCTCGGTAACCTCAGTTAGCCTTGCTTGAGTGCAACGCTGTGCTAGGCTTAGGTCTCTATAGAGAGCACGAAGTTGATAGAATTCTTCTCGTAATTCCTTCAAGGTCTTTCTCTCCTCAGCGTGGAAGCATTCCAATACACCTTTGAAGTTCCGAAGTGCGCTTTCAAAGATATCACGATATCGAAGGGGGAATTCTTCCTCGCTAAAGTGGAGGGTAATCGTGTTGAATTCAAATAAATAGGGTGAGAGCATTATTTCTAAATGGAGGTCGTCTGAGATTTGGAAGTACTTTCGCCTCTGTTCATCTATGTATGCTTCTATCAATCCAGCTTGCTCTAGCTTGTTTAAGTGCTCCAACACTGCTTTTGGACCAATTTCAAGTCTCTCCACTAACTCGCTGACATAGCAGGGTCTGATTGAGAGCAATCGCAAGATCTTACGTCTATTTATATTTCCCAGCAAATCAAGCAGCTCCTCGCTATCCATATATTAACCTCAAGTTACTAACTTTTAGTTAGTAAGTAACTTATATATAAATATTTCGATTGCTTTATAAGACTGTGGAAGTTTATATAAATTTTGTCGCGAAAATGGAATTAAATGCTTCGAGTCATACTAGCACTTGATTTAATGAATGGAATCGCAGTCCATGCAATTCGAGGCGAGCGCCATTTATATAAACCTTTAAGAAGCAAGATCTGTAGTTCCCCAGACCCAAAGGAGATAATAGCCGCGCTTAACCCGCGTGAAGTCTACATCGCTGATCTAGATAGAATCGCTAGAAAAGGAGATAATTTTGAAGTAATAAAAACAATTTCAAAGCAATGCAGCACAATGGTAGATGTAGGAATAGGGAGCTATGAAGAATTACTTGAGATTTTAAATAAAAAACTAGCACATAAGCTAGTTCTAGGAACTGAGACTGCGAATTTGAAGCTCATTCAAGCTGCAGCTGAGCATGATGTAACTGTAAGTATAGATATAAAGCAAAACAAGCTCTTAAGCCAAGATCCAGACCTAGCTTCTCCAGTTGAAGCCGCTAAAATGATAAGCAAGGTAGGTATAGCAGAAATCATTGTTTTAAATCTAGATAAAGTAGGCACAGCATCAGGTGTAGATTTAGAAATCTTGCAGCAAATCAAAGCTCAAGTGAAGGGAAGTAGAATAATTGCTGGCGGTGGGGTTAGAGATATGGAGGATTTAAAAATTTTGGAGGAAATAGGAGTAGATGGAGCTATAGTTGCAACTGCAATACACAATGGAAGTATCCCTGTGGAGAGACTACGCTAAAATTTCATACTCAATTGTTCACTAGCAAGTGCTCTTAATCTTTGGTCAATTTCCAGAACTCCAAGCTGTAGATTTCTATTGTTATCAAAATCACGAACAATTCTCTCAAGTTCAACCACGCTCAAGTTCTTCAATTCCTGAATAGCTTTAATTAAATTGGGCACTGCTCTAATGATATTATCCACAATTGTAATAGTAGCTGTTCTAGCGGTTCGACAAAGTGGATTTAAATCAACTGCTATTACCTTTTTACCCATCTTAATTAATGCTTCACAGCGATCGCCATCTTCAAGAGGTACAAAAACTACATCTGCAGAATAAATCCCCTCGCGATCGACCTTTGCTCTTTCATGCGATATACCTGGAATTCTAGCATCTGCCTTGGCTCCGAGCACTAAAGCTCCACCTCGCTGTCTCAAGTCCTCCATGATCCTTTTAACTCTTTCATCGGTGCGGTGAAAAAGATTTACCTCTATAGGTGCATTGAGGAGCTTGGAGAGTATTACAAGCTCGCTGCCTGCAAGTGCAGCTGCATTCCCATTAACAGAGATAACAGGTTTCTTGGCTAAGAGGAGCAAAGCTGCAGCTGCCTTAGTAGCTTGATTAGCACTTTCAATTGTTTTCTCCCCAAGGATGTAATCAAATGCTTCTCCTCTTCCCTGTGCAATTAATCCTTGAATACTCACTATTCCCCTTTGATAGCTCTCCACGAGCTTCTCCCTCGTAACCAGCGAGGTATACCGAGGGTGGTCCTTGGGAATCTCGGTCATGCAGCTTTATTTATAGTTGAAGATGAATATTTAGTTAGCTATTTTATTTGCTGGCAGAACATTGTCTCAGATGCCTTGACATTTGGAGTTGCTCGAATCTTGTCGTAAACTATATTTATAATTTCATCTGAGTTTTTAGCTTCTATTCTCGCCACAATATCATATCTCCCTGTAACTAAGCAAACTGCAGTGACTCCCTCGATCTTGGCAAGCTTCTTAGCAACTTCTCTATCCTTCCCTGGCTCAGTATTTATCAGACTCAATGCTACAACCATTGCTTCACCTCCAAGGATTTTTTAATACTTAAAATTACAAAAACCTTGCCCCTAGGGAATAGACCCAAAGGGCGCTGGGGTGAAGCAAAGTGCCCCTAGTATTAAAATTAAAACCGCTAAGAAGAGTCTTTTATTATCTAGTTTTGCAGTATCATCAAGAGGGGGAGGGTGCTCCGCTGAAGCGAATAGAGAAGTGAAAAAACCCCAGAAGATCCAGATGAAGCCATTTGCATTCATCCAATATAGCACGTAGATTCCAAAAACCATGAGTAAAAATGGAACAGCAATTGAGAGGTATTTGAATTTTCTACCAAGTATCGAGCGCATTATATGCCCACCATCTAATTGACCAACTGGCAATAAGTTAAAAACAGTTACAATCATCCCTACCCAACCTGCAAATGCCACTGGATGCATTATTGTTTGCTCAGATAGTTTAACATTTGAAATACTCGCAATTGCCTCGAATAGCAATGGAGTTCCTATCTCAATATATTGAGCATCCTCCCTTGGAATAGCTATGGGGGGTAACGAGAGACCAATTGCAGTTACAATTATTGAGGCAGCTATTCCCAGCAATGGGCCAGCTATGCCTACATCGAAGAGGGTTTTTCGATCTGGAATGGGACTCCTCTGCTTTATCACTGCCCCTAGCGTGCCAATTACTGAGGGGAATGGGATGAAATATGGCAGAGAGGTTTGCACCCCGCGTTTCTTGCTAACTATATAGTGCCCAAATTCGTGGGCCCCGAGTACGGTCATTATGGCAATGGTGAATGGCAAGCCTTGAAATATATCTAAAGGGTTTTGAAATGGATTCACCCCAAACATTGTGGAGCCCATGAACATTGTTGAGAAAAAAGTTGCAATTGCAAGCAATATATTCAAAGAGCTACCTCCAGTTGAATAAGCTGCTCTAGAGACAATGATCAAGTTCTCGCCTAGTCGATGGGTAAGGGTGATTTGATAGCCATATCTAGAAAAATACCTCCAGAGTCTTTGATAAGCTGTAATTTGATCAACAAGTGGATCGCCAAATATGTATACTCGATCTTCCTCAGGTGAATAAGTTATTTCATAAATTCGAAATACTTCATTCACCCTTGCTATCAATTCTTGGGGTAAAACCTGTTTATCCATCATATTTAATTATTTTCTCTATTCTCTAATTTCTATATACCCATTTGTCCCATCCACATAAATAAGTGCATTATTCTTGATAACTTCTAGTGGATCTATTTCAAGGGAATCAACAGCTGGGATGCTTGATATGATCGCTCCAACAGCTATAACTGGCTCGCACCTCCTATTCACAATAGCAGCGGGTGCAGTGGAATTTTGCTTCAATTGATATAGTACATATGAGCCCACGGTTGAGCCCTTCCCATGGGGGAAGATCAGAATCTTGTTCTTAATTATTTTCCCATAGAGCTCATGCCCCTTTTCAATTATCCTCCCAGTTCCCGGGTCAACGCTGCCTAAGAATGAAATTGGTTCTCTAGTTACAATCGCTCTCCCTAAAGCACTTCCTTTCGATATACTTCTTCCTTTAATCCTCATTCACAAGCTCTCCGCAAGCAGTTTATAAGATTATTAAAGCAAGCTTCCACTCTCTGCAAGCTGGGTAGATAATTTAAAGCCTTCCCGGAGTTGGTTAATACTTTAGAGAAACCTTCAGCTGCAGGTGAAACCACCACGCAAGTATCGCAGTAAATTTTTGCCCCGCTCTTCTCGATCTTCTTAACAAGAGATCTATTCTTCTCTTTGAGATACCTCGAGGTGAAAATCCAAGTATCTCGCTTTACCTTTTTTCCATCGAGGAATTTAGCAATTTTCTTCAATTCATATGAAGAGCAATGGGGACATCCAATCGCTATTAACTCCACATCTTCAGCATCACCATAGACATCCTCAAGCTCCTTGGGCTCAATTGATATTTTTTCCCTAGGCAATGTATAATCAGCATTTTCTGGAGTTATATCTTTGACGTGAAATAGTGCAGCTCCACCGCTTGCTGATAGCGCAGCACCAAGTGCCTTTAGCTCATCCTTAGTGGGCTTTTGCTCTGCAAAGATAAAAATAGGTATTTTATCCCCAAGCTGCTTACCAACTACATAGCCAAGTGCAGCATAATCTGAATCTTGAAGTTTGAATTTAATTTCAACTAGCACTTGTGGGGCTCTATTTTCCTTACGATGCATCCCGTAATTCGGAGTTTTACCAATGAATGCAGCGGCAAGTGCAGCTGGAGCGCCCTCTCTATTCGTCATTGCTCCAATAACTGAGTTAGCATATATCACCGCTGAACTCTCCCCCCATGCTAAGTGATCTCCTTTTTTAATTCTATGTAGATAATAAGGGGTGCAGGTGCAAGTTGTTTTTACCCCGAGTTTTTCATATGCTTTTAAAATCGCCATTTGCTTAGCCGCGAATTCCTTTGATATTCCCATTTCAATCCAGCGCTTCCTATCCAAGCCCGCTGGGTTAAGCAAAGCAGGTATTTTAACCTTGCCCTTAAGACTTTTTAAATATTCAAGTCCTGCTTCACCAATTGTTTTATAGCTCACGCCTGAGATTTGAGCACTTTTAATCGGGATCAATCTATCTGCTTCATAGATCTTCCCAAGTGCCACTAAGATTTCCATGCACTTTTGAAGCGTAACTCCAAACTCTCCATTGTAGATTTTCTCTTCCACTCTATTGAGATACATTCAATTTTCCCTCAACATTTTATAGAATTTCTCCCAGTTCAACTTCGTTGCAATGCAGCCTGCTTCATCTAGGACAATTCCTTGAGCAGGTATTTTATACTTATTGCACATATCCAAGCCATCTCTGACTTCCTCCACGCAGCCCACGCCTAGAATAGCACTTGGTTTATATTTAGAGATCATTCTCTTAATAAAACTTGAGCCTGGGACTATAAATACTCTATAGCCAAGCTTTTCAGCTTCTTCCTTAGCATCCTTTATCTTGCACTTCCCGCAGCCTATGCATTGAATACCCTCTGGACTAAGTTTCGCTGGGCATTCTATGGAGCGAAGGCACTGTGGTAGAAAAATTGCCTTTTTATTCCTTGGAATCACTCTATATGGCTTTAAATTAATGAGATTTATTATATCTATGCATACATAATCAACAATTGCATCATCTGTCCCAACTAATCGAAATATTGCTCTAATTGGTGCTTCAAGAGCAATGATTGCTAGAATAAATAAATTTGGAAAAGGGAAGTAACCAGTTTTAAATGATATTGAAATTAACATTGCAAGAATAACAGCAGCTACTATAATTATAAGAATTGAATAGAAAACGACCTCCCCTATGATTGGAAACAACTCCTCAAGCTGCAAATTCATAGTACCTAATTCCAATTAAAATAGCTTAAGCTTATATGTTTTCACGAGAGAAAAGAAAAAGTATGGCAAGGAAAGCTTTCCTCCTTGGCAATGAAGCCATTGCTAGAGGATTGCTTGAGAATGGAGTTAAAGTTGTCGCTGGATACCCAGGCACTCCTTCCTCAGAAATAATTGAGGCACTCGCTAGGGATGCAAAGAAATATAACATCCACGTTGAGTGGTCAGTGAATGAAAAAGCAGCTCTTGAAGTCGCCATTGGTGCTGCTTGGAGTGGTGTGCGCTCAGCAGCAGTGATGAAGCACGTGGGGTTGAATGTAGCCTCTGATCCCTTTTTAACCCTTGCTTACACTGGTGCTAAAGGCCTTGTTTTAATAGTATGCGATGATCCAAATTGCCATTCCTCTCAAAATGAACAAGATTCAAGGAGATATGCATATTTCGCAAAGATACCCTGCTTAGACCCAGCTTCACCAATGGAGGCGAAGGAAATGGTTTCCTATGCTTTTAACCTCTCGGAGAAATTTGACATACCTGTCATGCTCAGACCCACAACGCGAGTGTCACATGCGAAGAGCGATATTCAACTAGGGGAAGTAATGCAAAAGGAGGGGAAAGCTGAGTTTAAAAAAGCACCTGAGCGCAGGGTAATGCTGCCAGCTCACGCTAGACCACTTTTAAAAGAATTGAATAAGAAACAAGATGAAATTAAAATTGAACTTGAAAAATCACCTTGGAATTCACTCTTGATCAATAAAGATGCAAAGTTAGGTGTGATTGCAAGTGGTATTTCAAGTATGTATGCAAAGGAAGCGATTGCTAAACTTCAAGCTAGAGTTTCATTTCTGAAAATTGGCACATATCCAGTTCCAGAACATATGATTAGAAAACTCTTGAGAAATGTGGAAGCGATTCTAGTTATTGAAGAACTCGAGCCAGTGGTGGAAGAGCAAATCCGCATTCTCCTCGATAAAAATATAAGAATAATGGGCAAAACTAGCAAGCACATCCCAAGAGAAGGCGAGTTAACCCTTGATATAGTTGAGAATGCAATTGCGAGAGCAACTGGCAAGCGAGTTAGAATTATAGAGATAGAGCAGCAGCCACTCCCACCTAGACCACCAGTGATGTGCGCAGGCTGCCCGCATAGAGCAATTTTCTATGCTATTCGCGAAGTTTTTGGTAGAAACTCGATATTCCCAAGCGACATAGGCTGCTATACTCTAGGGGTGCAGCTTGGAACAGTTGATACCACGCTTTGCATGGGCTCAAGTACATCGCTAGCAGCTGGTATATATTTTGCTGGAGAGCAAAAACCCATTTGCGCAACTATAGGTGATTCAACTTTTCTCCATAGTGGTATAACTGGACTTATGAATGCAGTTTACAATAAAGCTAAATATACCTTGGTAATCCTAGATAACCTCACCACAGGAATGACAGGCCACCAGCCCCATCCAGGCATTGGTGTTACTGCAACTGGAGATATAACTACAAGGATTTCAATTGAAGCAATCACACGTGCCTGCGGCGTGGAATTTGTTGAGATAATTGATCCCTATGATATAAATAATGCTAAACAAGTACTCACTAGAGCTAGAGATAGCGATGGAGTGCGGGTGGTGATTTCAAGACAAGCTTGTGTTATCATAGCGCGGCGGATGGGGATCAAGCGAAATAGATATGAAGTAAGTGAAGCTTGCATTGGCTGTAGGAAATGCATTATATATGGTTGCCCAGCTATAGAGTTCCGTGGAGGGCAAGCTTATATAAATGATATGTGCAATGGCTGTGGGGTTTGCTCTCAACTCTGCCCCGCAAGCGCTATTAAAGCAAGGGTGGGTGAATGAGTTTTAACTTAGTCATCGCAGGAGTTGGAGGACAGGGAGCAATTTTACTTAGTGATATAATAGGCAGTGCCGCGGTGAAGGCTGGTAAAACAGTGATAGGGGCTGAAACACATGGAATGGCACAGCGAGGAGGGAGCGTTGAGATTCACTTGCGAATAGATTGCAAATATGGCTCTCTAGTGCCCCTTAGAAGCGCAAGGGTGTTGCTTGGGCTTGAACCACTTGAGGCACTTCGCTACGCTAGATATTTATCCAAGGATGGCATTGCAATTGTAAACATGGCAAAGATACCCCCTCCAGTGGTAATACTTTGCAAAGCAGTTTATCCCGCGGATAATGAGATAATCGCTGGCTTGAAGAAATTCTGCAGAGAAGTCATCACGCTTGATGCATTAGAGCTTGCTAAGCGCGCTGGCTCGCCACTTGTAGTGAATATAGTTATGCTTGGAGCATTATCAAAATTCCTCCCGCTATCAGAGGAACTGCTGAGGGAGAGCATCGCTGAACATGTGCCCGCGAAAATAGTTGAAGTTAACAAGAGAGCTTTTGAGCTAGGTAGAAAAGCAGTGCAATAGTCTAACAATAATAGTCTAACAATAATAATTCTAACAATAATAGTCTAACAATGCAATAGTCTAACAATAATAGTCTAATTTTCCCTAGCGAGATAGAAGTCTTTAATTCGAACCGTGTCTTCTAAATGAGGTGTTGAAACTTCATGGAGAATAGTATTCTCACTTGCTACTATTGAATGAGCTATTTTGGGTTTAATTCTAATTGTATCATTGCGGGAGAAACTTTGCTTTCGATCTTGGAATTCGACGTAGCCTGAGCCGCGGAGTACAAATAATGTTTCATCTTTATTATTATGATAATGGAGGGAAGTTTGATAGCCTTCGCGTATGAATAGTTCTTTAGTGAGGTATTTTTCTGTAGAGATCAAAATCTTCTCATAGCCCCAGGGTTTATCAATTCGATTGGCATATTCTTTTTTAACCTCTTCAACATCTTTTTGAGTGTCCACCGCGATCCAGAAGAGCCCATCTTCACGATAGAAGCCAAGTTGATTTGAATCAGCTAAAATTGGAAAAATTGTTTTCTCGATATCTCCACCTTCAAACTCCGCGAGCAAGGATTTGATTTCTTTTCTAAAGCAATAAACCCCTCCATTTATATAATAATCAAGTAATGGTTTTTCTTTAAAGGACTTTATGCTATTCTCCCCAAGTTCAACTATGCCATATGGACTGCGCATTTTGGTTACAAACATTGAGGCAAGGTGGTTTGATTCATAAAATTTTCTACACATTTTTTTCAAATTCAAATCTGCAACTACATCTCCATTTCTAATCATGACATCTTCATCGATCAACTCAAATCCCTTGCGAATTGCATTTAAAGTACCCAAGGGTTTTTCCTCAATAGAGTACTCCAGTTTTAATCCTTTATAGCTTGAGCCATATCTCTCCTCGATCTTCTCGCTTAAGTGCCCTGTTAGTAAAATCACTTTTTCTATCCCAGCGCTTGCGAAGTCAAATAACTGCTTATCTAAAATGGTATAATTGGGCTTTAATTCTATCAATGGCTTTGGAATCTCATCAGTAAGAGGTTTAAGTCTCTTGCCATATCCACCAGCTAATATCATTCCAATCATTTTTAAGAAATAATATCATTCAAATTTAATATAGATTTTCATTTTAAAATTTTGTTTTATTATATATTCAAAAACTATCGAGTTTTAAGGATTATTTAATGTTTTTTTTTGCTAATTTAACAAAATATTCCAAAAATGATATATATGGAATCTGCATATAAAATCAACAAGGTAAGAGGATGTCGGAATATAAATTGGATGAAACAGATATTGCAATAATTAAGATCTTGCAGCGAGATGCTCGAACCTCGAAAGCAGATATAGCTAAGCAAGTTAAGATGAGTGTAAATGCAGTTGGCTATAGATTGAAAAGACTTGAGGAGAGTGGCTATATCACGAAATTCACAGTAATGTTAAATCCTGAGAAATTTGGTAAAAAAACCATGGCGATATTAAACTTAAAGCTCGACCATAGTGCGATGGATATGAATGAAGTTATTGCGGAGTTGAAAAAAACTCCTCAACTCACTCAAGTCATATCCATAAGTGGTGAATATGATATATGTGCAATTGGCTGGTTCTCAGATTACGCTGAGTTAAATTCATTCATTAAAGATGTGCTTTATAAGCGCTTCCCAGTTAAAAGCAGTAGTGTCATCTTAGCACTCGAGCAAATTAAGAATACTGTCTTCGAGGTTTAAAAAATTAAAAAAAATTTAAAAAATTGTAAAAAATTAAGGAGGTTTAAAATGTCAAAAAAGCTTACAATTGTATATGGAGGCATAAATCCAGAGCTGCTACCAATTGCCTATAAAGCAGCTGAGAAACACGGCGCGATTTGGCTCCGCGGGCACACTATTGCAAAGGTAAATCAAATAATCGATCAAGAGCGTTATACTAAAGAAAAGGTTTGCGTTGTACTCGAAGTTTCAGAGAAAGTTACCTCTTTAGTAGATGAACTGGACCCAGCTACTGAGCTATTGAATAAGCTTAAGAACATAAATGTAGTGGTTTTAACCCCTCCACCGGTGACTTCAACTCCAGATATAATTAGACCTGCAAAACTTGATAAACAAGTTGAAATAAAAGCACTATTCGCAGACCGCCATTCTAAGGAGGAAATTACTAAGATTTATGATGAATTGCTAAGTAAATAGCTATTTAAAAGTTGCAAGAAAACCCGCAAGTCTTTTATATCCTTATATTTGAATTTCTAGCGATGAAAGTTACCATCATTCCTTTTGGGAATATAAAAGAGGAAATAATTGAATCAATTTCAACTGAGATAAGTCGAGTTTTAAATTCAGAAGTTGTTATAGCTCGAAGGAAAAACATACCTCATTCTGCATTTGATCCAAATAGAAAACAGTTTTATGCTCACGAGTTCATTCAAATTGCAAAACAAGAAGATGGAGAGAAAAATTTGGCTATAACCGATGTTGATATCTATGCGAAGAATATGAACTTCGTTTTCGGGCAAGCTGAACTCAATGGTAAAGCCTGCGTGATTTCACTTTATAGACTTAGAGCTGAATCAAATGGATTGCTAATTAGAAGAGCTTGCAAAGAAGCAATACATGAACTCGGCCATACACTTGGCTTGAAGCACTGCAGCGATAAAAGCTGTGTAATGTGCTTCTCTTCAAATGTCGAAGGCGTGGATGCAAAAGATGTTAATTTTTGCCCAATTTGTAAGAGAAATATGCTAAAGGAAAATGTGAAATATGCTAGTTGTGAGAAAATTTCAACCAATGGATTTTAGCCGCGTGTTATCAATTCACGAGGAGAATTTCAATGAATTCGCCGACCCTTGGTTATATATGAAAGCTTATGAGGTATGCGATGACTTATTCCTAGTCTCAATGGATGGAGATGAATTAATTGGATTTGTAGTTGGAATGCAGGTGGATAGCGATAGAGGGAGAATTTTATCCATAGCTGTTTCTAAGAACTATAGAAATCGTGGCATTGGGAGTGCTTTGATGAATGAAATTTTAAAGCGATTTAAAAAAGCCAATTTGAAATTTGCTTGCTTAGAAGTAAGAGTTAGCAATAAAGCTGCACAGCTTTTCTATGAAAAACTAGGATTTAAAAAAATTGGAATAATTGAGAATTACTATGAAGATGGAGAGAATGCTTATTTAATGGAGAAGGAGATTTAATTCACACGCTGACTTCTTCATATTTTAATCTTTTAACAAATTATTCACTTTCGGCGAACATGCGTAGTAGAAATATGGAGGCTATCACAATGAAGGCAGCTGCAAGCACTAATACTATATCCGCTGCTGCATTGGCATATGAAGCTGCATTTTCAATACCAAGAGTATTCTCAATATAACTTGCAACCATCTCACTTCCCAATAGCCTGAGTCCAGCGTACATAGCTAGATATTCAATGAAGAATGAGAAAAATAAATAGAAATCAGAGACAGCTCTTTTGGCATAATATAGCTTGCGAACATACACCACTCCTATGGAAGAAATAATGAGTTGTACCACAAGGAGGATTAAAACAAAAATTTCTAGATTCATTCTCCCTCCAATGATTTAGCAATCTCAACGATGGACCAGACAATTAAAATGCTCCCTGCCACTAAGGTGAGGTCTTTAATTGTGCTAAATAAATTAGGCTCAAAGAAATGCTCAGCAATATTAGCACAGCCAAAGATAAAAAGTAAATAAGTACCATAAGAAAGCATTCTCCAGTCATGCAAGCCAGCTTTCATCGCAGTGGTAAATAAGCATCTCCCAAACATTAGCACGCTCACAGTGAAGCCACCTACAGTTAAAAAATGAGTAAAAAGCAAAGCATCTATAGGCTGAGGTGGAACCTCGGATGGAATAAAGAGTCCAACGATTATTATCAACAAGAGCGTGGCAATTGCACTGAGTACAAAAGAAGTCATTATCTTGCCAAGAATTCTATAAACCATTTTATCTGCCATTTAATGCTATTTTCAAAAATTAACTATTTTAATCTATTGATTGAGGATAAAAAAATAGAAATTGAAAATTAAAAAAGTTAAGGAGGGAAAGCATTAAAAAGGTTAAGGGAAAACTTATAAATGGTGGGAATATGGTCATTGGAGTTACAATGGTAAATGTCGTGCCAGGTGAGGAAAAAGCAGTTTATAAACAGCTTATAAAAATTGAGGGAGTCAAAGATGTATTTCACGTATTCGGTGAATATGACTTCGTTACAATTATAGATGTTGATGGCTTGAGTGCGTTGAATAAAATAGTTGATAAAATTCGAGAGATAGAGGGAGTGACATCCACTCAAACGATTGTGGGAGCTGAAATGTAGTTTTTTTTAAACGCAAGTTTTATTTCTCACGTATTCTAAGTATTTAGGTAGGGGATGGAATTGGCTATTGCTAATTCAGAGTTAAAAGATATTCCAATTGCTGCGGAATTAGCGAAGAAGCAACGTTCAATAAGCGTGGCTGAATTCTTTGAGAAAAATCGCCATATCTTAGGCTTCGAATCGCCAGCTAGAAGTCTTATTACCTGTGTTAAAGAAGCAGTTGACAATAGCCTTGATGCTTGCGAGGAAGCTGGTATTTTACCAGATATCTGGGTTGAGATTAAGAAGATTGATGAAAAGAATTATAGAATAATAGTTGAGGACAACGGCCCTGGAATCGTTAGAACGCAGATTCCATTAGTTTTTGGCAAACTATTATATGGAAGTCGCTTTCACACTTTAAAGCAAAGCCGGGGGCAGCAGGGTCTTGGCATTAGTGCTGCAGTGCTTTATGCTCAAATTACCTCAGGGAAGCCAGTTAAGATAATTTCTAAAATCGCAGTTGATGAGCCTGCTTATTACTTTGAGCTCTTCATCAATACTCAAAAAAATGAGCCTGAAATCGTGGTTGAAAAAACCATTGAGTGGTATCAAACGGGCACTAGAATTGAATTAGAGATGGAGGGCACTTATATAAGAGGGAAGAAATCCGTGCAAGAATATCTAAAGGCAACCTCGATAGTGAACCCCCACGCTAGAATTCGCTTGATCGAGCCAAATGGAAATGAAATCCTTTATGAAAGATTAATCAATGAACTTCCCAAGCAGTCCATTGAGATAAAGCCCCATCCCCATGGTATTGACATTGGAACGCTTATGAAGATGCTTCAGCAATCTAGAAATAGAAAACTTGGTACTTTTTTAGTAAATGAGTTCAAAAGCATAGGGCAGCATACAGCTTGCAATATCTGCAGAGAAGCAAAGTTGGATATAAATAAACCCCCTTGGGAGATAACACTTGAGGAGGCAAAAAGACTTTTAATGGCATTTAAAAAAGTTAAAATAAGTTCTCCAAGTTTAGACTGCCTATCTCCAATTACAGAGGAATTGATTCAAAAAAGCCTTGAGAGAGAATATAAACCAGATTTCATAGCCACAACTACGCGCGCTGGAGTATACGCTGGCAATCCCTTCATCGTGGAAGTGGGACTTGCATATGGAGGAAGTATTAATAGTACTGAGCGAATTGAGATTTTGCGCTTCGCTAACCGCGTGCCATTGCTCTATCAACAGGGAGCTTGTGCGATAACCCAAGCAATTGAGAGAATAAATTGGAAATACTATGGATTAGAGCAAGCTAATAACTCAAGCCTCCCTTCAGGACCATTTATGATTTTGATTCACATTGCTTCTACAAAAGTGCCATTTACCTCTGAATCAAAAGATGCTATTGCAAGCATTCCAGAGATATTAGAAGAAGTGGAACTCGCGATTCGTGAAACAGCTAGAAAGCTAAGTAACTTTTTAGCAAGGAAGCGGCAAATGGCTGAAGTGAATAAAAAGAAGAATATATTTCTAGCTTACAATCCTCTACTTGCCCAAGCACTTGAGTGCTTAACCGGTAGACCAGCTAAGGATATAGAGAAGCAGCTTCTTCAGATTTTAGACAAGCGATATAGCAACTTAAGAGGGGGAGAAGGTGAATAAAAATAGGGTAGATGCAATAGCTAGAGATCTTCAAGATATAGGTAAAAAAGTACTTGAGGATATAGATATAGGCAAGAATCCATCGCTTGAAATCCTAGTTAGGTCTCTAGATAATGTTTACTATGATGAAAAAACAGGAATTATAAAACTTGGGAGTAATACTCAAAGGCGATATTACTTCAACATAGCTCAAGCTAAAAAGTTCCTGCAAACATTGCTCGTGGCGAAGCAAATAAAATGGCTTCTTGATGAAGATAAACCTCCATTGGATATAAGGCAGCTTTTTTACATGCTTAAACATGAGATCAAAGGCATAGGGGAAAATACCTTTGAAACTCAAGAGGAATCTGATCCAATTATAGAAGACATAGAAGTATTAACAAATTCCCTTAGAGAGCAATTGAGATTGATTGCAACTCCAAAAGGCGTGTTAGCTGGGCCATTAGTGGTGGAGGATAAAACTGGGGATATATTGGATTTTAGCAAAATGGGGTCAGCTGGAGGGGCAATTCCACCCATAGTTGAAAAGGAATTTTTCAATATAAAGGAATGTAGCGCTGATTATGTACTTGTAGTTGAGAAATATGCAGTTTGGAATCTTTTGAATCAACAGAAATATTGGAAGAAGCATAATTGCTTGCTATTAACAGGAAAAGGACAACCAGCGAGAGCTGAACGACGACTTCTAAAGCGCTTTGAAAGCGAGTTTAAACTCCCCATTTATATATTCACTGACATGGACCCGTGGGGGTATTATATATACTCAGTTTATAAACAAGGCTCAATTACCCTAGCTTATTTCTCAGAAAAAGCAGCTTGCCCCACAGCAAAATTTTTAGGACTCACCACAACTGATCGCGTGGAATATGACTTCCCAGCTAGCTCGCTTATAAAACTAGATGCTGAAGACTACGCTAGAATTGAAGAACTATCAAATTATAAATGGTTCTCAAGCAAGGAGTGGCAGAGGGAACTCAGGGACCTTAAAGCAGGGGGGTATAAGATAGAGCAAGATGCACTTGTTGCTAAATCCATAGAATTCACTGCAAATGTTTATCTCCCTAATAAAATTGAGCAAAAGCGCTTTCTTCCTTGAGGGAAAAAGCTTAAACAATGCTCAGCTATATTAAATAAGCAATGGAGACCTTATTAAAGGAGACCTTATTAAAAGCACTGCAGAGCAAGCAAGGGGTAATTGGTATATTTATAATTGAAAATGGAAAGATAGCAAGCAGCTCTTTTGAGTTAAATTTGGATATAGCTAAAAAGCTTTCTCAGATTACAAGTATAACCTATAAAAAAACTTCATTTGATTATCTCATTCACGAGAGTGAGCAAGGTAAGATTTTGATTTATAATTTAGATAATAAGCTACTTGGGATTCTCCTATCCAACACTGCAAATCCACTAGTGATACATTCAACGGTGAAGAGAAATATCAAAGTTCCTGAAAAGAAAAAAGAGGAAGTGATAATTGCAGAAACCAAGCTAGAGCTCAATGAGGTAGAAATGGGGAGGGAGATTTTAGCTGTGGATACCTCCCGCTTTCCAACTCGCTTGGACTTAATTCTCCATTTAAGAAGTATCTATGGGGCTGATAGATTCCTAGCCACAAAATTTCTGGAATACAATGGAAGAGCACTTGGAGAGATTTCAAAGGAATTGAAGCTAAGTGTTGAAGCTATTAAGGATTTAATTGCAAGAGATCCATTGATTTTCAGCATCAAAAAAGAAGGCTTTAAATAAAGCTCGCTATACCTAAAGAGGAAGGAGAGAGCATTTATGAATCATGAAAATGAGCTGCTAATGATACCAGGACCAGTGCCTGTGCTTCCTAGGATTCTCAGAGCAATGAGCAAGCCAATGATACATCACCGCTTGGCAGAATTCGCTTCAATACTAGCTGAGTGTGAAGAGGTTTTGAAAGAAGTATTTAAAACCAAGAATGATGTTTTCATATTAAGCGGTTCAGGCACTGCTGGGATGGAGGCAGCGGTATGCAATGTAATAGATAGAGAAGATAAACTAGTTTGTGTGGTGAATGGAAAATTTGGAGAGCGTTTTAAAGAAATAGGAGATCGCTATGGGAAAACCATAAGCGTTGAATTTGAATGGGGGAGTCCCATAGAGCTAGAGAAAGTTGAGCAAGCTCTTGAAGATGGAGCAACTGCAATAACTCTAGTTCACAATGAAACATCCACTGGGATTCTAAATCCAGCTAGGGAAATAGCTAAGCTATCTAGGAAGCATGGCGCTCTCTTTATAATGGATGGCATTACCTCAATAGGGGGAGATGATGTACGCGTTGACGAGTGGGGGGTGGATATAGCAATTTGTGGCTCTCAAAAATGCTTGGGGATGCCACCTGGTTTAGCAATGGTGTCAGTTAGCGAGAGAGCGTGGAGTGTGATAAATGAAAAACCTAGGAGGTATTATTTAGATTTAAGAGCATATAAGAAATCTCGAGCTAAATCACAAACACCCTATACACCTGCATTACCACTCTTCTTCGCCCTACAAGAAGCCTGTAGAGTGATAAAGGAAGAGGGGCTTGAGCAGCGGATAAAGCGCCATAGACAAGCTGCTAAAGCAATACGCGAGGCAGCAATTGCAATGGGATTAGAGTTATTCCCCAAGTTAAATGCTATCAGTAGCTACTCCAATACTGTAACAGCTATAAAGCTCCCCCCTGGAGTGAGTGATAAAGAATTTAGAGCTTCCGTTAGAAAGAAGGGGGTTATAATAGCAGGTGGACAAGAGCAATTAAGCGGGAAAATATTTCGAATAGGAAGCATGGGCAACTTCACCAACAAAGAGATTTTAACAACAGTGCAAGCTGTAGAGCTAACCTTGAGGGAATTCAATGTCTTAGCTGAATTTGGAAGTGGAGTGGAAGCAGCACAGCGTATTTTAAAGGAGGCTTGAATGGCAAAGGTTGGCATAGCTGATACCACATTCGCTAGATATGACATGGGGAAAACTGCAATAGATGAACTTAAAAAAGGCGCAGCGGTTAGCATAGAGCGCTACACTGTGCCAGGCATAAAAGACTTGCCTGTTGCCTGCAAGAAGTTAATCGAGGAGAGAAAATGCGATATAGTACTAGCCCTAGGCTGGGTTGGAAGCGCAGCTATAGATAAGCAATGCGCTCATGAAGCTTCACTGGGAATAATACAAGCACAGCTTTTAACAAATACTCATATAATAGAGGTATTCATCCACGAGGATGAAGCTAAAGATGAAAAAGAACTTGCTTGGCTTGCTGAGAGGAGAACTCGAGAACATGCTCAAAATGTTTTAAAATTACTATTCAAGCCAAAGCAGCTTGAGAGAGAAGCTGGCACTGGGCAGCGACAAGGATTTGAAGATGTAGGGCCTTTAAAATAGAGGGAGGGAATATGAGGATAAACTTAGGGTTTGTGGTTTCAGAGTTCAACCGAGATTTAACCTATCAAATGGAGATCGTGGGTAGAGAGCACGCTAGTTTTTTAGGTGCAAATGTGGAGAAAACAATAATAGTGCCAGGGGTATATGACATGCCCCTTGCCATTAAAAAACTGCTTAAAGATAAGAACATAGATGCAATAGTAACCATTGGCTGCGTCATAGAGGGTGCTACTGAGCACGATGAAGTTATAATGCAACACGCTGCTAGAAAGATAATGGATCTAGCGGTGGAATACGACAAACCCGTTGCCCTAGGAATCTCTGGACCTGGGATGAGTCGTATGGAGGCACACGAGAGAATAGACTATGCAAAGCGAGCAGTTGAATCAGCTGTGAAAATGGTGAAGCGGTTGAGAGAATAATGGTACCAAGGCGACTCGTAGGGATAGAGGAATCTGCAACCATAAAGATCTCTGAGAAAGCAAGTGAATTAAAGCGAAGAGGCATAGAGGTAATTAACTTCGGATTAGGAGAGCCTGATTTCATCACGCCCAAGCATATTTCCGAGGCTGCGAAGCAAGCATTAGATAAAGGCTATACCCACTATGTACCAAGCGCTGGAATACCTGAGTTGCGCAGAGCCATTGCAGAAAAGCTCAGAGTTGAGAATAATTTGAAAGTAAATGCAAGCAATATAATTGTAACCCCAGGTACTAAGCAAGCGATTTATGAAGCTGCAATGAGCTTGCTTGAAGAGGGAGATGAAGCAATACTCTTCGACCCTGCTTGGGTTTCATATGAAGCAATTATTAAGCTAAGTGGAGCAAAAGTGATATGGGCTTCCACTTATCGCAATTCTTTAATAACTGAGTTGCTCGAGAAGATCTCAAGTAAAACAAAGCTTATTGTAATAAACACCCCTTGCAATCCAAGTGGAGCAGTGCTATCTAAGCAAGATTTGAAGGCAATAGCAGACATCGCTATAGATCACGATCTATATGTACTCTCTGATGAAATCTATGAGAAAATCATATACGATGGAGAGCACTTCAGCATAGGTTCCTTGGATGGAATGGAGGAGAGAACCATAACCATAAATGGCTTCTCCAAATCCTATGCGATGACTGGCTGGCGGCTTGGGTATGCTGCTGCACCTAGGGAGATATTGAATAGGATGATTAAAATACAACAGCATTCAGTTAGCAGTGCCACTTCCTTTGCACAATATGGCGGATTAGCAGCGCTTACCTCAAGTCAAGAATGCGTTAAGGAAATGGTTGCTGAATTCAAAGCAAGGCGAGACCTCATAGTTAATCATCTCGAGCAAATGGAGCTCAGCTATATTAAACCAGATGGAGCATTCTATGTATTCGTGGACATAGCACACTTAGGAAGATCCCTAGAGGTCGCGGAGAAGCTTCTTAATAAAGCTCATATAGCAGTAACCCCTGGAGCACCATTTGGGCCAGAGAGTAATGGCTACATAAGAATATCTTATGCAACCTCGCAGGCTAATATAAATGAAGGCATGAGGAGAATGAAAGAAGCTATTGAAAAATGGGATTGATATTTCAGCAAAGTTAAAATTCAAAGTTAAAATTCAAAGTTAAAATTCAGCAAAGTTAAAATACTCACATTAGAAATACTCAATAGCCAATAGCCAATAGCCAATAGAAATCCATTAAATACCCATAGGGCCCGTGGCTTAGTCAGGATATAGCACCGGCCTTCTAAGCCGGTGGTCCGGGGTTCAAATCCCCGCGGGTCCGTTATTAATTTTTTTACATATGCTAAATGTGGATATGGTACAGGCTCTTTGGAATCATCTCGTCGATAACCACAAAGAGCTAGCTAGCAGCAAAGGCTAAGCCCGAAATTGCAATTAAAGCATTAAAGCTTAAAAGGCAGCCAAAGGTTCAAATTAAAGCTCATTCCATATTTTTAAGTAGAATTAATTTTATTTTTATATCGATGAAGTTGAGAGGTAAAGCAATGGCGTGCGGTGCTGGCACAGTAATAAATGCCATTGCAACTTATAAAGGCGCTGCTTTTGCAATTGATTTAAAAACCATTGCAGAAGTGGAATTGAGCGATGAATATAGAGATATAAAAGGAATAATTTCAGAGGATGGGGACTCAAAATTAATAGAGCGCTGCGTTGAATTAGTGCTGGAGGAATTTGAACTTGAGAATAAATATGGTGCTAGGATAAAGACTCAAAGCGAGGTACCAATTGCAAGGGGATTGAAAAGCAGTAGTGCAGCTGCTAATGCAACCATACTTGCAGCACTCAGTGCATTAGAGAGAGAACTTGATGCACTTGATGCAATTAAGCTAGGTGTGAGAGCAGCGAAAGAAGCAGGCGTTACAATTACAGGAGCATTTGACGATGCCTGTGCTTCCTACCTAGGCGGCCTTGTCATTACTGATAATAGGGAAAATGTTTTGATCAAGAGACTGGAGTATGAAGGAGTGGCTTTGATTTATGTGCCTGAAAAACTTGCTTTCACTAAAGACGTTGATGTAAAAAAAATTAAAACCATCGCTCCTTATATAGAAATGGCTTTCGACCTAGCTCTTAAGGGGGATTTTGAGAAGGCAATGACTTTAAATGGATTGCTTTACTGCAGCGCTCTTGGCTATGACCCAACTCCGATAATTAATGCGCTTGAAAATGGAGCAAGAGCAGCTGGTTTATCGGGAAAAGGCCCAGCCTTAATTGCTTTAGCTACTGAGGAAAAAATTGAGAGCATTCGAGAGTGTTGGGGGAGTTTGCCGGGAAGAATTATTACCTCTAGAGTCAATAACACTGGAGCAATGGTGCTTCCCTGTGAAGGGTGAGGATGATGACTGGAAAGTCTTTAGAAGAGGTAAGAGCTGAGGTTGAAAAAATTGATGAGCAAATAATTGAGTTAATTGCAATGAGAACTAAACTAGCGGAGGAGATCTTAGCAGCGAAGAGAGAAGCAAAGGTTGAGATCAACGATCCCGAGCAAGTTAAAAAAGTTTTACGGAGAGCAGTGGATAAAGCAAGAGCGAAAGATCTAGACACTAAAGCTATTGAGCGGATTTTTGAGATACTAGTGGAAATGAATATTCACAGGCAAAAGGAGTTAATGAAATTTTGAAATGAAAATAAAGTATAAAAAATTCTCTTCGCTTTTATTCTCTTCGCTTGCTATGTCAAAATCTTCCCTGCAAATTTAACTTTTTAAATTATAACCAACTATCAAGCCAACTAATAATCCCGATAAATGAGCTGCGTGTGCAATCATATCTCCTGATCCAATTAATAGGAAATCCATTAAAGCAAAGAGCAAAACTGCTACACCTATTTTCATGGGGATGAAGTAGACATATACAGTCATGTGTGGCTCTATCATCGCTAGTGCACCAAAAACACCATATAAAGCCCCACTTGCACCCACAACTGGGTTACTTGAAGTTAAACAATGGCCAATGCCCGCGATTACCCCTGAGGCGAAGAATATAAATAAAAATTTCGCGCTTCCAATTTTCCTCTCTAGAACTGGGGCGAAGAATATTAAGAATAATATGTTGAAGAAGAAGTGGGTGAAGTTCGCGTGCAAGAAGATATGAGTAATTAAAGTCCAAGGCCTTTGAAGAACTAAACTAGGTGTTAAGATCAAAAGCTCTTCATACCCTGGTATGAGCTGCAGTATAAAGGAGATTGAAATCAGAAGTAAAAGTATATAGGAGTAATTTTGGGAGAAAATGTTAAATAAATGGAAAAACCTATTCTTAGGCTGCAAGCTAGGCTCAGGCATTAAAATTCTCCTTTCTCTTAAATCCCTTTCATAGCTCTTAAGTCCAATGCACCAGTGGTTTTCAGGCAATCTATGTTCCTCGCAAAAGCTGTCCCCGCAGAATTTACATTTAAATGGGAGATATATCTGCTTTCCGCAGATAGAGCACTTCGCCATTTGTGAGAAATGATGATGCCTATGGAAATAAAAGTTTCTAAGATTCAGATTTCTCCTTTACGAATCTAAGTTCCTAGGGAAATCAAAAGAAAAAGTATTTAAAATGTTAACCAGTTAAAAGAGAGGGATAACAATGTTGGATATATATAAAAACAAAACCTATGAATTTTTTAAATGGCGATACGAGTGTAGATTTGTTTATAAACTTGCTCTAGCTTTTTGCTTCGCAATGCTAACTGGCTTGCTTGCACAGGTTAAAATCTATCTTCCATTTACTCCAGTGCCAATAACAGCTCAAACCTTTGGAGTACTACTAAGTGGAGTAATGCTTGGAGCTAGATATGGCGCCGCGAGTCAGGGGATATATGCATCTCTAGGTATTATAGGAGTGCCTTGGTTCGCTGGTTGGAGAGGTGGTATTTCGATTTTAACGAGCGCAACAGCTGGATATATAGCTGGGTTCATATTCGCCGCGGGATTAATTGGATGGTTCATTGATCGCTATGTTAAAGCTAGGGGATTTGCAGCAATGTTTATCATAATGCTCATCGGCACCTCCATAATCTATATTCCAGGAGCAATATACCTTGCATTGCTCTTGCATTTAAATCTCGAGCAAGCTCTAGTGCTTGGTGTACTTCCATTTATCCCTGGAGATATATTCAAAGCATTAATTGCAGCTAACATTGCAAGTGCGCTAACCCCGAAGAAGGCCTACAATGGCGAGGTTGATCCTAGCTATAAACCCAAAAACTGGTTTTACTAATTTTTTATTAAAATTTTATATTTTTATTAAAATAGCTATCTACTTCTTAGGTAGAAATAAGCTTCCCTTTTCTCCTTTGGTATCATTGATATGCCAGCTTTGCTAGCAATGGTTTCAATATTTATGAGCCAATCAGGCTCCTTCAAGTCCACCCTTGGCTCTATCCCTCTAGCTTCAAGTTCTTTCCAGATTAAAGAGCCAAGATTTTTTTCTGCTTGCTGAGAATTAAGCTTTCCCTTTAACCCTCTCCTTGAGATACGCACGCAAAAGCTCTGCCCCTGCTTTACTTCTTGCAATCTATCTTTTATTACTTTAAAAACTTCTTCCTCGAAATTTTCAAGATTGAAGTCAATCCAGTTTTCAATATACATCACTCTTGCTAATCCAAAAATGGTTTCCTCCTCAATTCGCTTGAGGAAAGCCTCAATGTTTTCCACTTTACCAAGGATTACATCTTTAAAATTAGCGCTTTTGAAAACCCCTAGGTTAAGTGCTTCAAGCTGGCGCAAAAGACTGAATTCTTCCCCCTTCATCGCTGTTAAAAGAACGTTGTATTCTTCAAGCATTTAATTTAATTTCATTTTTTATCCATAATAAGATTTTGGGAGTGTGGAGAGTAAGCCCCCTTTTGTTAAGCCCCTCTGCAGCAGCAGAGATTTGGGCTTTGCAGCATTTGGCTAAGCGCCTACCAAGAGCCTCGTCCAGATCCTCATAAGCCCTTTTGGCTTGCACCGGCGAGGATTCGCCGTTCCAACGCTCCCAAGCGAGACGTCAACGGGTTAACTCGAAGTTCATTACTGAACTTCTTCTCGCGTTAAACGCTCAGCCGCATCATCCCAATTCGCTTGGACGTGGCGTTGCTGTGCCAGAGCCAGAGCTCTCGCTCCACATGCTTGCGCATGCTCGCCTTTCCGGATGGTGAGGGGACTTTCCTCAGCACTTCCTAAGCGCTTCGTAAGCGCTTAAGTACCGGCAGCTGCCCTTCCACTCTCCCTTTTATATTTATTTAATGAAAAGACTTATACCTTGTGCTTAAGAAATTAATTTAACATGGTAAATCTTTTAACAGAAGAAGAGGGAAAAGCTGCACTTCGCCTTGCTAGAGAGGCTATTGAAACATATTTAAAGACAGGGAGGAAGATAAAGCCGAATTTAACTGGTGGTTTTAAGGAGAAACGCGGAGTTTTTGTATCTATCCATAGAAACAGCGAGTTAAGGGGCTGCATTGGACATCCCTATCCAACTTTACCTCTTGGGGAGGCAATTGTGGATGCTGCTATTAGCGCTGCCACTAGCGATCCTCGCTTTGAACCAGTTAGAATAGAAGAACTCGACAAGCTAAAATTAGAGGTAACTGTACTAACTCCAATGGAGCTTATTAAAGTCAAGCCAAAGGACTTGCCTAAGGAAATAATCATTGGCAAGCATGGCTTACTAGTTAGAAGGGGAATATACAGTGGATTGCTTCTTCCTCAAGTACCAGTTGAGCAAAATTGGGATGTGGAGGAGTTTTTAAGCTATACTTGTATGAAGGCAAACTTACCTCCAGATGCTTGGTGGGACGAGGATACCAAGATATATAGATTCGAGGGACAGATTTTTTCCGAGGGAGAACATTAATATGCGTGATGAGGAGAGGCTGAAGGAAATTGAGTTATTGATGAATGAATTAAGGAATGATTCGAAAAAAGGTGCAATTATTTTAGTTGAAGGGAAAAAAGATGAAAGAGCTCTACGCGATCTTGGAATCGAGGGTATGGTGGTAGTTGCTTCTCACTATCCACTCCTTCAGATATCAGATAAAATGGCTAATGATGGCGTGGAAATCGTTTTACTAACCGACTGGGATAAGAAAGGCGATTTAATTGCAGAGAAGATAAGCACATATCTCTCAGCGCTGGGTCGCAATGTAAATTTGAGAATTAGAACCAAACTAGGTGATTTGATCAAAAAAGATGTGAAGGAAGTTGAGAATCTGCCAAGCTATATCGCGCGATTGCGCATTGAGTGTAGATTGAGTGATGAGTGATATTGAGACCATAAATTATTAAAACCTTAAAGTCTAATTAAATATAGTTAACGAATAAAAAATAAAATAAAACGAGAAATAGTTAGATAATATTCATCTCATCACTTAATCCAAAAAAGTAGGTAAGTTATCTAGCTATTTTTCGGGAGATGGTGAAATGGAAGCCTCAGATACAACTAAATACATCATTCACGCTCAAATAAATGCTGAAGGAGTGGTTGAGAGACCAGATGTAGTTGGAGCTATATTTGGCCAGACTGAGGGATTGCTAGGCAGCGATCTTGATCTTAGGGATCTTCAAAAGACAGGTAGGATTGGGAGAATCGAAGTTAACATTGAATCAAAGTTTGGAAAATCAGTTGGTACAATTTTAATTCCCTCAAGCTTGGATAAAATTGAGACCTCCATCTTAGCTGCTGCCTTAGAGACAGTTGATAGAGTTGGACCTTGCTTAGCAAGCATTAAGGTTGAGAAAATTGAGGACGTTAGAGTTAGCAAGAGAAAGCAAATAATTGAGAGAGCTAAAGTTATTCTCACTAGTATGTTCGACGAAGGAGTGCCTGAGAGTCAAGAGTTAGTTGAGGCAGTAAAGCAAGCTGTGAAGGTTGAGGAGATAACATTATTTGGCGAAGAAGGGCTGCCTGCTGGGCCTAATGTTATGGATTCAGATGCTATTATCATTGTTGAGGGAAGGGCGGATGTGCTTAATTTGCTTAAATATGGAATTAAAAATGCAATTGCAGTTGAGGGTACCAATGTCCCACCGATAATTGGCGAGTTAAGTAGGAAGAAAACCGTAACTGCGTTCCTAGATGGCGATAGAGGTGGAGATCTATTGCTTAAAGAGCTATTGCAAGTTGCAGAAGTTGACTACGTTGCCAGAGCACCTGAGGGCAAGAGTGTTGAGGATTTAACTCAGAAAGAAATTATTAAGGCGCTTAGGAATAAGCTGCCTGTGGAGCAAGTTGTGGATATGCAGCAGGTGAAGGAACGCAGGTTAAGGCGAAAGGAACTAGCTTCTAAAAAGAGGATTTTCTATCGCGAAGAGAGCTCTAGAGTGGAGGGACGCGTTGAGGAACTAACTAAGGCGCTTGAGCCTCAAGAGAGCGAGAGGGAGGGCGATGACTTCAAGCGTTACGTGGCTGAGTTAAGTGGTACTTTGAGTGCTAAGCTTTTGGATGCAAATAGAAATGTAATTAAAGAAGTTGCAGTGCGAGACCTTGCAAAAGCCCTGAAGGAAACCGACGCCAATGTTCGCAGCGTGGTATTCGATGGAGTTATTACTCAGAGGATAATTGACATTGCCGCTGAGAAAAAGTTAGATTATTTAGTTGGAATGAAGCTAGGGAACATTGTGAAGAAGCCTCTTTCAATTAAAATCTTTACAGCTGAAAATCTTTAAATTGTTAAATTGTTAAATTGTTAAATTGTTAATATTTTAACATTTAATTTTCCTTTTTTATGCTCATTAAAGCATCTAAAAAAAAGCAAAATAAAAAATAAACTTATAGGAAATATATTTCCTACATAAATTTTTAGTACCCCTAAATTTCCATACTTCAACTAACAGGATGAAGGGGTTGAAAGTTTGCATAAGGAGGAACTTATACATCTCCATTCTCTATTGGTACAGATAAAACGATATTTTGAACAAAATGGAATTGGCGGCGATTTCTCTGAATACAATGCTTTGCATATAAGTCCATTGCACATCCACCGAAGCAAGGCAGAGCATAAACACGCTATTTTTGTACTTGGAACCAAACTTGCCTCGTTAATAAGCGAGGAATCCTCAAATCCAAGTAGAATTTCTATTCGAATGCAAGAGCTAGCTGAGAAAACAATAGCAGAGGCAACTAAAGCCCGTTGATTATTTTTTTAAATTTCAAAAAAAAGCTTTATATGTGAAGTAATAAAGTATTAAATGCCCTCAAAGAGGGCGGGTGTAACTCTCTATAGATAGAGTGGATGAACACTCGAGCGAAATGAGGGCAATAGCTCGTGCTATATAGGTCCTCATATGAGCAATTGGAGCAATCCAAGCGATGAATTTGAGACAACCATAGCGCGAGATATACCTCGGCATAGGGATTACTAAGAGGGACAGCGGCCTTGCCAGCGGATGAACTCTTGGAGTTAGTGCCGAGGGACAATTTAAAAATTATTGAATAACCGCAGCTTTTTTATCTATAGCTATGAAGTCCTGCACAGCTCTAACGCATTCAAATGGAAGGAGAACAAAGTTACCCTCAATGTGATATCCCTCGAGATTTGCACCTGGATCTGGCTCTACCACTAGATCTATGAGTCTCCCTGTCTTTAAATCCACTGTAATGTTATAAAGCTTGCCAATTGCTGAGCCATCGGTTGTTACAACCTTTCTATCAGATAAATGCTTTGCAAATATCTTAGCCATTGATGCACCCCACCTTTAATTCATTATTTAAATAAATAATCTTTTCTAATCAAATAATTAAAAAGAATAATCAACAATTCACTGGTAAAATTTGATTAAATTAATATGTGTACAAGAATATAAATATTTTTGAATAAATTAAATGAATTATTTAATTAAAACTCTACTCAAAATTTTCTCTACTTTTCCCCTAGTAATAGTTGCCATCCACATAAAATGGAGATTAAACCAAAATCTCTCTAATTCTCCTCTTCTCCCCTGCTAGGTATACATATGTGGTGTTTGGAAAAACTGCTTTGCTATAGCCCTTGAAATAGTAATTTAGGGCACTTTTATAAGTTGTCTTTGTGTTTTCACTATTTATCAATTTAAGAAATTCTTCAATTGTTTTCAGCTCAATCACTATTGATATATCCCTTTAAGTGGCTGAAAATACGGTTAGAAAAATAACAGTAAACTCTTAGTAAACACCTAGATAGACGTGAGTAAATGGTTAGCAAAACACTGAGTTAAATGCAGAGCTAGATGCAAAGTTAGATGTAGGGTTAGATGCAAGGCTAGATGCCAAGTCGTTTTTTGAGTTGACTAAAGACTCACCAAAATATCTATTGCGTGTTTTTTATTATTATGATAAAAATAATTGTGGCTGGCGCACTATCTGTGGCTTTGATTCTCTACCGACTTGGGAAGAGATGAAGCGCGCTGGTCTTGTTAAAGAGCCAGATGAAATAAGAAGGCAAGAACTTCTATTTAAAGCTTTAGAGGAAGTCGATGAAACTCAAAGCGATTTAAA
>JAWCLZ010000001.1:86281-177864 GCA_038850275.1 Methanocellales archaeon | reverse complement strand
AAAATGTATGCACATTTAAAGCAGTGGAAGTACAGAGTAGAAAGGCAAGGGTAAACGAGCTAGCCTGCGTGAACTGTGGAGTATGCAGCGCAGCCTGCCCAGCGGAGGCGATAGAGATGGGGCAGTTCACAGATGAGCAGATTGAGGCTCAAATTAAAGCCTTGCTTGAGGTTAAAACCGAGTTTCCATTTATAATAGGTATATTCTGCAATTGGTGCTCATATGCAGGTGCGGATCTCGCTGGGGTGAGCAGGATTCAATATCCCACGAATATCCGCATTATAAGGGTAATGTGCACTGGGAGAATTAATCCTAAGTTCATATTAGATGCTTTAACTGAAGGCGCTGATGGAGTTTTGGTGGCTGGATGTCGACTTGGAGAGTGCCACTATCTCATTGGAAACTATGCTGCCAAGCGCAGAATTGAGGTGCTCAAGCGGATTTTGAAGGAAATTGGAATAGATGAACGAAGAGTAAGAGTTGAATGGATAGCGGCAAGCGAGGGGGAGAAAGTTGCAAGAGTGGTTGAGGAGTTCAGTGAGGAGCTGAAGAAACTAGGCCCAGTTGGCGTGGAGATGGTGTAGTATGGAGGTCACAGTTTCTCAGGATTTCCAACATCCTAAGTTTATCTACATTCAAGAGGCAGTTACTGAGAAGAAAAAAACGGTTAAAAAACTTGAGTATGACTATAAACTCTGCAATGGCTGTGGAATATGCGTGGAAATCTGCCCAACTAAAGCATTATCCCTAGGCCCAGTTAAAGAAATTGCAACAGGTTTAGATGCCCCCGCGGTTTTAATGGATTTAAGCAAATGCACCTTCTGTGGAATGTGTGCAGTATTCTGCCCAATTAGAGCTACAAAAATGGCTATAGATGGCGTGGATATTTTAATGGAAAACAAATATCCTCAGCTTATTTTAAAAACAGAGCCAAATGAAAAATGCCTTCCGTGCAAGCTATGTGAAAAAGTATGTCCTAATCAAGCTATCAAGGTTAAAATCAATGTGCCTAAAAAAGCGGAAATCGCTCCACTTAAAAAAGAAGGTGCAAAGGGATCGATAAAAATAGATACTAAAAAATGCACCCTCTGTGGGGTTTGCACTGAGATGTGCAATGCTTTTATTTTAATTGAAAAAGAATTCAAGCCAAATTCGCCCCTTCCATTTGAAAGCTTAGCTGTGGATGAAAGCCTTTGCGATTACTGTAGAATGTGCGTTGCATTATGCCCTGAGAAGGCAATTGAAGTGGAACTCATAGAAGGTAGAGAAGCAATAGTTGAAATCCCAAAAAAATTTGGAACAATCGAGATTGACCAGCAAAAATGCACTCGAGCAGGCTGGTGCAAATTGGTTTGCCCATATGATGCTATTGATTTAATTAAACCCTTTGAAGGCGACATAAAACTTGTGGAGAGGAACTTGCCTAAATGCGATCCAATTGGCTGCCATGCTTGCTTCAACATATGCCCTTCGAAAGCTTGGTATATTCCTAAGGATGGAAAGATAGATGTGGAGGATAAACTCTGTATATACTGCAATGCTTGCTCTAATGCTTGCCCCCATCAAGTTATAACGGTGAAGCGAAGCAAAGCAAATACCACACCCGTTCCCGAGGCACCTTGGAAGGAGGAGTGGAAAAATGCTATCGATATAATTCTTGGTAAAAAACGCGAAGAAGCAGTATCTAGGGCAATAAAACTAGAGGAAATACCAGTAAAAATAGAAGAAGTTGGAATTAAAGCACCTGAGGAAATATTGGAGATAAAAACCCTAGTGAAAGGAAAATTTGATGAAGAAACGCAGAAAAAAATAGATGCACTTCGAAATCTGCTAAATAATATAAAAGTTAGGTATCTCTGGGAGAGAGATGATACTGAAAAAGCCATTGTTGAAATTGAAAAGCGATTACAAATAAAAATTGCAAATAAGAATAGATATTAATAATATGGAATATATTAATAATATGGAATTATAATATGGAATTTAAAATCGATGAGAAGAGGGAAAAACTTATAAAAGAGTTGAAAAGCTTGGCAGGTATATTTGGAATTGCAGTTATAGATAAAACAGGGTATCCAGTTCTATTAGATGGAGTAACTGTGGAGGAAAGTGCTTCAATAGCAAATATAAATGCAATTTTAGATGAAGCATCAAAGGCATTCAATCTAGGCAGATCACTGCAAACTTTGATCATAGCTGAGGATTACAAGATTTTAATTTTAGAACTTGAAGAGAAAGAGAAAGAGAGATACATAATATTCATGAACCCTGATGCTTCTTTACAGATGGTGAAGTCTAAATTCAAATTGTGATGATAAATCAAATTTAAACCTCTTCATTAAATCTCTTTCCATGCTTCTCTAGTCCTAGCTGTAGGTTTAGTTCCATCTCATCCACACTCCATCCTAGATATTCCTTGATAACCAAATATGCCAGCTCAGGAGGGAAAACGCCTACTTCAGTTACAATTAAATCCACATATTCCTTTGGAGTTACATCGAAAGCTGGATTTCTAACTTTTACGTTTTTCAACCTTGTCAAAATCATTGGGTCAAGTACTTCTTCACTTGGCCTCTCTTCTATTTCAATTAACTCACCAAGTAGTGTTCCCGGGCTAAATTTATAGGTTTCAGCAGCCACTATTACACTTACTCTAGCTTCATGAGCTGCAAGAGCAAGCTGGGAAGTGCCAATTTTATTTATCACCGCGCCATTCACCCCAATTGCATCAGCGCCCACGCATACTAAATCCACTTCTTTCATGAAATAGCGAACCGCTGAATCCACAATGAGAGTGGTAGGAATACCAGCTTCATCAAGCTGCTTTATTGTTAAATGCCCTTGCCAGCGTGGTCTAGATTCAGTTGCTATTACCTCTATATGCTTGCCTTGTTTAAAAGCAGTTGTAATTATAGATAAAGCTGCTGTGGAATTGCAGTGAGTCATAACCACATCTCCATCACGCAGTCTCTGCGCCCCTAGTTCACCTATTCTCTCCACTGCTTTCTCACTTCTCTCGATGAACTGAGAAGCATTCCTTACAATCTCCATCTTAGCTTCTTCAACAGTTTTAGACTTATAATTCATAACATATCTCACTGCATTTGGCAAGCTAACCGCTGTAGGCCTAGTTTGAATTAAAATCCTAGCTGCTTTCTTCATTTCATCATTAAATTCCTCAAAAGAAGTAGTTTTAAGCGAGAGTGCCTTTTGAGCAAGAGCTTCAGCAGCTGTTCTAGCAATTAAACCAGCTCCTCTAATTTCCATGGATTTAATCTTACGAGCAATCTCGAGTAAAGGATCCATATTAATAACTTGGCATTGCGTAGTAAATACTTTGCTAGCTACTAGGAAAATCTATATCCCTCTGCCTCTTATTTAAGCATATGGCTAAAGGGAGAATTGCAATAGTAGTTTCAACTGGCGATCCAGCTGGGCAGAATATAAAATCAAATTTGCTGAAACTTAAAGAATGGCAATTCCTAGGAAGTAGAGAAACCGGTGATATATGGAAGCAAGAGAATTATATATTGATTGAAATCGAGGAATACCACGTCTATGCTAATGGCCTGGATTTAAAAATAGAGCAAGAAGGATTCTCCCCTGAATTATTGATATTCGCAAGCATGCATAAAGCTCGCGATCCCAGGCCTTTGATTACCGGGCATTTCACTGGCAACATAGGTGAAGCAATGCACGGTGGTAGAGATAGGGAAATAGCCATTCCAGCTCCCTTTGCTTTGAAATCAATATTGCTGCTCTTGAAGGATTTAGCGCTTGGAAGTGAATTTGAAGTTACAATGGAAGCCACTCATCATGGTCCAACGGATCTCCGAATCCCTTCTCTTTACGTTGAAATTGGCAGCAGCGAGGCTGAGTGGAGTGATGAGAGAATTGGTAAAATTCTAGCTAGAGCAATAACTACTTTCTCCATGAAGCGAGAACCAGTTGCAGTTAGCTTTGGAGGCACTCACTATGCACCTACGCAGAGTCGATTGCTATTTGAAACAGATGTTGCTTTTGCCCACGTGATACCTGACTATGCTTTAAAATACCTAGATTTTGAGATGCTGAAAAAAATATTTGAGAAATCAAAGCCTGATTTTGCCCATCTTGATATAAACATGTCAAAAGAGAGAAGGAAGTGGCTATTGGAAAATATTCAAAGGCTAGGCTATCGAATTTTAAGTGAAAGTGAAATTAGGCAACTCTATGCCAAATAATAATTATGAGCTTAAAACCTCTATAACCCCTGAAATTGCAGCTTTAGCAACTTCAATGTTCGCTCCTCCGCTTAATACAAAGCATAGCTTTGCTTTTTTATCCTCAATAAATTTCTTAATTTTCCTTGTGAATTCTGGATAAAAATCAGAGGTAAGCTCTAAGCCTCCATAGTCATCTCTATGGGAATCGTGGCCAAAAACTATGAAGCATATGGAATAGTCAAATTTCTTCACTTTCTCAATTCCAAGTACTCGGTCTAGCTCTCTAAGGAAATGTCTATCCTCGGTATCCGCAGGCAGGCCTACGTCGAATTTATTAAGTTTATAATCGAAGTTTTCTTGAATAGTGGAGGGTGGAGAGAATGCCTCTTGTTCTACATCTAAATAGGCAATTGTGCCTGTGGAATAGAAGTTGATGTGCATTACATTTATATCGCTTATGAAAATATTCCTCGTGCCATCTCCATAATGGGGATCGATGTCTATGATTAAAAACTTCTCCAAACCTAGTTCTCGAGCTCTCTCTATGGCAATTGCAATATCATTTAAATAGCAAAACCCCCAGAACCCTTCTCTACTAGCGTGGTGCCCAGCGGTACCAACATAGGCAAAAGCAGCATCGATCTTATCTCTAGCTAGTAATTCAGTGGCTAAAACAACGCTGCCAGCGGATAAAAGTGCTATGTTCCAATAACTTGATTCAACCACCATTTTTATATGCTGCTCAGTATGCACTTTCCTCACCAGCTCTAGTGGCGCTGCCTCAGGGGTGAAAACTTGTATGTTTTTTCTATCAAGCAGCCCTGTGCTGCGCATATAATCAAATGAAGGCTTAACCCGCCTTTTAAGCACAGGGTAGCCATCACTCCCGAATGCCTCGTGATAGATTATGCCAACCCTCATTATACCCTCATTGTAATAGTTATAGCAGTTGAAAATTAAATTATTTTGTAAAAGTAAAAAATTTAAATTAAACTTTTTACCTAAAAACTTTTACCTAAAAATCTTTATAAATCAAGATAATAAATAATCTCAAGGGCCCATAGCTCAGCCAGGTCAGAGCGCTCGGCTCATAACCGAGTGGTCACCGGTTCGAATCCGGTTGGGCCCATTTAATGTGAATTTGAAGATCCAAAAATTTATTATTTATGTGAGTATTAATAATGGCGCAATGCAGGGGTAATTTTGTCTCAACCAGTAATGAATATCGGCATAGTCGGTCACGTAGACCACGGTAAAACTACGCTTGTTAGCGCGCTCTCTGGCGTTTGGACTGATACCCATAGTGAGGAGATCAAGCGGGGTATATCCATTAGACTTGGCTATGCAGATTGCACATTTAGAAAATGCCCAATTTGTGAAGAGCCTGAGTGCTACACTACTGAGAAAAAATGCCCAATTCATAACGAGCCCACGATTGAACTGCGTACCGTTTCATTTGTGGATTCCCCAGGCCATGAAACTCTAATGGCAACGATGCTCTCAGGTGCAGCTCTTATGGATGGAGCAATACTTGTCATTGCAGCCACTGAGCCCTGTCCTCAGCCCCAAACTAAGGAACATTTAATGGCGCTTGATATAATTGGGATTAAGAACATCGTTATTGTTCAAAATAAAATTGATTTGGTAACAAAGGAAGAGGCCTTGAAGCACTATCAGCAAATTAAAAACTTTATCAAAGGCACAGTTGCTGAGAATGCACCTATAATTCCAGTTTCAGCTCAAACAAAGGTCAATTTGGATCTATTAATTAAAACCTTGGAAGAAAAAATGCCCACTCCCACTCATAATTTAGATTTACCTTGGCAGCTACCCATTGCACGATCTTTCGATGTAAATAAACCAGGTACACCTCCAGATAAATTAGTGGGTGGAGTTATCGGAGGGACATTGAGCCAAGGGAGAGTTCATCCCAAGGATGAAATTGAAATTCGACCTGGGAGGAAGGTTGAATATGAAGGTAAAACAAACTGGGTGCCAATTAGAACCATTGTAACTAAACTCATGTATGGCGGGCAGAGCGTTAAAGAGGCTACCCCAGGGGGATTGCTTGGTATGGGTACAAAGCTCGATCCCTATTTAACTAAAAGCGATGGCTTAGTGGGACAAGTTGCAGGTGCCCCTGGAACCTTGCCACCTGTATGGAATGGCTTCACTATGGATGTGCATTTACTTGAAAAAGTAGTTGGTGCAGTTGAAGAAGCCAAGGTAGAGCCAATTAGAACCAATGAGCTATTGATGCTCAGCATAGGCACAGCCACCACTATTGGAGTAGTTACCAGCGCTAGGAAGAATGAAGCTGAGGTTAAGTTAAAGCGCCCTGTCTGTGCAGAAGCTGGAGCAAGAATAGCGATTTCAAGAAGAGTTGGATCAAGATTTCGCTTAATTGGAATGGGTGTGCTTAAAAAGTGAGGATAATTTTGGATACCAATGCTTTAATGATACCTGCTCAATTTAAAGTTGATATATTCGCAAATCTAGAGAGCCTTGGGTATAATGAAGTAATGGTGCCAACTAGTGTATTAGCTGAACTCGAGAGGATAAAAGCTAAGGGAAGGGGGAAAGCAAGGATGCATGCTTCAATTGCGCTTGAACTAGCGAAGAAATGCAAGATCATCGAGAGCAAGGGTGCGTTTGATCAAGAAATTGCCTCCCTTGCTAAGCAATATGGAGCTGCAGTGTTTACCAATGATGCTCAGCTTAGGAAAAATTTGCGTAGCAAAAATGTGAGAACATTATTTTTACGTGAGAAAAGCAAAATTGAGAGTGATTAAATGTATAAAAAAATGAGACTAGTGGACATAGTTAGAGTTCCCCCTGAAAAACTAGGGGGAGAAGTGGAGTCAGTTGTTAAGGAAACCCTACAAGAGAAACTCGAGGGCGCGATTGATAAAACTCTAGGGATATTTGTAGCGATCACAGAAGTCCTTAAAATAGGGGAGGGTAGGATAATAGCTGGGGATGGAGCTGTTTACTATGAAACCGAGTTCGAAGCCATTGTTTATAAACCTGAGATCCAAGAAATCGTCGAGGGAGAGGTTGTGGAGATAGTTGAATTCGGAGCATTTGTAAACATTGGTCCACTTGATTGCTTAATCCACGTGAGTCAAATTGCAGATGACTTTATTTCATATGATGAGAAAAATGCACGCTTGGTGGGGAAAGGAGGGAAGCATGCTATCGCAGTTGGAGATAGAGTGCGTGCGCGAATCGTAGCAGTTAGTTTGAATGAGAGAGACCCGAGGGATAGCAAAATCGGCTTAACTATGCGTCAAGTTGGAATGGGGAAGATTGAATGGCTTGAGGAAGCTAGAAAGGCTGAGGAAAAAGCTAAGAAGGAGGCATAGATATGGTTGAAAGTGCTTGTAGAGAATGCCATAGAATAGTCTCAGGAAAAGTATGCCCAATTTGCAATTCCAGCTCCTTGAGCACAGACTGGTCTGGCTATGTAATAATTATTGATCCTCAAAAATCTGAAATTGCGAAGCGAATGAAAATTTCCATTCCCGGTAAATATGCATTGAAGGTGAGATAGCGTTTAAGGTGAAACCTTGACCCTTCACCTGCCTCAAAGTCTCAGAGAAAGGTTGAAGAAGCCGCTTGGAAAGTTATATTCCGGCGATAACTGCATGGAAAAATTAAAAGGAGATATAGAAAAAATAGAAAAATGCAAGCAGAAAATCATAACAGTGGGCGATATAGTGACATATAGCGCTATTAAAGCAGGGATAATGCCTGATGTGGCAATCGTGGATGAAAAAACATTGAGAACTAGAGTTAGCGAGGAAGTAATTGAAGATACCAAGCAAGTTTTTTCAAAAACAGCTAGAGCAGTTAACCCAGCTGGCACGATTACGCCTGAGTTAATCGCTTCTATCGAGGAGGCTTTGAATTCCAAGCATCCAGTTAGAATATTTATAGAGGGAGAGGAGGACCTAGCTACTTTACCAGCAATCGCACTTGCCCCTCTTTCAAGTGTGATAATATATGGTCAGCCCTCGGAGGGAGTGGTGGCAGTTAAGGTTACTAATTCAAAAAAGAAACTTGCAAGAGCAATTATGGAGAAAATGGAGAGGGTACTATGAATATAAAAATCGTTGAGGAAAAAACGAATCAACTGATAAAACGCCGAGAAATCCTATTCAAAATCGAACATCAAGGTCCAACTCCCAAGCGCGAGGAAGTTAAGGATAAGCTAGCAGCTCTTTTGAACTCAAAGCCAGAGTTAATTATAATAAAATATATGCGTAGTGAATTTGGCAAAAGGGAAACTACTGGGAGAGCGAATATTTATGAGAGCGAGGAGAGATTGAAGCAATTTGAGCCATTGCATTTGATTCAAAGAGGGAAGAAAGAGAAAGGTGAAGAGAAAGGTGAAGAGAAAGCTGAAGAAAAAGAAAAAGGAGAGAAAAAGCAAGAGAGGTAAAGGGAATCAGAGTTTGAGAAATGAAATGCAATATGAACTATATAAAATTGGGGGAATGAAATGCGTTATAAATACTATGATATCACCGGGGGTAAAATCAAGCGAAAGCGAATGAAGTGCCCGCGCTGCGGCGAGGGGGTTTTCCTAGCTGAGCATAAGAATAGATTATCCTGCGGGAAATGCGGCTATACTGAATTCAAAAAATAATATTTGATTCTTTTTCCAAGCAATGAGCTTGAAGGTACTGGGAATTGAAGGCACTGCTTGGAGTTTGAGTGTTGCAATAGTAACTGAGGAGAGGGTAATAGCTGAGGCTAGCAAGCCATATTTGCCTAAAATAGGCGGGATTCATCCCAGAGAAGCAGCACAGCATCATGCAAATGAAATAGTTAGGTTAATTGAAAAAGTGCTAGCTGTAGATGAAGATATCTCAGCAGTTGCTTTTTCCCAAGGCCCAGGACTTGGTCCTTGCTTGCGCACTGTGGCTACAGCTGCTAGAGCACTTTCTTTAACTTTGAATGTGCCATTGATCGGCGTAAATCACTGCATAGCTCACATCGAAGTAGGACGCTGGCAGACTGCATGCAGAGATCCAGTGGTGCTATATGTAAGCGGGGGAAATTCCCAAGTGCTATCCTTTAGAGACGGTAGATATCGCGTATTTGGGGAGACTCTTGATATAAGCATTGGGAATGCAATTGATAAATTTGCTCGCTACGCAGGTCTACCTCATCCAGGGGGTCCAAGGGTTGAGGAACTAGCTAGGAGTTCTTCGAATTATATAAAGCTACCCTATGTGGTAAAGGGAATGGATTTTTCATTCTCAGGATTGATGACCGCTGCAAAGGAAGCACTTAAAAACCATAAATTAGAAGATGTATGCTATTCCTTCCAAGAAACTGCTTTTGCCATGCTCGTCGAGGTAACCGAGCGAGCACTTGCACATACAGGTAAAAATGAAGTGCTCCTATGTGGTGGAGTAGGTGCTAATTTGCGTTTACAGGAGATGCTTAATTTGATGTGCAGGGATCGAGATGCTAAATTTTATGTGCCTGAGAAGAAGTTTTTAATGGACAATGGAGCTATGATCGCATATACTGGATTGTTGATGTTGAAATGCGGCTTAACCACATCTCTAGAGGAATCAAAGGTAAAACCAAATTTCAGGCCTGAAGAGGTAGAGGTAAGGTGGATAAAGGGTTAAATGAAAATACAATTTGAAGGATAAATTGAAGATTTAAAGGTTGACTAGGTTTACAGCTTTAAGTTTCTCGATGAATATCAAACTTTGAATATGGTCCTTAGCTTCCAATTTGAAATTTGTAACTTCAGTTGATATATGTAAAACTCTCGCTAGAAGGAGCATTTTATTGCGCAAGGCTTCATCGATCCAACCTAGCTCTACATATACCTTTAGAACCTCACCTAGGTATTCCTCTCCAGTTCGACTGAGTAGATATTCCACCCATTTAAGCAAAATACTAGTACTAATTATATCGCTTCCAATTCCAATACTTGGTTTTTGAAATTCATTCTCAAGGTATTTCACAAAAAATGATACTGAATTGTCAAGTTCATTCAGCCTTTGATTAATTCTCTCAAGCTCGCTTGCAAAATTACTCTTGGATGCCTGCATTACTCTCTTTATTATCTCTTTAAATTGCTCTTCAGTTACTCTAGCCTTTTTTAGATTCTGCTCTAATTCAGAAATAATAGTATGAGGAAGTTTATCCTTAAGCTCAAGTAGTTTTATTTCAATCTCCTCAGGGGTTAAAGTATGTGTTTTCTCCCCCTCACTCTTTATCTCCTCAAGTGTATATATCTTTATGTTTAAATCATCGGAATTCATTTCCTCCCTCCAACACTTCTTTAACAATGCTTGCTATGTCTATCTTTTGATTAAAAGCTGAATTTAAATCACTTTTTAATTGAGCAACTTCTGAACTGAGTTTGCATAAATTACTTTGAATTTCCTCAATTTGATTTAATAGAGAGAGAGTTTGCTTGAGAATTGGATCAATGCAAGCTATTTTATTTTCCAATTCATATTGATTTTTCTTTTGATCTTGAATCTCGCTTCTCAATTCAGCGATTCCTTGCTCAAGTTTTGCGAGACGCAGCATAAATTCTAAATCCTGCTTCTTTGAGGATCTTTCTAGAACCTGCATCTAAACCATCCCCATTTTATATATACAAGTATTAGTATAAATATTTTTATGCGGTGCTACTTATATATTCCTTAGGAGCATTATTATAATAAAGCACAACTAGAAATAGTTTTTAATTTTAGATAGAAATTTAGATAGAAAATTAGATAGAAAAAATATTACTGCTACCCCTGCAATTAATGCAGCTATAAATACATAGCTTTCCTCGGTTAAGATTATGGAGTATTTCTCAAGGCTAAATGGATAGAAAAGCATGATTCCATCAGCAGAAGTAAGCTGCATTATATTATTCTCTACATTTTGAGCCAAGCTTTCATTTGCCACGATTTGATTCGCTATATTTTTAATCGTATGCTTTGAATTATCGAATAAAAAAATATCCAATATTGAATGCGACCAGAAGCCAAGTAAAACTGGCTTGAAAAAAGCGGAATTTTGAATCGAAATTAAAGCTGCGAGGGCAAGTAAAATAAGGGGAGCGTGAAGCTCACTGCGATGATGCCAGAGCATATCCATATCAGGCAGCAAACTTGAAATCAATACCAATTTAATTCTCCGCTCCCTAAGAATAATACCTAGAGTTAAGGCAAATAGCAAATGCGAGATCCAGTCCATTAAAATTTATCTTGCCAGTTCAAGCTATATAGTTTACCTTCAATTCCCTAGGGAGAATAGAGGAAATAGGGAAAAAAATAGGAAAAAAGCACATAAATCCCAGTGGACATCTGTTGAGGCTGAGTGGTTAACAGAACATTGCAAAAGGTTAGATTTTATAAGATAAAAAAGGTTAGATTTTAGAAAGAGGGAAGAAAGGAAAAAATCTGAAGATTGAAATTTTTTGCTTTATAGCTTTATATTCTTAATTGATTTATTGCCTCCTTCAAAGCCATTGTCACATTCTCAATTTTGCTTTGAAGCCTCGCCAGTTTTTCTTGAAGCTCAGCTTTTTCTCGACGTTCCTTTTCCAACTCAAGCTTAAGCTTTTCCAATTCCTCTCCTGCCTCACCCTTTAATATTAAAGATAGGACTTTTTCACCGCGCAGGAGCATCTCGTAAGTTTCTCTCACGAGTTTTCCAGCTTCGGTTTTTCCAGTTAAGTGGAAGCGTATTGCCTGTTCTCCCCTTCCAAGCTCGTCGACTATCCGTGAAACAGTTATGCCGGCTTTCTCCCTTGCAAGGGCTCCTGCAGCCACTGCTAGCGAATCTATCCATGTTATGCGGTCTTTAGGGTCTGCGCTACGCATTTTCTCCATGACGTCTTGCCTTGAAACCGTTCCCAGTAGGAGAACAGCTTCAAGTTTTTGGATATCCTCTCTCCCTAACGGTTTTAGGGGAACTTCTATTTCGCTCATGGGCTTTCACCTTCTCCCTCAAAAAATCCTCTCGGGGTTATCCTAATAGTTTTGCCCGGGTAGACTATTATGCCTTTGCTTGTTATGTCAAAGGGATGCCTTCTCATGGAGTGGCTTGCACCCCGCATTTTCCAAATAATTATTGAACGTTTCAGCTCACCTTGAAACTCGTCCAAGTCAAGCCGGATAATGCCGTCGGCAGCATGTTCAACGCCTGGGCCACCAAACCCTCGGTCAGTAACGCTAACTTGAGAAACAAGGAAGCTTGTGCAGCCCAAACCCGCCAGAACCTTCTTAATTAACATTATTGTAGATCTCGCAAACGCCGGCTTCGTCATGTAAAGCGTTGAAACGGAGTCTATGACGACTCTCTGTGCATTTAAATCAGTGATGGCTTGACGAATAACATCTAAAAAACTTGGAACATCATCTGGATCTTTAACGACATAGCGTTCCCTCCTCGCTGCCTCGCCAATACCAGAAGTGAAAGCATCGACAATGGCAAACTTGCCCTCCTGCTCAAAACGCCTAGGCTCCCACCCAAAACGATCCATATTAATTCTAACCTGAACCGGGTGCTCCTCCAAAGTCACCAAAACGCCAGGTTCACCAAGCCTAAATCCTGCAAATAGGAACTGTTGTCCAAAAATGGATTTACCAGTACCAGGACCACCAGACAAAAGGACAATGTTTCTTCTGGGCAAGCCACCGTTCAAAATCTCATTCATTCCAGCAATCCCAACATCAACACGGTCACTCATCAAAAACACCACAGACATCAATTTTTAATATTGAAATTAAAAGCTTTTTTAATCCATTATTTCTAATAGACTTAAATTTTTCTCACTTTGAGATTTCTTAATAATGCGAAAAATCAAAAGGCTGAGTTCGAACCATCCATAAGTAGAGGAACGTTAAATCAAGTAAGAAAGTATATTGCGGAGGGTTATCGTATCAAGTTTAAGGCTACATTAGTAGGGAATATAATTACCTAAAACCTTTATATTAGCTCTTTCACTGTTTAGCTGTTTAGCTGTTTGGCAACAAGGATCGTGTAATTTTCGAAAGTGAAAGAAAGCTAAAGAGAAGGCGAATGCAAGAAATTGAGAAGTAGGGGCTTGTGCAATTTTAATTGTGCAATAATTGTGCAATTTTAATATAAGAAGCCCCTCGGAGCGATTTATTTTGCTCGATATTCTACCAACCTTCAATTCCTTCTTCATCCTTTCAATCTAGATTTGAATTTGCAATATATTCGCTCAATCTCGCTTCTAATTTGCACTTGCTCAATTCCCATTAATCCTGCGAGGAAAATTGCTCCACCAGCGCCAACTCCTTCTTTTATCTCGCCTCTTTCATAACCATGCAGCTCCTCCAACTTGGATTCCCCAAATCCAGGGTCTACGATGTAAATTGCTTCAGCTAGTTCTCTTGTGAAATCAATGAAATTTGCACTTCCATCACTAGCGATGTACTTAGTTGTTGCTATTGAGATCTCTTTTTTAATGTTCATGTGCTTCGCGAGTGCTAAGATAGTCATCATTTGCGTTCCCCCTGCGAGCACTACTCTGCAAGCTTCACCCTCTATTCCCTTAAGCAATCCAAGTACGCATGCGAGCATGGGATCGCCTAAGCAGGAGATCGCCTCAATTGGCTTGTTCCTCAAATCTCCCTTTACTATTCCGCATGCTTTCATACCCTGCTCCACGGCCTTGTATTTTAGCTCTATGGGATTCACTGCAAAGCTACTGCTTACCACTCCATTGCAGCCAAGGGCTTGGAGTACGCCAAGTGCAGTTGTAGTACCACCTGGAATTGTTTCACCAATCACTAGAAAATCTGAGAGAAGAGAGAGCTGCTTACCTAGCAATATGGCAGACTCATATATTTCCCGCGCCTCAGGCACTGCTTTGCCTCTTCTTATATCACCTCCTGGTTTTGCTCCTATACTTATGACTGGTATTTTCGGTTTTATCTTCACACCAGCATCTATAAATAAAATTGGAACGTGAATAAGGCTAAGTGCAGCTCTAGTGATAAGCGCAGGAGTTGGCGCACCCGTTGGAGTCATTGGGAGCTCAGGAACGCTTCTTAAATCTCCAAGCATTACAAGCTCTGCATCTCCAGCTGGAGTGTAATCAGTTAACTCAGGGGAGCTACCTGCTGCGGATATTCCAGGTATTTTCGCTGTTTCAGTTGAAGACATAACGCAGGTGAAAATAGGTCGCTTAGGTTTTTCAAAGCCTTCCCTCCAGTTTTTCTCCTCTCTAAATTTTTTTAGGCATTTTATCCACTCCATATTTCTCACTTCCTTTATTCCTAATTCAAAATTGCAATCAAAAATTTTTTGACTGAATAGTATTAATAACGAATTGTGTTTAAAGCATTGAGTAGTGTCACGAGAGTGAAAATGTTAAAGTTACTTGCAAAGAAAGAAATGCATATCACTGCAATTGCTCGAGAACTTGGAATCTCCGTTCCAGTAGCAGCTAAACACGCGAGGATTCTAGAGAGCAATGGCTTGATCGAGAGGAAGAAATATGGTAGAACGCATGTTTTGAAAAGCAAGCTTGAGAATTTCTATGAAATTCTAGATGAATTCGCTGAAACTCATGAATTGACATTGAAAAAGGGAACGACTGTTTTAGATGCCTTAAAGAAAATATCAGGCGTGGAAGTTAGAAAAACTGGCGAGAAGGAATTCGTGGTTACGATAAATGGCGATGAGGGATTGTATATATATGAGGTAAATGGAAAGCTTGCAGATGTTTCAGCCAGCAATTTTAAAATAAAGAAAAATTCAATTATTGAATGGAAAAAGTTAATACCAGTTACTAGAAAGAGGATTTCAGTGAAGGTTAAATGAAATATTGAATTGCAATTAATGTACCTATGATATTAATTAAATAGAGGCAATCTCTCAATGTAATATTTCTCCTCTCGATATAAATCTCAGAATTTGGATTATAGCCTCTTGAAAGCATGCTTATATAAGTTCTCTCCCCTTGTTCATATGCACGGATGAAGAGCGAGCTAATTGAATATGAAAGTTGCTCAAGTATCCAAGTGTATGGAACCTTGCGATTCGTTATTTGAAAGCATCTTGTCTTTTGCGCTATTTTAATTCGCTGATAGACATCTTGAAAGACGAATAGATATCTTGAGAATAATCCAAGTAGCAGTATTACTTCTCTAGGTACTCCAAGGCGCTTGGCCGAGGCAATTAATTCGTGCATTGGTGATAGAGAAGACAGTAGTATTACTGAGGTAATGCATACTACTATTTTAGAGAAGAGAAGAGCGCTATATGTCAAGCCTTCACTTGTAATTGTTATTCCTAGTGGAAGACTATAGAGCACTGAGCCTTTTTTGAAGAAAAGTTGGAAGAAAGCAATGATACCTCCAAATGGCAGTATTAGAAGCAATCGCCTTCCTAGTAAATCAAGTCGCAATTTAGCGAGGAGGGCAAGTGCAATTAAATAGCATTCCACTGCGAGGAGTTTGAGGATATCCTTAGTTACAACTGCATATATTATTATTGCAAAAGCACCTGCTATTTTAACTCTACCCTCTAGTTTATGCAGCATTGAGTTTTTGAAGGTTTCCCTCTCAATTTCTTTTGAAAAAATCATATTACTTCCTCATAGCTAGGAGGTGAAGTAATTCCTCCTTCGCCTCGCCTATGGTTAAGGGTGTATTTAAGCAAGGAATTCCATTTTCACTTAAGATTTTGAAGAGCTTGGTTACCACAGGCAAATCTAAACTTGATTCCTCTAGAACTTTACTTTTGGAGAACACTTCCCTTGGAGTGCCATCTAGGATTAATCTACCCTTGGATAATATGCATATTCGATCTGCAAATAATGGCACAGTGTCGACATCGTGAGTGGCAACTATTATGGTGATTCCGAATTTATCATTTAAATCTTTAAGCAGCTTTATGATCTTCTTAACTCCATCTGGATCAAGTCCAGCTGTGGGTTCATCTAGAATGAGAACTTGGGGTTCCATTGCAAGTATGCCTGCAATTGCAACGCGCTTCTTCTCTCCACCGCTGAGGTGATGGGGCACTCGATTCTCATATCCTTCTAGGCCAACAAGTTTCAATGCTTCACTAACTCGATGTTCTATTACTTCTTTCGAAAGCCCTAGATTCACTGGCCCAAAAGCAACATCTTGCTTCACAGTAGGTGCAAAAATTTGATCATCTGGATCTTGAAAAACTAAGCCAATTGTTTTTCTCACCTCTATAATATTCCGCTTGGTAATTGGCTCGCCTTTTATTAAAACCACGCCACTCGTTGGCTTCAATATACCATTGAAATGCTTGAGAAGCGTTGATTTTCCAGCGCCATTTGCACCAAGGAGAGCGATGCATTCCCCTCTTCCAGCTTTGAAATTTATGTCCTCAAGTGCCTTTGTGCCATCTGGGTATATATAGCTTAGATTTTTAGCCTCGATGATATGCATTTTATCTTTTATCTTGCTTTTCCTAACTTTTTAATCCATAGTACTAACTCTTCTTCAAAACCAAGGCTGCTCCATAGCTCAGTCCAGTTATTATTATCACTCCAAGTGCTAGAGCTACACTACTAGAGACCTCTCCCTCTAGGAAGGGCACGAGGTAGTCTGCCATTGGCGAGGGAAATGCTATATATGCTTTTTCCTCAGCGCCAACTTTTTCAGCTGTACTATCAAGCCCATCTGGGTTGGTGGAAGCTATGAATGGCGCTGCAATTGCTAGTATAAGCGCAATTGCCAAGCCTTTTAAAACCCATTGCTTCATACCGCTGCCTCCATTCTTTTTTCAATGAGCTCTGGCTTTATCGTGGCTATTGCTTTTACAACTATGGCTGTTATAATTCCCTCTGCAACTAATCCAATCACAGCGTGGTACATTCCCATGAAGAGCAAGCCCTCGTAAAGTGGAAAGGTACCCGCGAGGTATAACTCAAGGGAGCAGGCTATTGCTGAGGTGAAGAGACCAAGCCAAGCACCTGTGAAGGCTGCTATTGGAAGTGCTATATTCAACTTTCTCATTGCTAGATAGAGATAGTAGCCAACGAATGTGCAGATTATGCCCATGTTTAGAATATTAGCACCTAGTGCAGTTATTCCTCCATCTGCGAAAACAAAGCCTTGGACTAAGAGCACGATTGTTAAAAGCAGCACTCCAGCCCAAGGACTTGAGAACACTATGGCAGCGAGTACTGCACCCACCATGTGTCCGCTGGTTCCCCAAGGTATAGGTATGTTTATGGCTTGAATTGCAAATATACCAGCTGCTAAGGTTGCAAGCAAGGGTACCTTTTTGTCATCCATTTCCTTTCTAGCCCATTTTATTGAGAGTGCTATAAATGGCGCTGTGATTAGGAAGTATATTGCGCATTGCTCAAGTGGAATGAAGCCATCTGGGATATGCATAGCAATCCTCTTGTATTACATTTTTTAAAATTAGTAATAATAAGTATTACATAAATAATTTTTGGTATGAATTAATTTAAAGTTTTAATATTTCTCCCATGTAACGAGCACTAGTACCAAGATGTTCTTCGATTCGCAAAAGTTGATTGTACTTTGCATTGCGCTCGCTCCTAGCTGGCGCGCCTGCCTTTATCAATTCGGCTCCAAGTGCCACTGCTACATCTGCAATCGTGCTATCCTCAGTTTCACCTGACCTGTGGCTGACCATTACCTTCCAGTTACTTCTAAAGGCTAATCTAGCTGCATCAAAGGCTTCGGTTATAGTGCCTATTTGATTTAGCTTTAAAAGCAGTGCATTGCCAGCATTTAACTCGATACCTTTCCTCAATCTCAAGACATTTGTCACATAGATATCATCTCCAACTATAATTATTTTCCTTAGTTTTCTGGTTAACTCTGCAAACTCTTGAAAAGCTTCTTCGTGAAAAGGGTCTTCGAAGAGCAATATGGGATATGTCCTTGCAATATCAATATAGTAATCGACTAGCTCTCCACTTGTTAGCTTTTTCCCATCAATCTCATATTCTCCATTTTTGTAGAACTCACTTGCAGCGCTATCCAGTCCAAGTTTGATCTTACCGCTATAGCCTGCTTTTTCGATAGCAAGTGAAATTACTTCAAGAGCTTCCCTAGTAGTAGTCATGGCTGGAGCATATCCACCTTCATCCCCCACGTTGGTGGAGGCAATGCCATATTTCTCCTTGATTAAGCCCTTTAGTATATGATAAGTTTCCACAGCCATTCTGATTGCCTCCGCAAATGAATCTGCTCCAACTGGTTGAATCATAAATTCCTGAATAGCGAGTTTATTCCCAGCGTGCTTCCCTCCATTGATTACATTTAAACTTGGCACTGGAATGGTATAGCTTGCTGCTCCTCCAAGGTATTGATATAGAGGTAGACCAGCTGCAGAGGCAGCTGCTTTTGCCACTGCAATGCTCACGCCCAGAATTGCATTTGCACCCAATTTGGATTTATTTGGAGTGCCATCGAGTTCTATCAATACCCTATCTATCTCCCTTTGATTGAAAACATTTAGACCAATTATGTTTCTTTTAATAATGGTATTGACATTTGCAACTGCCTTTCGCACACCCTTGCCTAGATATCTCCCATTTCCATCTCTTAGCTCAAGAGCTTCGTGAGTTCCAGTTGAAGCACCAGATGGAATTGAGGCTCTCCCAAATCCATTTCTAGTGTAAACATCAACCTCAACCGTTGGGTTGCCTCTTGAATCAAGGACTTCGCGAGCGATAATTCTCTCAATCACTTGCAATTAAATCACCTATTGAAATAAACAACTAGAAAATAGATATGCTTTCTTAATCCAATATAATATAAAATAATGGAAATAAAATTAACTAGCTTTGAATGTTGTTTCAAGCGGAGGAACCACTTGCTTCTTCCTAGACATGACCTTTTCTAGATAAATTGCATTGTCAACTACTTTCTTGCCAAATGCTTTCTCAAAGACCTCTTTTTTATCCCCCACGAACCAGAGCTCGCTTGCTTCCTTCATTATATCTGTAACCATCAATATAACCTGTACCAAGCCCCTCTCCGCTCTAGCTTTCTCCATCTCCCTTAAAATCTCTGCCTTTTTCTTCTTAACCTCGCTAGTTTCCATCACCTCAATTTGAGCTATGCCTACTTTATTACCCGCGAAGTTGAATTCTTTAAAGTCTGTATTCAAGATCTCTCTTGCACTCTTCGCAGCTAGATTTGCTTTCGCTTTGAACATCTCAATACCAAAGCTTTCCATATCGATATTAGCTATTGGCTGAAGCTTTGCAGCAATTTGCTTATCCTTCTCAGCGCAGGTAGGGGATTTGAATATCACTGTGTCTGAGAGTATGCTTGCTAGAAGTATCCCGGCCATCTCTCTTGTTAACTTGATATTTTTATTGAAGTAAAGTTCCGCTATCAAGGTAGCAGTTGAACCCACTGGTTCGCAGTGGAAGAAAATAGGCTTTGGAGTCTGCAGATCTCCAATGCGATGATGCTCCCATACCTCGAGGATATCTGCTTTATCTATATTTGCAACTGCTTGTCCAACTTCATTATGGTCAACTATTATTAACTTTTTATTAGTGGCATCTGTAATTAACTCTGGTACCGGGAAATTGAATTGACTTAGTACATATTTAGTCTCAAGATTGAGCTCTCCCGCTCGAGCTGGCTTTACATTCTTCTCTCCCTGCAGATTTTTTAAATTCGCATATGCAATCGCTGAGCATATGGAATCAGTATCTGGGTTTTTATGTCCCACGACATAAATGATTTCTTCCATTCCATACCCCCATATATTTTTGAACTCAAGTTTAAGCTATGCTTAAATAAGTCTTTCGATTTGCATCCTTGGATAAGCATAGTGAGTTCGAATAAAACTATAATTGAGGTCAAATATCAGTGATCAATGAAACTGCGTTCTTTCTCGATGTTTATGAAAATTAACCATATACCTAAGCTAATCAAAATAATAGAGGGGAGGTTTACTCTAATATAATGTAGAAGCCATCCAATTTTTGGTATAACTAAGAAAGCTTTCCCTAATACCTCCTTAGGTGTTACATCCCATTGATCAGGCCTAGGGTTGGCATCGCCTTTGGTTTTGAAGATGATGTAACCATTATCCATTTTGACCTCTATTACTCTATGTGCAACTACCTCTATTGATGAAAAAGGAATGGCTTTTCTATAAACTATAACATCACCCTCTCTAATTTCACTTGGATGCACGTTTATAGTTAAAACAAGGTCACCAGGAGCTATAATTGGCTTCATGCTGGATGATGTTATTACGATTAATCGCGGGCTAAGATATAGAAAGAGAAATATGGAAATTATCAATATAGAAAATAGCAATAGCTTTCTCTTCATCTTAGACTCTTGATATCAATACCATGAATGCTTCGCTAGAGCTTGGAGTACTGCTTAAGCCGAAAATTAGCTTTGCTCCTTCATCGTTCGTTGGATTATCGTCAGACTTAATATATAGAGTATTCACTAAGTTGTATTCTAATGCAGTTGAGTTCCATTGATAGAGCTCGATTTTAAAAATTATGTTAGAAGGGGTAGTGTTAGTTATTGCGTTAACATCTATTCGGAAAACCCAATTTTTCTTTGTAACCCCTGTGGAGGCAACGGGATTAGTTGAAGACATTGTAACAGCTGTTGCCGCACTAGTTCCAACCTCTGGAATATTCGATCCTGCTTTTACAATTACTTGATTACTTATTGATAATTCATCATTGCTCTCTATAATTACACCACCATAGTTTGAGTATACAATGTCGTTGCTGAAGACAGAATATGAATACATTACCAATAGTCCAAGCAATATCAATGTAATTCCCATTAATTGAACGGTCTTTTTAGCGATATTCTGCATCATAATAAAAATTTATCATAAGATTAATATTTAAATTTTATTATGAAATTTTGTAATTTAAAAAAATTTTAGCAAATTTTTTTATTTTTTTAATAATTTTTACAAATTTTAAAAAAAATAATTTAAAAATTCTTCAATTTATCAAATCATGTCAAGTAAGTTAAATTTAAATATTATTAGTTATGCATCAATTTTTATTATCGAGGGATAACTTTTGATGTATACTGCTCTCGCGATATTTCTACTCACCTATATATTCATCTCAATGCAGCGCTTCCCTAAGATGCCTCTTGATAGACCTGCTGCTTCCACTGTTGGCGCTGTGCTTATGATATTACTAGGCGTGTTAAGCTTTGAAGAAGCTGTGGAGGCAGTTGACTATAAAACTATTATTTTACTCCTCGGGATGATGATCATAGTAGCTTATCTTGCAATTGCAGGCTTTCTTGATTTCATTGCTGTGCGCATATTGCAGGCTGCGAGAAGTCCTTTCCATTTACTAGTGCTAATCATTTTCTCCTCAGGTGCTCTTTCAGCGCTCTTCGTGAATGATACAATTTGCTTGATATATACTCCAATTTTGCTTCGAGCTATAAAAATAGCAAAGCTCAAGCCCCAGCCATATCTCATTGCTCTAGCCACTGCTTCTAATATTGGGAGCGTGGTGACAATAGTGGGAAATCCACAGAATATGCTAATAGGAATACAAAGCAAGATCTCATTCTTGAATTTCTTCATCCACATGCTTCCAATTGGCATCGCAGGATTGTTGATTGACATTGCAATAATCACATATATATATAAAAAGCAGCTTTTCACTGAGAGCATAAAGGTTTCACTTCATGAACCTAAGTTAGATCGAACGTTGATTAAAAAATGTATTTTTGTACTCTTTATAGTGCTCGCTGGCTTTATACTCGGAGAGGAGTACATCGCGATTCCAATGGTCGCTGCTACGGGCGCAGCACTTATATTTTTAATAAGCGGCAGACCTCCGGCTCAAGCTTTCAGGCGCGTGGATTGGACGCTTTTACTCTTCTTTGCAAATCTCTTCATAGTCATGCACGGTGTTGAGAAGAGCGGGCTCACTGATGTGTTGTTTTCGCTATTCTTTCCCCTCTTTCAACTAAGTGGATTTACATTTATCCTAAGCTTAAGTATGTTCTCAGTTGCTGTTTCAAATTTAGTGAGCAATGTACCCTTCGTTATGATGATGATGCCCTTTGCAGATAAACTTGCTAGGGGGGAAGTTTTCTGGTATACTCTTGCGATGAGCAGCACCTTCGCAGGCAATCTCACCTTAATAGGTAGTGTGGCGAATTTAATTGTAGTGGAAATGAGCAGGCGCGCAGGAGTGTGGATTGGCTTCTGGGAATATGCTAAAGTAGGAGTATTGGTTACCATTCTCACAATAATTATGGGAAGTGCAATACTAGCGCTTTATTGACTGAATCAATTCGCCATCGTGAACAAGAGTTGGAAGAGGAAGTTGCTTTTCTTCATTCAAAACTATCACATAATCAGCGCTATTTTTAAGCGCGATTGAAAAACCTGGCTCCGCGCCAAATATTATGGTTTCCTTCCCATGCTGCATTGCCTTGCTTAAAATTGGCTTGAAATCAGCATCTCTAGTTACAAGTGCTATGGTGTCAATATTTGGATTGAAGATCAACTCCATTGCCTCGACCGCAAGGCGCACATCTACATCTCCTGAGCTAATTACAGCTTCAAATCCTTGGTTCTCAATGGCTTCCACTAGTTTCTCCGAGGCATATTGATTGAGAAAAACCTTCCCAACTTTAATGCTTCCATATTCCTTTAAAATCTCTCGAATTTCCTCAAGGTCAATTGCAAACTCCTTGCGGAGCATATTTGGGCCATCGACGAGCAAGCCTATTTTTCTAGCTTTCTCCTTCTTTGGCACGAGTTTAGCGCGAAAGGTCTCCAATCTATTCTTCAAAGACTCAACGGTCTCCTTGGGCATAAAGATTTTCTCCAATAATATAGCTGTTTAATTGATTTGACTGCCAATGTTCAAATAGTTTGTGAATAAAATTATTTTTTAAGTAGCATTAAGCGATTAATAGCACTTATTAGTGCTTCAACCGAGGCCATAACTATGTCCTCGCGTGCAGCTCTTGCAGAAACAATGCTTCCTTTTTCATCCTCCACTGAGATTACCACCTCTGCGAGAGCATCGCTCCCGCCGGTTATCGCTTCAAGGCTGAAGTCACGGAGCTTTATCTTCGCCTTTTCCCCTAGTATGCTTTGCACTGCATTAAGCGCTGCATCAACAGGCCCAACTCCAGTTCGAGCTGATAGCTTTTCCTCTCCATTGAAAACTGCTCTAACACTCGCGGTGGGCGTTATTTTATTGCCAGTCATAACTGTTATTTCCTTAAGCACAAAAGCGCGCTTTTCCTTAGCCACTTTGCCCATTACTCCCTCTGCAATTGCAAATAGATCTGCTTCTGTAACGCGCTTGCCTTTATCCCCTAAGTCTTTGATTCTCTCCAGAATTTCCGCGAGCTGCTCTTCATTGGGATATATTCCAGCTTCATTCAAAGTTTTTTTAACCCCGTGCTTCCCGGCGTGTTTCCCATGTACAATCCTTCGCTTGTGTCCAACCATTTCAGGGGTCATTACCCCTGGCTCGAAAGTCTCTGCTTTTTGAATAACCCCATGGGTGTGAATCCCGCTCTCGTGGGAAAAAGCATTATCTCCAACTACAGGGGTATTGGGAGGCATTTTAATGCCTGTGAGGCGCTCCACAAGTTTAGAAGTTTCCACTAGATATTGAGTTTTGATATTAGTTTTAGCCCCATAGATTGAATGTATTGTCATGACTGTTTCAGCTAGATCAGCATTACCCGCTCTCTCTCCAAGGCGATTCACTGTTACTTGCACGCAATTTGCTCCAGCTTCTAATGCTGCAATTGAATTAGCAACTGCTAGTCCAAAGTCATTGTGGCAATGGATGTGAATTGGCACTTTAATTGCATTTCTAACTCTAGAGATAAGCTCGTAAGTAGCAGAGGGCACCATTACGCCAACAGTATCAGGTATATTGATGCAGTCCACGCCTGCTTTTTCCACTTCTCTATTTATTTGAAGGAGGAAATCGAGATCAGTACGAGTTGCATCCATGGCTGAGAATAAGCATTCTCTACCGTGGCTCTTTACCATCTCAGTGCCTTCAACTGCAAGTTGAATGATTTCCTCTTTAGTTTTCTTTATGGTGTGCTTTATCTGTATATCTGAGGTTGAAACGAAGATATGCACCATATCCACATCGCAGTCTAAAGCAGCTTTAATATCGTCCTTAGTTACCCTAGCTAGTGCGCAAATCTTGGCATTTAACCCTGCTGAGGCAATTTTTTTAACACTAGTTTTCTCCCCCTTCGAGGTTATGGGGAAGCCTGCTTCGATTATATCAACTCCAAGTTTATCAAGTTGCTTCGCAATAGCAAATTTTTCCTCAACTGTAAACGATACCCCTGGGGTTTGCTCTCCATCTCTAAGGGTTGTATCAAAAATTTGCACTTGTTCAACTGGAAGTCGCTTAATTAAACTGGTGGAATAAAAGACAACCACCTTCACTTTGATTCATTTTCATCCAAGACCCTACAATGAAATATGATGTTGCAATATAAAAGATTTTGCACCATAGCAAAAAATTTGCACCGATAGAATTATATCTCTATCATAAATTTTCTAACTTAGGGTAGGGTGCATGGATTTAAAGTTGAACATCGTAAGGGAATTCGCAAATCACGGATTTTGCATAGAACCAGAGGCGGTTAATTTATTCAATGCTTATCAAGGACGAGTTGATGATTTGATTTCAAAGGTCTTAAATTCTCTAGATAGCAATGTGCTCGTAATTTCAAGGGAGCATGTTAAAAAAGCCATCGCTGCGGAGCGTAAGGCCATTTCTCTGCCAAAGAATGTTGAGCATGATTTTAAAATTCTTTCTGACATTACTAATAGATCAACCTGCATAGGGGACTTAAATGAATTCATAACTTACTTTAAAGACCGCTATCAAAAGCTAAGCGATATGATTAGAAAGCGACTCCATGCTAGGCCTATTGAGAGCTTGAAAGGCAAAAAAGGCAGCGAGGGCGAAGTTGCTATAATTGGCATGGTAAGTGACATCAGAACCACTTCAAATGGCCATAGGTTAATCGAGCTTGAAGATCGAACTGGAGTTTTCCCAGTACTTATATCCAAGGATAGAGAGTTGTTTTCCCAGCCTATTTTACTGGATGAAGTAATAGGCGTGAGTGGTTTCTTGACTAATAACAATGGATTGCTCATAGCAAATAACATCTTCTACCCTGACATTCCAGTTGATCATGAGCCAAATATAGCAAGGGAGGACATTTGCGCTGCCCTCATCTCAGATATACACGTTGGCAGTAGATTTTTTCTAGAGGATGCTTGGATGAGTTTTATAAAATGGCTCAATCTAGAGGTGCAGGAAGAAAGTGAGCTAGCCATGCGAATTAGATATTTGATAATCGCAGGGGATTTGGTTGATGGAATAGGTGTATATCCAAATCAAGATAGAGAGTTGAGTATAAAGGATATCTATGAGCAATATGAAAAAGCAGCTGAATATCTAGCTGAAGTGCCTTCTCATATTCAAATAATAATCTCGCCAGGTAATCACGATGCAGTTCGCCAAGCCGAGCCTCAGCCAGCGATTGGGAACGAGTATATCAAGCCTTTTAAGATGAAGAATGTAAAATTCATAGGCAATCCTGCTTTGATAGAGCTCCATGGAATTAAAATTCTAATATACCACGGTAGATCGCTTGATGATTTAAAAGCTGCTCTCCCAAACGCAAGCTACGATAAACCTGAGAAATTAATGGTGGAAATGCTCAAGCGCAGGCACTTAGCCCCAATTTATGGTGGGAAGGTTTTAATCGCGCCTGAGAAAAATGATCACTTTGTGATAAATACAATTCCAGAGATTTTGCACTGCGGCCACGTGCATACGGTGGGATGCATGAAATATAGAGGTGTGACTCTTGTTAATTCAGGCACTTGGCAGAGTCAGACTGAGTATCAACGTGCATTGAATTTAACTCCAATGCCAGCTCGCGCTTCAATAGTTGACTTGAAAACCCTTGAGACGAAGATCTTGAGATTTGGTTATTAATTTGGTTATTAAATTATTATAATTATTAATTTAGCTCTGGAGTATTTTCCTCGCTCTATCCCGCTGCTCTGAGGTGCCAATTGTAATTAAAACATCTCCCCCTAAGATCTTTTCACTTGGATCAGGATTGGTAATGGTTTGAGTTTGACGTATGATGGAGAGAATAGAAGCTCCTGTGTTCTTCCTCAGGTCAATTTCACTTATGGTTTTACCAACCACTTTTGCCCCGTGTTTTATGGAAATTTGATCGATCGCTATATCCCCAGTTATCACGTGGGAAAGCACATCCACGACACCTGGCGAGGAGAGCAATCCCCCTAAAAATATTCCAATGCTCTTTGCTTCATCCTTAGCTAGCTTCAAACTAATCGACTTGCCAATCTTGTCAGGATTTATATGTAACTCGAAAACATCATCATTTCTAGCCACAACCACGATTGTATCCCCACTTAAAACATTTTTATAAGTCACTCGCTTACCAATGCCAGCTAGATGTGCCTCTTCTACTTGCATCATACTATGAATTAGAGGATAAGATATATTAGTATTGCTGCAATATCCACTATTGGTATGCGGGATGGATTCGCTGTTGATGCTGCTTGAACTTGCAATAATACTACTCGCTGCGGTCATTGGATATCTAGCTCTTGCTAAGAGCAAACTTTCAGCAGTGGTGGGAATGCTCATTGTAGGCATGCTCGTGGGCCCATTTGCACTTAATCTAGTGCAGTGGGGTCAAACAATCGATGGCTTCGTAGAATTAGGAGCAGTTTTTTTGATGTTCTCAATGGGCTTGGAGTTCAATATAGCTAGGCTGAGGCAAATTGGAATAGCTGCTTTCTTCGTGGCTGGCGCAGGTGCCTCGATTTCCTTTCTCCTTGGATTTATATTTGGCTTATTACTTGGATGGGGTTTATCTAGTGCAATTTTCTTAGGAGTGTTGCTAATTAGCACGAGCTCTAGCGTTGCTGTTAAATTAATTCAAGATATGAATCTCCTAGGTATAAGTGGTGCAGATTTAACCCTAGCTGCAATAGTTGTTGATGATCTCTATGGTTTAATTGGCTTAACACTTGCAGTTAACTTCAGTCTCGCTAGGGTCTCTCCACTTGGATTTTTCTTTGACCTTGGTTTAATTCTCCTTGCTGTTTTAGCGATTTCAATTATTGGAGTAAAAATATTCCCAGCTTTATTTAACTTCGTAGGAAAAATATCACGTGAGGGCGCGGTGCTCCTTGCAGTTTCACTTTGCCTATTTATCTCTTACTTCCTAGCCTTAGTGCAGCTAGCTCCAATGACTGGTGCATTTCTCGCTGGCTCCATCATTGCTTTAACTAGATTTGTGGACGATATAGCTAGATTCATTAGATCAGCGAGGGATCTATTTGCAGCTGTATTCTTCACTGCAATTGGAATGCTCATAGATCCTAGACTTTTAATCTTTGGTATACCTCTTGGTCTAGCTATTTCATTCATCGCATTTGGAGGCAAATTCCTAGGGGGGTATTTAAGTTTGAAGTTCTATGGAGTTCCAAAGATTTCAGCATTCATATGTTCAATAATGCTAGTGCCTAGAGGTGAAGTGTCATTGATCGTTGCGAGGTATGGCACGCAAGGTGGTGCTCCAGTCGAATTGCAGTCTATAGCAGCTATGCTAATGGTATTTACAGCTCTCTTAACACCTATTGTGATAAAATATAGCATTCTTAATGCTGATAAAATAGAGGGATATTTGGAGAGGTTTTTGTGATTAGCAAATTTCATTCTACTAGTACTTTCATTCAACTAACAAAACTTTTAAAGTTCTAGTTAATAAAGGGTCAGATGTGGAAGTGGCAAATGAATATGTTGAGCACGCGCTAATAAAACCAAATATTATAGAGAAGCGATTATATCAACTTGCAATCGCAGCAACAGCTCTTCAAAAGTCCACCCTTGTTGTTCTCCCAACTGGTTTGGGGAAGACTATTATTGCTCTTCTCGTAATTGCAAGTAGACTTAAGGAGTTTCCCTCCGGCAAAGCTTTGGTGTTATCGCCAACCAAGCCATTGGTTGAGCAGCATGCTCGATTTCTAAAAAAGCTATTGCTTGTGAATCAAGAAGAAATAGCGATCTTCACTGGAGAAGTATCAGCTGAAAAGCGAAGAGAACTATGGAATAGAGCTAGGGTTATTGTATCCACCCCTCAAGTCATCGAGAATGACCTAATGGCTAAGCGCATTGAGCTCTCAAATGTGGTTCACCTTACCTTCGATGAGGCTCATAGAGCAACTGGTAGCTATTCCTATGTTTATATTGCTAACAAATATGTGGTGCAAGCTAAGCATCCTTTAATCCTAGGCATCACAGCTTCCCCTGGTAGCGATGAATTGAGGATAGATGAAGTATGTAAAAATCTTCATATATCTGCTGTAGAGGCACGCACCGAGCAAGATGCAGATGTAGCTCCATATGTTTATAGAAAAGATATAGAGTGGAGATATGTAAAGCTCCCAGCTGAGGCTCTTGAGATTAAAAGGCTTCTTGAGAGTGTACTTGCTACTAGAACTACGGAGCTTCTTAACTTAGGCATCGCTGAGAGAAAGCAAGTTTTGCTTAAAAAGGAACTTCTACAGCTTCAGCAGCAGATTCAAGCTGAGCTGGCTAGGAAGAAAAATCCTGAGCTCTATCACGCTCTCTCTCTAATAGCTGAGATCTTGAAGTTGAAGCATGGTATAGAGCTTTGTGAAACCCAAGGCATATATGCCCTAAGGAAATACTTCGACCGCTTGAAAAGCGAGGCTTCCTCGAGAGGGGGAAGCAAGGCCTCTAAAAGGATATTGGGCGAGGAAAATATAAAGCGTGCAATTTTACTTGCAAATAGCTGCAGCGCTACATTCCCCAAGCTAGAGGAAGTCAAAAAGATCGTTGCCGAAGAACTTGAGCGAAATCCAAATTCAAGAATTATTATATTCACAAATTTTAGGGACACTGCTGAACTTGTCACTGAAATGCTTAAATTTAATAACATCAAGCCAGTGCGATTCGTAGGTCAAGCAAGTAAATTCGAGGATAAAGGGCTGAGTCAAAAGCAGCAGGTTGAAATTCTAGAGAAATTTAAAGCCGGGGATTACAATGTACTTGTTGCAACTTCCGTCGCTGAAGAGGGACTGGATATCCCCTCCACTGATTTGGTTTTATTCTATGAACCAGTTCCATCTGAAATTAGAAGTATTCAAAGAAGGGGGAGAACTGGTAGACATAGAGTTGGCAGAATAATTGTACTCATCACAAAAGGAACGAGAGATGAAGCTTATTTCTGGATAAGCCATAGAAAGGAGAGGGAGATGAATGAGAAGATAAAGGAGATGCAAGCTGAGCTTGCTGATTTAGAGGGCGAGTTTGACCTTGACTTCTTCGATGATCGCTTTTCAGATTCACTGGTTTTTGAGGGAGTGATGCATGCAAATTGCTTAGATAATGAATTAAAAGAGGGGAATGCAAGTATGAGTCAGTTGGATAAAGCTCAGAGAACTATATTTGACTACGCAAGTGAAGTGAAAAAAGTTAATATATATGTTGACATGCGTGAGATGCGTTCTCCCGTGGCTAAGGCTCTGGAAGAAATGGGAGCAATAGTAACCCTTAAGACGCTGGAAGTTGGGGATTATATCCTCTCTGAAAGAGTTGGCGTTGAGAGGAAAACCGTTGAGGACTTCTTGAGCTCCCTCATAGATCGATCCCAGGGGAGAGATCTCTTCACTCAAATGACTGAACTCGCTAAGAACTTTGAAAGACCGCTTCTCATCATAGAAGGGGAGGGATTATATACTGCTAGGAGGGTCAATCCAAATGCGGTGCGCGGCGTACTTGCTTCCATCTCAATAGACTTTGGAATTCCAATCATTAGCACTGCTAATCCAGAGGACACTGCTGCTCTTCTATATATCATAGCTAAGCGAGAGCAATTTGATTCTAATAGGGAGATAACTCTGCATGGCAAGAAAACTTCCCTCACGCTTAAGGAGCAGCAGGAATATATCGTGAGTGCAATCCCAGGAGTGGGATTGAGAGCTGCAAAGAATTTACTGCGCCATTTTGGCTCAATTGAAGCAATTATGACAGCCTCGGTTGAGGAATTGATGAAGGTGGAAAAAATAGGTGAGAGAACTGCTAAAAAGATAAGGGAAGTGGCAAGCAGTAGATATGAATAATTATCCTATTTCATTGAGCCATGGATATAGCTCTCTGAGTTTCTTCATCGATCTCTCTATCTCTTGAGTTGGATATTCATAGGGCGGGAGCTTGCCTTCGAAGTAGTCTTCATATGCCTTCATATCAAAGTGCCCGTGTCCGCAGAGGAGGAAGAAGATTGTTTTTCCCTCACCTGTTTGCTTGCATTTAATTGCTTCATCCACTACTGCTTTAATGGAATGTGCTGGTTCAGGAGCGGATATTATTCCCTCAGTTCTAGCGAAGAGTACAGCTGCGTCGAAGACTTCCACTTGATTATATGCTCTAGCTTGAACAATGCCTTCTTTAACAAGCAAGCAAAGCGTTGGAGCATCTCCATGGTATCGCAGCCCGCCTGCGTGGATTGGAGCAGGGATGAAATCGTGGCCTAGGGTGTACATCTTCATAAGCGGGGTGAGTCTAGCGGTATCCCCGTGGTCATAGGTATAAATCCCCTTAGTTAAGGTTGGACAAGCTGTTGGCTCAGTTGCTAAGAATTGGACATCCTTTTTAGCCTTTCCCTTCACTTTTTCATAGTAAAATGGCCAAAATGTGCCTGAGAAGCTGCTTCCACCGCCGACGCAGCCAACTATTAAATCTGGATAGTCGTCTATTAGAGCAAATTGCTTTTGAGCTTCTAAGCCAATTACTGTTTGATGGAGTAAAACATGGTTTAATACACTACCTAGAGTATACTTGGTTGCTTCGTGGGTAACAGCATCCTCCACAGCTTCACTTATGGCTATACCCAGAGAACCTGGATTATCTGGGTCTTCTTTTAATATTCTCTTGCCAAACTGAGTTTTATCGCTGGGACTAGGACTTACATCTGCTCCCCAAGCTTCCATTAGCATTCTTCTATAGGGCTTTTGATAATAGCTTGCCTTAACCATGTAAATGGTTGACTTCAATCCAAACATGGTGCAGCCGAATGCAAGAGCTGAGCCCCATTGTCCAGCACCAGTTTCAGTTGTAAGCCGCTTTATACCTTCTTTCATATTGTAATATGCTTGAGCCACCGCTGTATTCGGCTTGTGGCTTCCAGGGGGACTTACACCTTCATATTTATAGTAAATCTTGGCAGGTGTTTTTAGTGCTTTCTCCAAATTAATAGCTCTATAAAGTGGAGTGGGGCGCCACAAGCGATAAACCAAGCGCACTTCCTCTGGTATGGGTATCCATCGGTCTTGCGAGACCTCTTGCTTTATTAACTCCTTAGCGAATACTCGCTCTAGATCTTGAGGCCTTATGGGCTCTTTTGTAACTGGGTTCACTGGTGGGGGAAGTGGCTTTGGTAGATCGGGCAAGATGTTGTACCAGTTTTTAGGTATATCCTCTTCATCCAGTAGAATCTTGTTTTTCATATTTCCACCTCTAAACGATCTTTTTTATACATTAATGTATTTTATTGGCTTATTTGATAAATCGCAACCTATTTATACTTAACGAAAATTTACCTACTCGGAAAAATATCCTTTCTTAAATTTCGCATTCGAATTAAGGGCATCGCCAAGTGCCGTCTAGCGCTAGGAGGAACTTCATATAGCCCAGGAAGTAGATTTCTTTCAACTACGACCTTTTCCACCTCTCTCGCTATTGTTTTGCAGCGCTTGCAGCGATAGCCCTGTGCTCTTCCAGCTGATTTCATTCGCTTTCCACATATCCAGCACTTTGGATTGCATACTTCATAGACCTTAGCAAGTTTTAGAATCTCAATCTTCTCCAGATTCAAAGTCCAGTTCTTAATGCTCCCATATACAGCAATTTCATCTCCAATTCGAAGCTTTCTTATGATATCGCGAAATTGACGAGTGGGCTGATAAGCTGCACAGTCTATCTCATTCTTCCCTTTTGCTATGGAAAAAATAACATGTCCCCCCTCTATGGTTTTAGGCTCCTTTGAAACCACGCCTGTGAGTCTATAAGAGCGCCAGTTTTTAGCTTCACCTATTTCAGCTTCAATTATATGCATATCTGTGCCTTGATTTGTCCTATAGAGCACTGATCGCTCCACTGGCTCGCATTTGATCATTGAAAAAGCTTTTTTAATTGCATCAATATCATCACCTCTTATTCCAAATAGCACTGGATCGGGAGAGTGGGGGGCGAAGACTATGAGATTATTTTTCAAATCAACAGTATCCCAAGTAAGAGGATAAGTGGCTGCATCAGCTTCAAAAACACTTGCTCGATCGATGAAGCGCTTTGTACCGATTCTCGCTTTCTCTCGATATGCTATGAGTTCATAGGTATAGGGATCAAGTTCAAGTGAAGCTGCAGCTAGAGCACCAATTAAACCCCTTTGATTTTTATAGCCCTTGGCTTTGATTTCATATTTAGCTATCAAAGATCTAGCTTCTTTTATAGTGAGCACATCTTTAACTGCACGCATCGCAAAGGCTTTAAGTTCAAGCGGAGGCTCGCCTTTCAATAGCACTGCTCCTGGATTTGTCTTTGGGTCTTGAAAGTGCGCTAGTTCTTCAATTGTTTCAAGCGTGGTTTCCCAGATCTTAGTTATATCCTTTTCTTCTCCAACATTTAACTTCAGAGCAACTGCAGCATTTCCACGTGTTTTATATTTAATTGTTGGGTTTAATCTCACCAACCGCGGGAGATCTGCTAAGCTATAGTCTTTGAGTTTTTCAATAAGTATGGCTAGTAAATAAGTAGTGCACATCCCGTCAATTGAATCTGTATCATCTATGCCAATTGTAATCATTTTATGAAAAATAGGGAAACAGGGGTATAAAAGTTAACTTATGTTTAAACTCTTGAGATGATATACTGAAGCATAGATTTCTTTGCGCAGTAACCATTGAATTTGCAGAGATGGCTGTTTTTAACTAAGTATTTACAAGTACCGCATATTGCAACGCCCAAGTTTTTCGTAGATCTCATTTCATCATTATAATACTCAACATAATATTTATACTTTTTGATTATTTTACCAAATTTTTATGAATTTATTTAATTTTTTTCTAAATTTAAATTAAGTTTTTACAAAATTATTCTTCCCTCATCCCCTTTTCATATTCCCCGGGCTTTCGAGAGCCAAAAATCTTATGCCCTTTTTTAACCACTAAAAAGCGCAGTATTCTAGCGTACTCTGGAGATATCTCACCTCGCTCCTCGAAAAAATTTATTATCTCAATTGCTTCATCCTCGTTGGAGCAACGTTGAAGGTGATCTGTAACCTTAGGAATCCAAGTGCTATGCTCGTTTAAATCACCTTCAAGTTCACGAGCAAGAGCTGGGAAGTCCTTTTTCAAATCTATTGCTCTTTTCATCAAAAGATCATTGTCTGCGCTTAGATATAAATTCATAGCCCGCTAGAATTGAAATGACCAAAAGACAGCCTACTAAAAACCATAGACTAACATGGCTCCATATATCCTGAGGAGCGCTTGCAAAACCCTTGACTGCATTCTCCCTAGCAGGAGCTAATGCAATGGACTGAGTACTTTGAATTAAAAACTCAATAGCGCTAGCTGAAACAAGGGCAAAAAATAATAGAGCAATATATTTCTTCAAAATATCGAGCACATTTGAGGAATCAGTTTTCTCAGGCACAAGCACGATCAACTTCTGCCTAGGTGCATAGATTTTTACCTCTCGCCCCTTCTCGCTATATTTCACTCTATCGATTTTGATAAGCCCAATGTTCATTAAATTATCTATATTATACTGCACAGTAGTTATAGGTAGATTAAGCAACTCAGAGATCTGAGAAGTCGAAAGAGATGATTCTGCAAGAAGCTCCAAGATCTTCATAGCTGTTTCATTAGAAATAACTTGCGTGAGCTTCTTGGACTGCTCTCCAAGAGGTAAAATTAAAAGCTTTTTGGACTCCTCCTTACTTTCAATATCTTCCATGATAATTATAATAATAGGAAAATCTAATATTAATATCCTTTTATAACTGCGAATTTATTCGTAATTATATTTGATTCTCCGATTTACCCTGCTGAAGCAGCTTCCTTCGCTGGTTCCGCTACTTTGATCTCAGGCTCAATCTCAGACTTTGTAATTTCAACTCTTCTCAAAGGATAAATGACCTTAGCTTCTTTATAGATATCTGAAGCCACTTTTCCGAGAATTAATTCTTGAATGAATTGATCTAAGGTTAAAAGTTTAGCTCTTTCTAAAACAATGTGATCCATAACTTTGCGAATAGCCTCAATCTGGGGGCGGTGTGCTCTCTTAGTGGTAAAACAAGAGGATTTAACCCTAATTCTCTTACCATCAAGGGTAGTAGCAACCACATTTGAATCTATCTTCGAAGTCCTGCGCTTGACTAATGAGCGCAAGTAATCACGCGTTAACTCGTGTCCAATGAAGGAAGTATTGCAATTTTCCCCAGTTACATTTTCTATCTTGAACATCATCTTAATATTCTGTTTAGACCAGTCATTCACTAAATCACCAAGCGTGGTTTCAATAACTCTACCTATAAGCTTACTAGGATCATCGCTTGGCGTTGTACCAATGTTCGCTCTGCCAAATACCTCTGGAGCTAAAACATTATACCACTGCTTGGCTTTCCACCCTTCAACTTTTTTCACAGCGCGTGCCAAGTAATTTCCTCCAAGTAAGATTATGAATTGTAGATTCTTGCTATTTCTTGCTATATATATCTATTTATCATAATTTCTATTTTCTATTCCAGATTCTATTCCAAATTCTTTCCTTCTATTCCAAATTTATTCTGGCTACAGAAACAGCTATAGAAACTTGAATACCTCAGGCAATTCGCCCACAATTGCTCTGAATTTCTCAGGCCAGTTATTAACATCAAAGCCCTTCTGCGCGAGAAACACTGCTGCCCAGCGCTCTAAACCAATTCCAGAGCAGCCACTCCATAGTTCCTTTCCACTCTGCAGCTTTACATTAAAGCCCTTGGGATATTTATCGCCATTAACACTTAGATTTTGAAACTCAAGATAGCTTGCTTTATAGGGCAAGTAGCCTTCATAATCTATTGTTCCCACTTCTTTTTTCTCAGCTACTCCAGTCAAGCCCTCCTGCGCCATGAACCAAGGAGTTACCCAAGCAGTGCGCCATTCGAGGTCTAAGATTTCATTGAAGATATACTTATAGCGCAGCTGCATCTCTTTTGCATGCTCCATAACTTGTTCTGGCGTGCCTATGAATAGCAATTCAATTCTATGGAATTCATCCAAGCGCTCTATACCATGTATTCCTCCACTTTCATAGCGATGTGAAGTCCCAGAACGATCGAAGACTTTCACTGGAAAGATTTCATCTGGCAAAGTAGCGCCTTGGAGGAATACCCAGAATGGTGGGCATTGAGCAAAGCACATTCCACCAATTGGCAGATCAAGTTTTTCCTTTATTTTATCTAATGGTAATTCATTCGTTACCTTGTAATAATCCACAACTTCTTCCCAAAATTCCGGGTCACGAGTTTTAGGTGGGCATATGAAATATGGCTCAAAGCCACCTTGATATAATCCCTTCAAATGCCCAGATCGCTTCCACACCTCCCAAGTTACCAATTTCGGGAAGATCATCTCATTATAGCCAAGTGGTTCAAGGATCTCTTTTTCAACGATTCGCTCGAAGGCTCTGAATATCCTAGTTATCTGCGGGCCATAGACCCACTGCCCTCTACTGGGCCCTCGCTTGATCCAATGGCGCTTGATCATCTCCTCAGTTGGATCACTATTGAAGAAATGTTGCTTTTTACCACTATCCCAGATCAACTCCCAGTGCTCCCCCTTGCCGCCGTATAGCTGGGAGGTAATTTTTTCCTCAAGTAGGTTAATTATCCTATCAGGCACTCTATTTTCAAGCTCAGTTTCTCCAACGCTTAGCGAGAGGAAAATTTTTCCATCGCTATACTTCATTTCCTTGATGAATGGAATTTTAAGTTCTTTCAAAGGCTGATCTGCTTTAACTTCAATATTAAAAGCCTCAACCTCTATGCCTCTTATTCCAATGCGATATTTTTGACCTAGCAACGCTGCAAGTGGCTTCCTCAATCTAAGGATGGCATCATGCGCTCTCACATATCTCCCTGAGAGAATTTCAAGTCCAAGTTTTTTTCCACTTAAATTAAAGCTCGCCACCATTGCTCCCTTTCCCTTAGGAGCACCCTTCTGAAGGAGATTTTGATTTGCATCTTCGATCAATGCTTCTATTTCCCGCTTCGCTTGACCTGCTTCTCCACTTAATTTATAATTTGCTTTGAGATAGAACTTCATTTCAACTTGCTCTTGCATGCTTCCACCAAGCTTTCAGCAATTCTCAGATTCATTATATAGTCATCTATGGTTGAAATCAATGTGCCAATTTCATCCACTTCTATCTCTGTAATTATATAATCCTTGCTCACATTCAAGCGCATGTTGGGTAAATTATCCGGCTCAACTGATTTGGCAATCACTGGAGAGATATTTGGAATTATAAGTTTGCAGTAGCATTTCAAGCTTATATTTTCCCCTGTTCTCTTTAATTCTTAATTTTCAACTGCTCTGCCACAATTTCTTCAACTGCTTGGATAAATATATTTTCCATACCCTTCGGTATCGAAGCCCCTGAAGCAATGCTATGACCCCCTCCTGTTCCCTGAGCCCTCTTTGCAGCTTCCTTTAGCGCTACTCCTAAATCTAAGCCACTTTGAACTAGCTTTCTATTTCCTCGTGCGGAAACTTTGATCTTGCCTTCTTCTTCGCTCAGAACAAGCAAAGGTAGCTCTGGGGAGATGTATCGTATTATGCAAGATGATACCGCGCTTGTTACAGCTGCATCTTTAATTTCCACATATTGAATTGCCTTCAGCTTTTTGATCCTATCCTCTATGGCTCTTAATTCAATTATTACTCTTTTTTGATATTCACGGTGGTATTTTTTAGCTTCCTCAATCTGCGTTTTATCCCTCAAGCATAGAGATAGAGCAAGACCTGTTTTTCCAAGTTTTCCACAGGAATTCAATAAATTTGCAAAACCTAAAGCTTGAGGATATATTTCTTTATTCAATATGTATACCTCTCCAATTAACTCAGCCATAGCTTCAGCGCTACTGCGCTTCATAATCTTAAGCATAAGTGCACTGAGGAACCGCCTTTTTTCCTCTTCATTTAAATCTCGATAGCTAGTGCTTGGATTGAGTTTAATTTGCTTGAGAAGTTCTATAATTTTCTGCGCATCGCCAGTTATCTCTAGATATGGCTCGAAACTATATTCCAATATCTCCTTGAGAGTTTCAGTGTCAGCATCGATTAAAAAGTCTCTTTTAATTGAGACCACTCCTTTTCGCATTGCTTCCTCAAGGATATCCCTATTTGCCCCTATCATTTGTTGCTTGTCACCCACGATGCCTACAACCGCTAAACCTGAGAGGTCGATATTTGAAGGATCCATCTGCTTAGCTATTGCATAAGCAGTGCCGCTGGCAGATAGCTCAAAGGCACCGTCAATGCCAACCAAATGAGGATTCACTTGTATATGATTCACCTGTATATGCGTGGAATTGATATTCAAAGGTTTATGGTGATCTACTATCACAGCATTCTTTAAATGCGATAGGAGCTCAATTTGTCCGCTGCCCATATCGCATATAATAACATTTCCCTCTATATCTTTAATTGCTTCTTCATCGAGTTTACTTAATAGGGTTGCTTGAAATGGAATTTTCTTCCTAAAGAGAGAGAGACACATTATACCTGCTGCTGTAATGCCATCTGCATCGTGATGGGAGAGCACTCTTGCGAAGTCAAAACTTTTAATTTTCTCAGCAGCAGTTTTAGTAAGCACATCAAGTCTCTCAATCATTTCGCCTCTACTTCACTAGCAGCTCAGCTTTTTCAGGTTGATACTCCCAGCCCTCTGGAAGTACTCCTTCCTCGCGATAGTAATTAACAAGCCTCCTTATCTTGGACTCAGTATTTTGAAGCGCTCTTTTATTGTGCAAGTCCTTTGGTGAATTAGCGAGATGTGTTTTTAATCTAAGAGCTTTTTCAATGAGATTTTGCAGATCCTCAGGAATCTTAGGAGCCATTTTATTTTCCCTTAGGATTTGCGTGATTTTTTTACCAGTTGCAACCTGTACATCTGGCACGCCATATTTATCCCGCAGTACAATGCCAATCTTGCTTGAAGATAAACCTTGAGTTCTCAGTTTAATAACAAGGTTTTCAATCTCTTTAGGCGAGAGCGTGAGCCAATTAGGCGGTGTCTTTCGATTCACACGCGAGGACTTCGAAGCTCCCTTTCGCCTGGTATGCATCTTTGCCAATTTGGATTCCCCCGGAATCTTTTAAATATTAGCGTTTATGATAAAAATCTTTTGCTAGCTAGTAATTTGCTGGAGCTTCCTCTCCTCTGGCTTCATTGGTATTAAAATATATTTGCAAATTTTATCGCCCTTTGCTAAGCACCTATCTCGAATTAGGGTTATATTTCCAATTATTTTAACAATTGTTTTTGCATCTACTTCGCAAACTATTTCTTCATATTGCTTAGCTAGATCCCAAAATACGCAATTGCGCTTTATGAGTGCAAAGCTTCCATCTTCTTCCTTTGAATATGAGGCATAGCAGCCGAATTCCGTTAAAAAATCCACGAGTGCTTTTATTTTTTCCTCCAGCGAACCTTCTTTAGGTTTGCATTGTTTTAATATCTCATTAATTACATCTTCAAAGATAGCTATTGCATATTCTCTACCGCTCCGCTCGATCATCTTTGCCATTAGCAATGAAGCTATTAAGGAGTAGTGCTTAACAAAGGAATCCCTAGCTTTATCTGTTAGTGAATATATCTTCTTGGGCCTACCCATGCCCATTTGTTTAAAGGTATAGGTTACTAAGCCTTCTTTTTCCATGAAATCAAGATGGCGGCGAATTGCAAATTCTCTTACACCAACGATTTTTGAAAGCTGGATAGTACTCAAGTCTTCGAAGAGTAAGTGCTCTAGAATTTTTTTCTTGGTATTGGTTAGGGTTTTAAACGTATTCGTGAAACTCCCCCACTTTAAACACAAAATGTTATTCTTAAATATAAATCTATTGAAAATAAATCCATTGAAAAGATAAAAATATAAATTTCCTTTAATGAATAGTTTTAATGATGGGTAGAATAGACCAGCAGCAGTGGGAAATGCTTTTGAAAAAGGAATATGATAAATGTCGGAAATGCAATCGAGAGCTAAAAAATTTAGATAAAGAGAAAAATGGGTTCAGCGTATACTGTGATGCCTGTGACTTAGGCTATTACGTTGGGAGAGTCATGGATGTTTACTATGAGAGATTTTATACATATAGAGAGGTCTGTGCAATTTGCAATAAAGAGATCTTGAGAGGAGAAACAACCATGCATTTTTTGGAGAGCATAGCTGATTTTAAATACATATATGCTTTAGGTGTATGTGAAAATTGCAAGCAAAGTCAATTTTATAAAAAACTTGAAAAAGTGTTCTTGGAAGAAGATATAAAGGCAAAATTGATTTTTGACGCAAGGCAAGTCTTTGCTAAGTTAAAAGGAGATAAAAAATTCAAGCGATTGCCGCATGAGAGTTTAGTTGAAATCTCATTGAAACTAGCGTGCGATGAAAACGGCTGTATAGCTCCATTTGAACCTAAAATGAGTTATTTAGCTCAAGCTAGGAAAATAATTGGTATTAAGCAGCGAATGACTCCATTTGAATATATAGAAGCTCAAATGATGATCTTAGCTAGGAGAAATGAAGAATTAAGCGTGTATAGCCTTAAAATCGAGTCTCAAGCTAAAGAAATTCTAAGCAAATTAGAGTCTCTGGGCAAATTAGAGTCAAGAGGCCATAACCCAGCTGTGCTATCTGCAGCTGCTATATATCTCTCCTCAAGTGGCTTGCTTTCTCAAAGGGAAATTGAGAAAGCGCTTAACATCTCTCAAGTTAGTATTTCAAATATAAGTAGAAAAATCAAAGCAGAGCTTGGAGTGGATAAAGCTTAAAAACTATATGCGATATATATTTTAAGCTAAAGCACATGCAAAATAAGCAAATTGAGGAACTGTATTCCTTCATTGGAGAGAACCTTTATTATAACATTCCAGATATCCAAGTACAAGAAAAAAAATATAACTCCACATTGCTTTTGAGTCTCATCACAGCCCTCATAGGTGGGAAGGAGTTAATAGTTGGTGAACCAGGGCTGGGCAAGACCACAAGTGCGGAATATGTTTCCTGCTTAATCTATCAACTACCCCTTGATATTATCTGGGATTCTGTAGTGGAAGGACATCCTGAGCAAACGGAGGAGAAAATAAAAGGCAGACCTGACCTTGGTGAGTTAAATATAGGCAGGGAAGAAGTCATCTGGTCTAATTTCACCCAACTTCAGCCCAAGATAGTTGATGAAATCAACCGCTTGCCACCCTCAAAGCAGAGTATTATATTAAAAGGCTGCGATACAGGAATATGGCGATATCTAGATGAGCTATTGATTAATGAAGAATATTGCTTATTTGCAACCGCTAATTACTCAGATAGAGGTACAACTGAGCTTTTACCTCCCCTGCTTGACCGCTTTGACGTTGTAGTTGAATCTAAGCACCCTGGTGCAATTTTTTCCTCTGAAATAAATGGTAGGAAGAAAGAAGTGGAGAGAATCTTAAGAGACCTGCATCTCACAAGGGAAATAAATAAAATACTCAAGAATAAAGTGGAATATGAGGAGAAAGTCAAGAGGGTAAGAGAGCTATCTAAGATATATGCTGCGAAACTGGAGAAAGAACTTGGGATTACAACTCCAAGCTATGAAGATAGAGAAAACATTAGAAGGGATATTAAAAATATAGAGCTAAGTGAAGACGCAACAGCCTTTCTCTTAACTCTCATCGCCGAACTCAGCTTCTGCTATTTTTATGGGCAGAAGAGAACTGCACAAAGCTGCGAAGAGGGCTGCCACTACGTAGGATATCTATGCCATGCGATTGAGAACTGCGCTTCCAATAGAATACCTAGGTCAATAAAAGAATACTGCCGAGCTCTAGCTTGGCTCCTAGGCGAGAGAGAGGCAAGTATTGAGCATCTCCGTGAAATCGCACCCTATGCTCTTGCCCATAGAATTCGCTGGAGCGATGCTTTCCTCTCTAAATATAAGAAAGAATCGAGAGTGGATCCAGTTGATATTTTCTTAGCAAAAAAAGCAGTTTCAGAGGTCTTCAATCGCTATGTAGAGCAGAAGAATGATATAAAGAATGCACTTAAAACTGCTTACTACGTCGCAGAGGGAAGAGCAGGGGTTGAGGCACTTGTGGAGGGGGATCATCCGATTTATAAAGAAATCAAGAAATATGTAGTAAAGAATGAGTATACCTAAAATATGTGGATGAGTATACCTTGAGTATACCTAAAGGTGAAGAATGAGTATAAATAAAAGTATACTTAAAAAATTCAAAGACTTTAGTCCCAGTGGGAGGGAGATATTCAAGCGAGGGGACAAATTGGAAGAAGTCATAGATGACTATGAAAGATGGCTTGCTGAAGTTGAAGTATGCTACATATATGATATACTCAAAACCCCAAAACCACGAAGCCATAGCGCTAGGGATATCTATAGATTTTCCAAGTATCCCTATGAAGTTAAAGATAAAGAATTCAAGCACTCAGGCATATTTCTCTCACTACTAGTCAATGAATCAAAGGACAGTGAAATTGAGCTTGAGCTAGAAGATAGAATAAATTACCTTGGTAAGGAAAATCGCAAAAAAATCGCGATTAAAGGCGATGTAGGCAACTACCTAGGTTACTACATGCAGGGAGGGGAAATAGTTGTATATGGCAGTGTGGGGGATAGAGCTGGAAGCTGCATGAATGGAGGTAGAATTATAATAAAAGGAAGAGCAGGTGATTGGCTCGGGGAGAGCATGCAAAGTGGAGAAATAATCGTAGAAGGAGAGGCAGGAGTAGGCGTAGGATTTAACATGGCTGGGGGGAGGATTGTTATAAAAGGAAATGTTTCCCATTCCCTAGGCTATGGAATGAGAGCTGGAGAGATAATCATAGAAGGGAACGCTGGAGCTGGAGCTGGGACTAATATGCTCGGTGGAGAGGTCTGGGTGAAAGGCAGAGTTGAAAGCCTAGGTTCAGTTAAAGCTGGAAGAATATACGAGGGAAAGGAGAAGATAAAAATCTATGGATAACCCAAATATAGTTAGAGAACAATTTGAGCAGCTATATTATCAAAGAATAATTGACGAGCTCTGGCCAAAGGTCAGGAAAAAACACCTCTATCCAGCCATTCCCAAGCCAAGGATTGTGTTTCTACCAAAGCACTCCGTGCTTCAAATGAAGGACAAGCAGATTAAAATAAGCAAGGATTTCTGCGCTAAACTAGCTGAGAAGATAGAATTAGCCCAAGTTTTAGAAGCATTGCTTGACCACGAGTTAGCACATCACTGCTTCTGCCCATTTGACTTGACCACGCATTTATTAATCTATGCCTCAGCAAAGGAAGTACTTAGGGATCGCGAGAAAGCAGCTAAGGCGGCAGATTGCTTCATGGATATAGCAGCGAATACCTATTGCGTCATGCAAATGGAGACATCAATACCTGAGCTCTATAGAAATATGGAGAAATCAGAGCTTGAGAGAGCGATTTGTTCCCTCTATCAAGAGCTCTGGAGGATAGACTTGGGAGTGGAAGAGCATCCCATTACTAAGAAACTTGCCTCAGTGAACTATACCAATAAAGCAAAGTGGGAAGCGGAGAGCAAGCGATTTGCAAGATATATTAGAGAGCTCCTCCATTTTGATGCAAATCCTATGCTAGCTCATGGTTTTGATAGATATTCAAAATCAGAGATTGAAAGAAGCCTTCGCGATTTCGCTAAGCGAATTGAAAATCCTAAGCAATTTGCAGAGATAGTTAGAGATCTACAGAATTTAATAGATGCTGAAGTGGAAAAACAAGCCAAGGAAGATGGAACAAAAATACCTCTTTATCATAGATATTTTGAGAGAAAAACGTTTATGGGACGAGGTATAGGAAGTTTGATTGATGCAAATGTGCTATTCTATCAAAAACTAGCTGAGAATTACACTATTCCAGTGCAGAAATTACCACTGGAGAGAGATGGCTCTCTCTATCCATATTCTCTCTCAGAGTGGGAGGTTGAAAAGCCAATTCAAGATATAAACTACTGGGGATCCTTTGGCAAGCTATTGCCTGGGGTAACTAAGCTATGGAGAAAAGCAGAGGGCGAGACTCACGGTGCCCTTGGGCGTATACCTGATTGTTTGATAATAATTGATTCCTCAGGTAGCATGGCAAACCCAAGGGAGACTCTCTCCCATGCAGTATTAGGTAGCTTTTGCGCGGCAAATGCATATTTAGAGAATAGGGCTAGAGTAGCAGTTTATAACTATAGTGATGCTTTCGGTGGAAATGATATAGTCTTGGATTACACTAGAGATAGAAAACAGATCTATGAAACCCTTTGTAAGTACTTCGGGGGGGGCACTGCTATTAATTTGAATAAAATTGAATCACTTAGGAATAAGGCAAATAAACCTGATATCTTCATGATTAGCGACATTGCAATTACTAATTTACCTAGCGTGATAGAGTATTTCTCAGGAATTGAAAATAGAACCACTCTTGTCTATTTAGGCTTAAATATATATGTGGAGGAGTTAATTGATAAAATTGGCTTGAAAGAAAATATCACTTTATTCAATGTTGAGAGAAGCGAGGATATACCCAAGATCGTGCTGGGCAAAGTAGAGAGCTATATAACTAAGATGGCTAAACTTCCAGAGATAACTAAGAAGGACTTCTATGAGCAACTTGATAGAGAAATCACCGACGCTTGGAAGACTTAAAAGCGATTGAATTACCTCATAATAGGCAAAAAATTTATTAATATGAACATTCATTATATTTTCCTCACAGTGGAGTGGGAGAGTTTGTGTGCTGAGTACTATGTGATTCATAAAAAAACCAATAAACTCATACCAGTGGTGGTGGACTGGGCAAAGTGGGAAGATCGAAAATATCTATGCAATAGTGAGAGATGGAAGAACTCAATTTTTGGATGGCGCGAGAGAGCTAACGATGGATGCATGCTCCGCGTGTTAAAAGATAAGAAAACTGGCGAAGTACTAGGTGTATATGCATTTTCCCTCGATAAAGAACAAAGACATCTCTACATAGACTGCATTGAATCCATAGCTAACAAAGAGATTCGATTAGTGGGTACAACGCTTATGAAGGACGCTGTGGAGCAGTCAATACTTCATGGTTTCGAGGGACGCGTCAAGCTTACCTCTAGATGGGATAAAGATGAAGCTAGAGCTCCTGAGAAATTCTTTTCCAAAATTGGCATGCTTAAAGAAGAAGGAGATATCCACTGCCTAGAGGAAAACATTCACTTCTGGAAGTTCTATTTCGATGAGCAAACCGCTAGAGAATTTCTGGAGCGATATAATGATAAGATAGCTCCCAAGCCACAAATGGGATAAGTTAATTTTTTCTTTAATTCTATTTTTCTTCATTCTATCTTTATTCTAATTTCATTTCCTCGCTAGCCTCATTACCATTGCTTTATCGACGAATCTATGGATCTCATCCTCCCCTATTTTTGGGGAGAGAGCGTGTGCAAGTTCATGAAGAGTTATGCGCTCCAACATAAAAATCAAAGCATTAGTGTCCTCCTTAGTTAAAGCCAACAAGTTATCTAGGTAAATCTCTATCCTTTGATCAACAACAGTTCCCAGCACGCACTTCCAATGCTGAGGCTGCATTTTACCTTTCACTATTTCATCAGCTTCATTGAATAACTTGAACTCAATTTTGATCTCCACTTTGCCTCTTTCCACCTCAAGTTCTCCACCGCATTTCTCACATATGGAAAAAGGAAGCTCGAAAACATCGAGACTTTCAATCACACTCCATTGACACTGAGGGCAAGTTTTAATTAAAAAAAGCCCCTCATTGCTTTCCAAGCAAGGCATTTATATTCTCCAAATTTATATCTCTATATCTTATATTCTCTCCATATATTCATATTCGCAGTAGGGAAAGTCATCGGTTCCCACTTTTGCAAATATGCAGGTGGAGCAGTTCTTGGCTACTTCAACCATTTTCTTTTCTATAGGGCAGAAGGTTACCTTAGGAGGTACAAGCTGACTTCCTAATCTAGATTTCCATCTTCTCAAAAGTTCTAAATCGCTGGTCACGCATGGAATATATCTCTACATAGAATATAAAACTTGGCAAAAATGGTTCTTTCATTCACGCAGTATTAACAACTTGAATTAGTCACTTTGTATCATAAATTATCAATTTTCAACTTTAACGTTTACTTCTAGAGATTTTAGCTGGAGTATTTGAGGCTTTTGGGTTTTGCTATTTTCTCTGCACTTTTCTTACAAAAAGTCCTTGTGACTAAGCGAAGTTGACAGAGAAGTTGAAACAGGGCAATCGAATGCCGAAAGTGCTCAAGCTGCCCTGTTATTTACTTCTCTCTTTCTCAATCTTTCTTGGATTGTATTGCTCGTTAATTCCTTGATTGCATCTTAAGCGATCCATTTGGCAGTTTTGGATTGTATCTTTTGAATTTCTTTTGCAGTTTCAATTGCCTTCGTGTTTAATGCAGCTATGAATAAAAAGATTTTGATAACTTCACAGATTTCCCAGTAATCAAATTCCTTTAGCCCATTTTTCCATTTGTTTGTTGAGCAAGTTTATGGTCTTTCCCTGTTTCTCTAGTGAATTTTCCTTAAATTCGGAATTGATACACCATAATTGAAGTAATCCTATATTTAGCCACAGCACTGGGATTGAACAAGATTTCAATTTCCTTATGATGTATTATTTTACATTTTTTAATATTAACTTCTCTCTTTCACTGGTCACGTTAAAATAGTTTTCATCTTTGCTGGAGCAACCTTTCGAATCAGAAAGATAGATTTCATGGTGAAGACCATTTCAACGAGATTTTTCTGCCCCGTCAGTTTCCTTATTTTTATTAACGACTCTGGCTCTATCGAATATGTTCCATATGTAACACTTGACGCATTTGCTTCCTTGATTTTTAACTTGATTTCCTTAACCAACTCAAATTCGTTTCTTCAAAACTTCTTCCTTTGCCTTTTCTACTATTTCTAAATTAACAAAATCTGGCATACGAATAAGAAGTTTCCATTTCCATTCTTCCAAAGAACCTTTCAAAGCAGATCTATTTCTACCCCTAATCCCTCTAATTTTGGGACACCAAAATATTCGCAGATGAAGAAGCTCAGAAGGTATTCTTTTCGCAAGTCCTACAATTTCCATAGTGAAAGATTTTCTGTCTTAGGCAAAACATTGGAGAGTTTCAACTTATCTGCACAACCATAAGCTTATCCTGCACAACCATAAGCAAATCAACGATGATCCCATATTTTGCCCTAAATTCTTTCATGAAAAAGTTTTGAATACCATTTGAGGAATTTAATAGAACGCAAAAATACAGCTTAATCAATTGGATAAATTATAATAATGCTATTGCTATTGATAAATCTAGGAGGTTCAAATTTGGAGAGGACTTCAAAGGTTTCGGGTTTTTACAAACTGAGTTTTAAGCAGAGACTTGAGTTCGTGAAAAACTTCGCTAGTTTAAGCGAGGATGAAGTTAAAATTCTTTCGAATACAGGTGCACTTGAAGTAGAGATAGCTGATAGAATGATTGAGAATGTAATAGGGGGCATGACTTTGCCTCTTGGAGTCGCTGTGAATTTCTTAATAAATGGCAGAGATTACCTCATTCCCATGGCTATAGAAGAGCCCTCAGTTGTTGCAGCTGCGAGCAATGCAGCGAAGATGGCTAGAGAGGGAGGTGGGTTTTTCACCAGCACCTCAGGTGCACTTATGATTGGCCAGATACAGGCAACTAGAATCAAAGACCCATATGCTGCGAGAAATCGCATTCTAGAGCGCAAAGAAGAGATTTTAAAAGTTGCAAATGAGCAAGATCCAGTACTTGTTAAGCTAGGTGGTGGAGCTAGAGATGTTGAAGCAAGAGTGATTCAAACAAGCAAAGGTGCAATGGTGATAACTCATTTAATCGTTGACTGCAGAGATGCCATGGGAGCTAATGCAGTTAATACCATGGCGGAGGCAGTCGCTCCCTTAATTGAGGAAATCACCCGAGGCAAGGTTTATTTAAGAATAATTTCAAACTTCGCTGACAAGCGTTTAGCGAGAGCTCGAGCGATATTTCCAAAAGATGCAATTGGAGGCGAAGAAGTGGTGGATGCGATTCTCCTCGCATATGAATTCGCTGCTTCAGATCACTATCGAGCTACCACTCATAACAAGGGAATCATGAATGGAATAACAGCTGTTGCTCTAGCAACTGGAAATGACACTCGTGCCATTGAAGCAGGAGCGCATGCTTATGCTAGTAGAAGTGGGAGATATGAGCCTCTCTCGAGATGGGAGAAGAACAGCAATGGCGATTTAGTTGGCACAATTGAGCTCCCATTAGCAGTAGGAATCGTGGGGGGAGCAACTAAAACCCATCCAACAGCTAGAATTAACCTCAAAATTTTAGGAGTGAAAACCGCTGCTGAACTCGCTGAGGTAATGGCTGCAGTTGGACTTGCCCAGAATTTTGCAGCTCTTAGAGCTCTTGCAACTGAGGGGATTCAGCGAGGCCATATGAGTCTGCATTCTAGGAATATTGCAATTGCAGCTGGGGCTACAGGTGATTTAATAGATAAAATCGCAGAGATAATGGTGAGGGAGAGAAAAATACGCTTGGATCGAGCTAAGGAGCTGCTTGAGGCTATGAGAAAGACTAAGCCTTGATGCTTAAAAAACACGCTGGAATTGGCTCAGATAAACAGATATCCCCAACCTTCATGATTTTAACCCCGCTTTCCTGCGCTCCCTTGGCGTCGACTGTTACAATTATTGGCTTATCTGTATGGATATTTGCCACCGTAACTGCGTTCTCAATGGTTCTGCTTAAATGCACATAGCGCTGCTTAACTGGCTTTAAGCCTGTTACTAAGATCATCTCCGCTTCCTCCTCACTCGTGCCATAGTATAAAACAGCTTGATCATTAGGAGGGAAATCTAATTCGACATCGATGGAGTGCCCGTAAGTTGCTCTTATCTTACCCTCTTTCAATTGATACCTCCCTTTTTCATCTGATTCAACTAATGCTCGAATATGATACTCCTTAGCCCAGTGATAGCGCTTCTGAACTGCTTTAACCAGTTCGCTATAGCTCGTCCAACCTTGTTTATCTATTTTCAGCCCAAGTTTATCTGGGAAATGGCGAAGTGCACCACTCACGATCTTGCCCAATTTCTCTGCTTTATAAGCTGAAAGTACAAAGCGCCCGGTCTCGCCGCATTTGCATTTCCCACCGCGGAAGTAGCCATGGGTTAAGCAGAATCTTATCATCTCCTGCTTCATATTCACACCAGCGCCTCAGCTATGTTTTTAACAGTTTCAATTAGAATATCAACATCATCTCTAGTATTATATAAACCAAGCGAGGCTCTCACAGTTCCCTCAACCCCAAGCTGTTTAATCGCTAATGAAGCACAATGAAGCCCACTTCTAACGCATATTTTTCTAGATTCATCTAATATAAGCGCTACATCGTGGCAGTTCATTCCCTTTATATTGAATGAAACAATGCCGTGTTTAATGCTACCACCATAGGTTTCAACGTTTTCAATATCCCTTAACCCTCTATCTAGATGTGAACTTAAACTCTCTATATGCTGTCTTATATTTTCAACGCCAATTTCTTGAACATATCTCAAGCCTCTGCCTAGGCCAATTATACCAGGTAGATTTGGCGTGCCAGCTTCGAAGCGAGCTATTGAAGCTATCCATTTAAAGCTTGAGGGGGTAACCTCTTCCACAACACCTCCACCAGCATAAACTGGTTCAAGAAGCGAGGGATCTCGAGCATAGAGAGCACCTGTACCCTGAGGACCAAGCAATCCCTTGTGTCCTGAAATTGCGATGAAGTCGCAGTTGATTTCTCTTACATTTATCTTCAAATGACCTATGGACTGCGCAGCATCAACAAGCAAGAGAATAGCTCTATCTCGCGCAAGCCTCGCTATTTCCTCCACTGGCTGTATAGTTCCTAGGGTATTGGAAACGTGGCTAATTGCAATTAACTTAGTTTGCTTAGTGATTGCTGCTTCAATAGCACTAGGAGAAACTACTCCATTTTCATTTGCTGGAGCAATCACAAGCCTTACCCCTATTCTTTGCAATCGCTGCCAAGGTATAAGATTTGAATGATGCTCGATTGAAGTAGCAATAACTTCATCGCCTCTTTCCCACTTAAGTCCAAGTGCAACTAGATTTATAGCTTCAGTTGTATTTTTGGTGAAGATAAGCTGCTCGGGCTGAGCGCCTATAAATTTGGCTATTGCTTCCCGCACAGCTTCATATTGCTCAGTCGCTTGCCTTGCGAGTCTATGAGCACCTCTACCATAGTTTGCTGAGTATTCAAAGAAGAATTCTTTCAAAGCTTCCAAAACCTGCGTTGGCTTAAGACTTGTTGCAGCGCTATCTAGATAAATCACTTTATCTAAAATTGGGAAATCCCTGCGAATTTTCTGCACATCATACATATTCTTCGAAACGCGCTTTAGATTGAAAAGAGTTTTGGAGCTATTTACTATTTAGAGTATTGTTATCTAGAGAGAACCTCGTCCAAACTTCCAGGTCTATAGCCCTCTAAATCTAGAGTAATATATTTATATCCGAGTTTTCTCAATTCCCTAGCAATGGTAATTGAATTCTCAATGATAGCTTGATTATCCTCCCTCAGCACTTCTATCCTTGCTATGCCATCGTGGTCTCTTACTCTAACCTGCTTGAAGCCCATTTTAAAGAGAAACATCTCTGCTTGCTTAACTCTATCCAGTTTTTCCTTGGTGATCTCAAGTCCATATGGAAAGCGAGAGGCAGTGCATGCCATAGAGGGTTTGTCTGCATTGGGTAGATTTAATTCTCTAGCTATTGCTCTAACCTCTGCTTTACTAACGCTGAATTCTGCGAGGGGGGAGAAAACATTGAACTCGCGGAGAGCTTTTATCCCAGGTCTATGGGCTAAGTAATCATCTGCATTTGTGCCATCAGCTATGACATTAAATCCTTCCTCGCGTGCCAATTTAGTTAAAACTTCAAGCAAGCTTCTCTTGCAGTAATAACAGCGATCATGGGGATTTCGCCTGAACTCCTCGGAATTAAGCTCGTTATATTTAACTATCCTATGCTGTATTCCAATTTTCCTTGCTACCTCAATGGCATTTTCAAGCTCAAATGGGGGGAGAGTTTCTGAGTCAACTGTGACAGCAAGTGCTTTCTCACCCAATGCTTGAAAAGCAAGCGCGGCTACAACTGAGCTATCCACCCCCCCAGAGAAGGCAATAAGCATACTCTGCTTAGCTTTAACTGCTTTTTTAATCTGCTCAATTTTTAACTTTAACCCAAGTTCCATTTAAAGAAAATTATTTCAATTTCCAACATTTAAAGAATGATTTCAATGTCCAACTCTTCCGCCAACTCTTTATATCGATTTCGAATCGTAACTTCTGTTACACCCGCTACTTCAGCAACCTCTCGCTGGGTTCTCCGTTCTCCACAGAGAATTGAGGAGATGTAAATTGCTGCTGCAGCAACACCAGTGGGACCTCTACCACTCGTGAGTTCTTTCTCCCCCGCTTGTCTCAAGATTTCAATTGCCTTCGACTGCACTTCGCCCTTGAGATTCAAACCTGAGCAAAATCTAGGCACATAGTCTATGGGTGAAGTTGGCATGAGCTTTAGACCAAGCTCTCTAGAGATGAATCTATATGTTCTGCCAATCTCCTTTCTACTAACCCTTGAAACTTGGGCTATTTCATCCAGTGTTCTAGGCACGCTAATTTGCCTGCACGCTGCATATAAAGCAGCTGCAGCCACTCCTTCAATGCTCCTTCCTCTAATTAAATTCTTATCAACTGCCTTGCGATATATAACTGCTGCTGTCTCACGCACATTTCTGGGCAGACCAAGAGCACTTGCCATTCTATCAAGCTCAGATAATGCAAAGGCAAGGTTACGCTCTGTTGCATTGCTCACTCTAATTCTCCTCTGCCATTTCCTCAAGCGATAAAGCTGCGCTCTATTCTTGGAGGAAATTGGCTTGCCATATGAATCGCGATTCCTCCAGTCAATCATGGTTGATAGACCTTTATCGTGAATCGTATATGTCATTGGCGCGCCCACTCTCGAGCGCTTCATCCTTTGATCGTGATCAAAAGCTCGCCACTCAGGACCCATATCTATAAAATCCTTGTCGATCACAAGACCGCAATTATCACATACAAGTTCAGCTCTTTCATAATCGTGAACAAGCTGCCTACTCCCACACTCTGGGCACTTAAGCTGAGTTGTTTCCTCTTCTACCTCCTCTTCCTCTCTTACTTTTTCCTTTTCTCCCTCTTTTTCAACTTCCCTCGCCAAGGTCTCACCTCATTCAATCTCATTTCAATCTTTAACATATAGTTTCTCACCAATCAACGCGCGGAGTTCATTCATTGCTTTCTTATATGGCTTCACAGAGACATAAGGCGAATCCACGGGACCGAATATATCTCTTATCACTCCAATCTTGCTGAGTCTCTTATCAACTACGATGGAATCAAACTTAGGAAGCAAGTCACTCTTATCCCTCTTCAAGATCAAGTCTCCACGCGTAGAAACGTGAAGCACAACACCCAATTTTTTCAAACTTAAACCTCGAAAGTAATATATACAAGAAATTTCTAGTATATAAAACTTTCGTAAAACATATATTTGAGTTTATTCAAACTGCATTCAAGAAAAGCTTTGAAATAACGCCAAGAAATTAGCATCCTCTTATGTGGTCCCATAAGAAAACAGTATTTTCATATCCAAACTCTTTAATTAATTTTTTTACCAATTCTTCGAAGTAAGCCATCATCTCTGAGTAATCCTCAGGGCTTATTGAATTAGTTCTATATAGCTCAGCGAGATACGTCTCCGCGAGTCTATTTATAACATCAATAAACATGACTATTACTGATTCATCACGCTCCATCCTTTTATACACCTCATACCAATTTGTAACCATGTTTTTTATCGTAAGCAAATGCTCATCCAAACATTAATTCCTCCATTCAATGCCATTCATATTATTAAAGTAAATGACTATGAAAAGCTTATTATTCCATATGCAAATATATGCGCTGTTCGCGATGAAGGAGGAAATCTATGAAGGAACAAACTGAAGTTGGAAAATTGAAGGAAGGACGCTATGTAGTAATAGATGAAGAGCCCTGCATTATTTTAAGTATAACCCACTCTAAACCAGGGAAACACGGTTCTGCTAAAGCGCGTGTAGATGCGATTGGAATCTTCGATGGGCAAAAGCGATCCATAGTTTCCCCAGTTGATGCTAAAATCTATGTGCCAATCGTTGAGAGAAAGCGAGCGCAAGTGCTCTCCATCTCTGGGGATATTGCTCAGCTCATGGACTTAGATGATTATTCCACATTTGAGCTAAAGCTTGCTCCTGAGGATAAAGTTAGAATAAAAGTTGGAGAGGAAGTGCCTTATCTCACTGCTATGGGAAAGGTAAAACTTGATATCAGGTGAGATGTTTGCTTGTTAAGCCATTTTTTGCAGATGCAAATTCTAGCTATGAAGAAGCTGATTTTGTGATATACGGCGCTCCATTCGATGGCACTTCTTCCTTTAGATCAGGAGCTAGGAATGCACCAGCTGAGATAAGGCGCGCTAGCTACAATTTTGAAACCTATATACATGAATATAAAATAGACCTCGAGAGTGTTAAGATCTGTGATTTAGGCGACCTCCAAGTAAGTCCAAGGGTAGAAGAAACACTTGAGCTAGTGCAGAAATGCACTCAAGGGATAGTGAATGATGGTAAAATACCAATAATGCTGGGTGGAGAGCATTCACTAAGCTATGCTTGCATTAAATCCTTCAAGCAAATAGCAGCTGTCATTTTCGATGCCCATTTTGACTTAAGGAAGAAGTACTTGAATGTTAAATTCAACCACGCTTGCGTTTCATATCATATAGTGAAATACCTTGGTAGAGAAAACTATGTGGCAATTGGAATTAGAAGTGGCACTAAAGAGGAATATAGCTTTGCCGATAAAAACCTGCGCTATTACAGTGCTGAGCAGGTAGCAGCTTTAGGCATTGAGAATATCGTTAAAGAAGTACTTGGGTATTTAAAGCCTGAGAATATCTATTTATCAATAGACTTTGATGTTTTAGACCCAGCCTTCGCTCCCGCTGTTTCCACCCCTGAGCCCTTTGGCTTGAGTTCAATTGAGTTGAAGAAAGCCATTAGAGCTCTTGCCCCTCGCGTAGCTGGCTTTGACATCGTGGAAATTGCTCCAGATTATGATCGAGGTGAAACTGCACTCTTAGGCGCTAAATTGGTGCGTGAATTCATCGCAGCGAGGAGTTATCATGCTAGATCAATTTAAGCAAGCGATAAAGCATTTGAAGATAAAGCCAAGGATAAGTGTAGATCAACTTTTGAAAGAAATGGGAAGCTGTGCCTTCGGAGCCCACAGGCTAAGTGAAGCAGTTAATATTTATGAAGAGATGCTTAGGGATAAAAAAGTTAAGAAATTCTTTGGCTTAGCAGGCGCACTTGTACCTGCTGGTTTAAGGCAAGTTATCGTGGATTTAATTCAACTTGGCTACATTGATGTACTTGTCACCACTGGAGCTAATCTGGTCCACGATTTACTGGAAGCATTCGGTGGAAGGCATTATAAGGGATCAAGTGCTGCAGATGATCGAGCGCTATATGAAGAGGGAATTAATCGAATATATGATGTTTACACCCCTATGGAACATTTTGAATTATTGGAAAAGAAGGTAGGGGAAATTTTAATGGAAATTGAGAAACAAGAGCTATCTACTCGAGAATTGCTTTATGAAATCGGTCTGCGAATTAATGCTGAAAGCTCTATTTTAAGTGCAGCTGCTAAGAATAAAATTCCAATCTTCTGCCCAGGATTAGCGGATTCCATAATTGGGCTGCATGCCTCGCTGCGCTCTCAAATAACCCTCAATGTCCTTAAAGATATAAGAGAAATAGTGGAGATTTGCTTCAACTCCAAAAAAAATGGTGCTATGTTCATAGGAGGGGGATTGCCTAAGAACTTCATTTTGCAGTCAATGTTGATATCACCAAATTATATTAACTATGCAATTCAAATAACAATGGATAGACCTGAACACGGCGGACTCTCAGGCGCCACTCTTGAAGAAGCGATCTCCTGGGGTAAAATCGCTAGTGATGCTAAGCTGGTGACTGTTTATTGCGATGCAACAATTGCATTGCCATTAATAGTAGCTGCAGTTAGAAGTAGAATTGAGGGTAGGGATGAAAAAAGAGGTTAAGGGTATCGCGCGGGATACCTTGAAATTCATTTTAGCCGTAAGCAGAGATTCCCATCCTAGGGAATTTGCTGGCTTGCTTCGAGTAGAAAAAGATGTTATTACCGAGGTCTTAATCCTTCCTGGCACTGAGAGCTCAAATATAAGTGCTATTTTAAGACTTGATATGATGCCATTGGATACAAGCGTCATTGGCACTGTACATAGCCATTGTTCTTCTAATCTCAAGCCCAGTAAAGCAGACCTTGAGCTTTTTGCCAAGTGCGGGAGGTATCATATAATCACTTGCTATCCCTATAGAGAGGTAAACTGGTGCTGCTATGATTCATTTGGAAGGGAAAGGAATTTAAAGGTACTTGATATTGAATTTGATAATAAAGAATAAAGAGAAAGATGAGAGTACTTCCAACTGGAAATAAAGAGGAAACATGAGAGTACTTGCAACTGGAACTTTCGACATCCTTCATCCAGGGCACATAGCATATCTTGAGGAGGCAAAAAAACTAGGGGATGAGCTTTTTGTAATTGTAGCTAGAGATGTCAATATTAAGCACAAGCCAAAGCCAGTTATTCCAGAGAACCAGCGCTTGCGCATGGTTAAAGCGCTTAAGATCGTTGATGAAGCAATTCTAGGTAGCGAAAGTGATATTTTCGAGCCGCTTTTTCAAATTAAACCAGATATCATTGCACTTGGATTTGACCAAAAGTTTGATGAAGCTTGGTTGGAGAATGAATTAAGTAAGAGAGGTATAAAGGCGAAGGTTGTAAGGATTGAGAAGTTTGAAGATTGCGAACTTTGTTCCACTGCTAAGATCTTCAGTAGAATAGTGGAAAGGCACAGTCAAAATATGTTGAATAAGTGATACAATCGAAATATACTGGAACATCAGTTTTATCTATATTGATCAACAATACTCTTGGTATGCGGTGGTGGTGATGAGCGAGAAAAAGTTAAGTAAACCAGGCCGGGCTAAGTCCATTAGATTAAAAGTCGCTGAGGCAGATCAACATGACGTAGGCAGGGGAATTGTTAGAATTGGAGAGGAATTTAGAAATCAAATTGGAGTTAAAATTGGGGATGTTGTAGAGTTAGTTGGAAGTAAAACTACAAGTGCAATAGTAGGGAGGGCTTATCCCTCTGATGAAGGATTGGATATCATCAGAATGGATGGACTCATTCGCTCAAATGTAGGTGTGGGAATTGGGGACTACGTTGAAGTTAGCCCGGCTGAATGGAGAGAGGCAAAGAAAGTCACCCTCGCTCCGGCTCAAAAGGGCTTGCGTATTTATGCTTCAAGTGAGAGCTTGAAAGCTAGTTTTATGAATAGAACTGTAAATCAAGGTGATATTTTAAGCACTTCTACATTTCGCAGACCAAAGAGGAGCTTCGGTAGCGATGTCCTCTTTGAGGAATTCTTCCACGATTTCTTCGAAGCCCCTGCTTTTGGCCTGGGGGAGATAAAATTAATTGTGGTTAGCACAAATCCAGGGGGTATTGTTAAAATCACTGAGAATACTGAAATAGAGCTTTTACCAGAAGCGGTGGAGATTCCCAAGCGAGAAATACCTGAGGTAACCTATGACGACGTAGGTGGTTTGAAGCATGTGATTCAAAAGCTCCGCGAGATGGTAGAGCTGCCTTTGAAGCACCCAGAGTTATTTGATCGCTTGGGAATAAGGCCTCCAAAGGGAGTCTTAATATACGGACCCCCTGGTACTGGGAAAACATTGCTTGCTAAAGCAGTTGCAAATGAAAGTGATGCTTATTTCACCTCTGTAAATGGTCCTGAAATAATGTCTAAATTCTATGGCGAGAGTGAGCAGCGATTGAGGGATGTTTTCAAAGAAGCTGAGGAAAATGCCCCTGCGATCATATTCATAGATGAAATAGATTCAATTGCACCTAGGCGTGCAGAGGTAACTGGAGAAGTGGAGCGAAGAGTGGTGGCTCAATTACTATCATTAATGGATGGCTTGAAAGAGAGGAAGAATGTGATCGTGATCGGTGCAACTAATCGACCTGAAGCCTTAGACCCCGCGCTTCGAAGACCAGGGAGATTTGACCGCGAGATCGAGCTTCGGGTGCCTGATCGAGATGGGCGTAAAGAGATATTTCAAATTCACACTCGAGGAATGCCTCTTGCTGAAGATATTGATCTAGATGAGCTCGCTGATATCACGCATGGCTTTGTTGGCGCGGATATAGCTAATCTCTGCAGAGAAGCTGCGATGAATGCACTACGCGAGGTACTTCCAAAAATTGACCTAGAGCAGAAGATCTTGCCCAAGGAAGTGTTGGAGAATCTAGTGGTAACGAGGAAGCACTTTGAAGATGCTCTCAAGGAAGTGGCTCCATCTGCATTGCGCGAGATCCTTGTGGAAGTACCAAATGTTACTTGGCGAGATATAGGGGGTTTAGAGGAAGTCAAGAATCTACTCAGGGAAGCGGTTGAATGGCCGCTTCGCTATGCCGATGCCTTCAGGAGAATTGGAGTCGAGGCCCCCAAGGGTGTGCTATTATTTGGCCCGCCTGGCACTGGTAAAACCCTTCTCGCTAAAGCAGTTGCAAATGAAAGTGAAGCGAATTTCATAACTGCGAAGGGCAGCGATTTACTATCAAAGTGGTATGGCGAGAGTGAAAAGCGAATTGCAGAGGTATTCAAGAAAGCTAGGCAAGTGGCACCTGCGATTATTTTCCTAGATGAGTTAGATGCACTTGCACCAGTGCGAGGCATGGCCGCTGGAGAGCCTCACGTGACTGAGAGGATTGTGAATCAACTTTTAACTGAGCTAGATGGACTTGAAGAACTCCGCGGAGTGGTGGTAATCGGTGCCACTAATCGACCTGATATAATAGATCCAGCACTACTTAGGCCTGGGAGATTTGATGAGTTGATACTCGTTCCAGTTCCAGATGAAAAAACTAGGTTGGAGATATTTAAGGTTCATACTAGGAAGATGGCGCTTGCTCAAGATGTGGACTTGAATGAGCTTGTTAAATTAACAGAGCAATACACAGGTGCTGATATAGCCGCGGTTTGCAAGAAAGCCGGAAGATTTGCACTTAGAGAGAGCTTGCAAGCAACTGAGGTAAAGCGAGCTCATTTCTTGAAAGCAATAAGTGAAACAGGGCCTAGTGTTACAGCTGATACAATGAAATACTACACTGGACTTGCTAGGGAACTAAGGCAGAAGAGGGCAAAGGGGATCGAAACCTCCCTCTATGTTTGAATTAAATTTATTTAATTTATTTATAATTAATTATTTATTAAAAAATATTTACTGATTACATTTAAATAGTTGGAAACATCCAAAGGCTTTTATTAAATAAAATATCATGTTTTAAATAACATTGAAAATGGAGAGAGCGATGAAGAAAATAATGATCGTGGACGACGAGCCTGATGTCGTGGATTTCCTCGCTGAGGTAATAACAAGTGATAAAAATGAAGCTATTAAGGTATACAGCGGCGAGGAATGCCTTAAAAGCGTGCAAATAATGAAGCCTGATTTAATACTACTTGATATCTTGATGGAGCCTGTCAATGGCTGGGAAGTGCTTGATAAATTAAAACAAAACGAAAGCACTAAGCATATTCCAGTGGTAATTCTCACTGCTAAGCAGCTTGAGATTGAAGATGCAGTGAAAAGAGCTAGAGACATCTCTGACTATCTAACCAAGCCTGTTGATGCACGTGAGCTGAAAAATGTAATTGAAGCAGTATTCGACCTTGATGCACGCATGCAGAGAGTTCTGGATCAAGCAAAGAAGATGAAAATAAGCCCGCAAGCAATAGCTGCGATTGAAACAAAATTCATTCCAACGATGCGCTATTATAGCACCTATTTTTTTAATGATACGGCGACCACCTAGATCTACACTGAGACGAAGTTGAAAAAGAATGAGAAGCAGAGAGAGGGAATGAAGATTCTACTTCAAGAGATTGAAAAACTAGAGGAAGAACTTGAGAATATAAAAAAGGAATTTGAATCCCCAGATGAAAGATTGATTTTAGCCAGAATTGAAGAATGCTTCACTAAGCGCCCTTCAGCAATTGAAAAATTCTTGATATTGTTAAATCAACAGCCCCAGGCTTATAAATTGAACTTGGAGAGAGTACTCATATTGCTTTATCTAAGAGATGGAGAGCGCAGGCGCCTCTCTGAGATACGCGCAAATTTGAATGAAAAAATGGAGATCTCAGATAGACTAACACTTTATTACCTCGAGGATTTAATTAAATCTGGATTAGTTTTGAAAGAGCCGCATAGTATGTATAAAATAACACCAAAGGGCTTGGAAATTGCAAGCAAATATACTGGAATTTAATGCGCAATATCTATGTACTTGAATCACAGTAGTTCTGGTTAGAGCAGATGAAAGAAACAACTGTTATTAAAATTAAGGATGTAGAACTCCACAAACCAATAATGGTTGAGGGATTACCTGGCATAGGACACGTGGGTAAACTCGTTGCAGATCACCTTGTGGAAGAACTTAAAGCAGAAAAATTCATTGAATTATACTCTCCCCATCTCCCTCCTCAGGTACTTGTGAATAAAGATGGCACAATTAGACTAGTCCGCATAGAATTTTACGCTTGGAAGTCCAACTCGGCGAGGGCAAATGATTTAATAATAGTTGTGGGAGACTATCAAAGCACATCTAATTTTGGCCACTATGAAATCTCTGGCGTGATTCTAGACCTAGCGCTTAAATATAATGTACAGCGCATCTATACCCTAGGTGGCTATGGCATTGGCCAACTCGTGGACGAGCCGGTGGTAATTGGAGCGGTAAACAATCCCAAGCTCTTAGATGAAATGAAAAAGCTAGGCGTGTTGTTCAAAGAAAACGAGCCTGGGGGAGGAATAATCGGTGCTTCTGGATTACTCTTAGGTTTGGCTCAACTCAAGGGCTTGGATGCTATTTGCCTAATGGGAGAAACCTCAGGTTACCTAGTTGACCCTAAGAGCGCTCAAAAGGTGTTGAATATATTAACCAAAGCACTTGGTATAGAGGTTAGCATGCAAGCTTTGGAGGAACGCGCTAGAGACATGGAGAAAATCGTGGCAAAACTACGTGAAATGGAGCAAGCCAAGTTGATATCTGAACTACCGCCAACTGAGGAGGACCTTCGATATATAAGATAGTTTATTATTTATTATTAATTTATTTAATTTTATTAATTTATTTCCTAGGCATTGCTCGAGCTGGTATCTTAAGTCTTTTCCTTATCTCACGAGCAAGGGCAACAGCATCTCCAATTCGATAGTTATCTGTGATAACTAACTTGGGGCTGCTTCTCTCCACATATTCTAGTAATTGATCAAAATCTGAGTGGTCGCTTAATGCAATTTCATATTCCCTATCGCCCACTTTTCTAACAGGTTTTTGGAATTCCCACCCACTTAGATAAATTTTTGTAGCGTGATTCCCAATTTTTCTCCAAGAGGAAGCGTGGTAAATTCCAATGAAATATTCATTCTTCATTGCCTCCATTGCTTCATCGCTAGTTACAGCAAAATATTCGCCAAGCTTCATTCCATATCTTTCACATATCTTTGCAACTTGATATACCCGCTCTGGCATAATAACTGGCAAAGTTATTCCATTTCTTCGAAGAATCTCAACTGCTTCTTGAAGCTTGCCGTGATAGCCAAAGATATAAACCGGCCCTGATTTCAAACTCCGTTGGATGAGTCTAGCTAATTCTCCCTCAACTTCTTCTTTAAAAGGCCTTATACAATTTACATTGCCATATGTAGCTTCCATAATAAGTACATCGCACTCAATAATCTCCGCCTCAGGCAGTTTGAAATCCCCAGTGTAAACCATTCGAGTTCCAATTGAATTTTCAACTAATACTTGTGCAGATCCAGCGATATGCCCCGCGTTGAAGAGCGTAACTTTCTCATTCAAATACTCAAAGGGTTCTTTATAGTTCAAAAGCTGTATCTTCTCAGTAAATCGAGGAAAGGGAAAGCGATATAAAACCTCTATAATTTCCTTAGTCGCAGGCGTCATTGCCACTAATTTACATCTTTGAAAACTCTCATTCAATTCTAAAATATGGTCAACGTGAGCGTGAGTTATCATTCTAATTGGTCTATTCGCGTGGGAATCGCATACAAAAGATTCTCCAAGTAATACAGCGCCATTGTCAAGAATCATAGGGATATTATCTTTTGTTTCATTTCTGCATTAGATTAAACAATCGACATCTATTTATTTCTTCCCTCATTAGGGCTAATTTGATAAAGGGGATGAGATGGAGGTCAATGCTGATTTACATATTCACTCAAAATACTCCGCTGCAACTTCTAGCGATATGAGTTTGACCGCGATTGCAAGGGGGTCTAAGAAAAAAGGGATACATTTGGTTGGAACTGGGGATTGCCTGCATAGAAAATGGCTTAGGGAGATAAAAGAACTTGAAGCAATTGATGAAGGTACTTTTCTTCTTGATCAAACCCACTTCATTTTAACTGTGGAGGTTGAGGATAGCTCGAGAGTGCACCATTTACTCTTTATTCCATCGCTCTCAAAAGCTGAGGAACTAAGGGAGAAATTTGAAAGATTCTCCAGCGATATCGATTTACAAGGGAGACCTAGGATAAACTTAACTGCAGTTGAAATCGCAGAGATTGCAAGAGAAGCTCAAGCACTCATTGGTCCCTGCCACGCTTTCACTCCCTACACTGCAATGTATGCTTATTTCGATAGCCTAAAGGCTTGCTACAAAGAGCTTGCGAGCTATATTACCTTCATTGAGCTTGGATTAAGTGCAGATTCAGACTATGCTGATAGAATCGAGGAACTACAACAATTGACTTTTCTAACCAATAGCGATGCCCATTCACCTTCGCCAGTTAGACTCGCGCGGGAATTCAATCGCTTTCAAGTGAGTGGGTTAACCTTTCAAGAAATTGCAAATGCTATTTTGAGGAAAAAAGGAATGATCAAGCTTAACATTGGCATTCCACCTGAAGAGGGCAAGTATAATGAAAGCGCTTGCGCGCGTTGCTATAGGCATTATAACCTTGAAGAATGCAGATCAAAAAAATGGCGCTGTGATTGCGGGGGTTCTATAAAAAAAGGGGTTAAGGATAGAGTGAATGAACTCGCTAATTATCCCGAGCCTAGGCATCCAATTCATAGACCGCCTTATATTCGATTAATACCGCTTGCTGAGATAATTGCACTGGCTTTTAACTCCACTGTGCAGGGGAATAAGGTGCAGGAAGAATGGATGAATTTGGTTGAGAGATTTGGAAATGAAGTAGCGGTTTTGCTTGATGTGGATATTTCAAATATTGCAAAGATCGCTCATCCAAAAGTGGTTAAAGCTATTAAAGCCTTTAGAGAACAGAGGATAATCATACATCCAGGTGGAGGAGGCAGGTATGGTAGGATTGAGCTTAATAGATCTCAAGTACTAAATAGATTTCAAATACCGCTCTCAAGCGATCTAAAGCAAATGTCACTCCTTGAGTTCGAGCGCTAGATTGTTAAATATTAAATTGTTTAAATATTAAATTGTTATAACTTGACTTAATATGTCTTTCCTTGTTATTGTCCCAATGGGCTTGCCCTCAGAGGTTATAATGATGCAATCAGTTTTATGGGTATCAATGATCTTAACAGCCTCATAAAATGGAGTATCACCATCGACCAAGACCACTTTTGTTGACATAACTTCTTTAACAGTTGCACTTATCTTCCCAGCTGCAAGAACTCTTCCTATATCTTTAAATGAGATTATACCAGTGATTTTGCCATCCTCCACCACAGGGGCTCCGCGAATTTGATTCTCAGCTAAAATGCGAGCTGCCTCTCGAAGGGGTAAATTTCCATCAATGGTGATTAAAGGACGCTTTAAATACTCCTTAATGCTTTTCTTAGGTAGTGAGATCATCTCACTTATATTGCATATGATTAAATTATCCGCGTCCTCTCTTCCAATTATTTTTCCCCTTATTATGAATTTATTCACTGGAGTGGGGCCAATTTGAATAGAATCCCCTATATCAAATTTGCGTATGTCCCCTAGTACTCTTATTCTAGCTTGACATTGATCTGGATGTCGAATAGTGGTAAAATCAATCTCATCTACAGTTGCCCCTTGAACAACTTCACCTTTACACATTATTGGCACATTGACTTCCACTTCCATTTCCTTCATCCCAAGGGCTTCAAATGCCTTTGAAGTAGGTAGGTAGCCTCCCTTTGGCCCTGGTACCCCTTCTATTAGATTTAAAGCTTTGAGTGCTTGCATTTGATTCCTAACTGTACCTGGGTTTCTATCGATCATCTCTGCTATTTCCTCGCCCTTTACCGGTACTTTCTTCTGCCTTGATAAATTTATCAAAGCGAGAAGCATCTCCTTTTGGATAATGGTGAGTTCCATATTATAATGATATACTCCTTCTTCTTATATATCCTTATCATAAACGGGAAAATTTGAATATTAATTTTATTTTTATAATACCAAAAAGTTTTTAAAATATTGTTAATATAATCAAAATTCATGTATTTTTATTCGCCAAAAATGGATTGCAGATATGCCCATGAATGCCTCAAGCACGATCCAGAGAAATGCATAGAGAGACATAGAGGTGCTCAAGATAGACCTCCCTGCTTCCAGCCCAAAACTAAGATAATGGAATTCCACGAGTTCAAAACCTATCTCCCAAGCAAAAGAATAATTAAAGAATGAAGAGCGACGCCGCCGACAGGACTCGAACCTGTGACATGCTGGTTTCTGCGATTATTAACAGCCAGCCACTCTACCATCTGAGTTACGGCGGCACGTATTAAAAATTTAAAATAGCAGCTTGAACTTAAATCTTTTGTTCACTTCCATTTTTCATTCACTTTGTTTTTCATTCAATTCTTGTTACTCTTTTAACTTCATTGTTTTAATCTCTTCTATCTCCTTCTCAAGTGATTCAATTTTCTTATAAAAATCATTTATGAACTGCTTTGCCTTCCTAGTGGTTACTGCACCTTGCTGAGAAGGCTTAATCAAGCCTTTATGCTCAAGCACACGGAGAGAATAACGCACCTTATGTTTAGGAAGTCCAGTTTCATCAGCCAGTTTTAAAATCCCAATTGGCTCCTCCTTGAGCACTAGTCTAAGCACTTCCAAGTGGCGCTTTAACATCTTCAATTCATTCTCAACCTTGCTAAACATACTTATACCATACTAACCATGCTATAGCATAGCATACATTTATACTCTCCTGCGCTATAATTTTTATGCAATGAAAGTCAAGATATTCCCCTCAATCGTTAAAGGAAGTGTATTCGCTCCCCCCTCAAAGAGCTATACCCATAGAGCAATTGTCATTGGCAGCCTCGGGGAGAGTTGCTGGATAAAATATCCATTGATATCAGCGGATACTAAAGCAACTATAAATGCATGTAGAGCAATTGGCGCGAGTATCGTGGAGAAAGAAAATATGCTTGAGATTAAAGGGGTTCAAGGCAAACCTGAGACGCCTGATAATGTAATCGATGCAATGAACTCAGGCACAACCCTTAGAATAATGGCAGCAGTTTGTAGCTTAGCAAAGGGTGCAAGCGTTTTAACTGGAGATGATTCCCTTCGAAGAAGGCCAAATACACCTCTATTAATTGCACTTCAAGAACTAGGTGCAGTTGCTTTCTCCACTAAAGGCGATGGCACTGCTCCTCTCGTTATAAAAGGCAGATTAAAAGGAGGTAGAGTGGCTATCGATGGATCGATCAGCTCTCAATTCATAACAGCTCTTTTGATTGCCTGTCCCCTTGCTGAGGAGCAAACTCAGATCGAGATCAAGGGAAAGTTAATTTCAAAGCCCTATGTTGAAATTACTCTTGAATTGCTTGAGAAAGCAGATGTAAATATAGATATTCAAAACAACTTCACTAAATTTGGAATCCCTCCTAACCAGAGTTATAAGCTTAAAAACTATCAAATTCCAGGTGATTTCTCCTCTGCAAGTTATATGCTTGCTGCTGGTGCAATTACAAACTCTCGAGTGGAAGTTAAAAATCTTTATCCAAGCAAACAAGGCGATGTTGAAATTCTTGAGATTTTAAAGCAAATGGGCAGCGATATTCACTGGGATAGAGATGCTGGTATTGTAAGAGTGGCGGGCATAGGTGGGGAAGTGGAAATAGATGTGGATGCAAATCAATTCCCAGATCTTGTTCCAACCCTTGCAGCTATAGCTGCTTGCACTAAAGGTAAAACGAGGATCTATAACGTTGAGCACGCGCGATATAAAGAAACAGATCGCTTGCATACAATTGCAACTGAGCTTAAGAAAATGGGGGCAAAAATTATTGAACAAAGAGATGGGTTGATTGTAAAATCCTCAAAATTAAAGGGAGCAGAGGTCACTGGATATGGTGATCATAGAATTGTCATGGCACTTGCAATTGCAGCTTTAGCTGCAGAAGGCCCAACAATAATAGATACCGCGGAATGTGTAGATGTATCTTATCCAAGCTTTTTTGAGGATTTGAAAAAACTAGGTGCAAGAGTGGAATATTTGAAGTAAATGGATAAGTAATGGAGTGATAATCATGAGCGGCAATACCTTTGGAAAAATCTTCAAAGTCACAACATGGGGCGAGAGCCACGGTAGAGCTGTGGGGGCAGTTGTAGATGGATGTCCAGCTGGTCTGGAGTTAAGCGAGATAGACATCGAAAAAGAACTCTACCGCAGGCGACCGGGGCAGAGTAAAATTGCAACTCAGCGTAGGGAGCTGGATGAAGTAGAAATCCTCTCAGGAGTTTTCCAGGGTAAAACAACTGGTACGCCAATTTCAATGTTGATCTGGAATAGAGATGTAGACTCAAGACCTTATGAGTTAATAAAAGACACACCACGCCCTGGGCACGCGGATCTAACCTATGAATTGAAATATGGATTTCGCGACTATAGAGGTGGGGGTAGAGCTTCTGCGAGAGAGACTGTTGGTAGAGTTGCAGCAGGTGCAATTGCCAAGAAATTGTTATCCCTTAAAAACATAGAAATCCTAGGTCACGTTGTAGCAATTGGCCCTATTAAAGTTGGTAAAGTAACAATTGATCAAATTAGAGAAAATGCTGAGAAAAATGAAGTAAGATGTGCTGATCCAACTATTGCAAATGTTATGATTCAGCGCATCATGGAAATAGCGGCAACTGGGGATAGCATTGGAGGGGTAGCTGAAATCATTGCCACTGGAGTACCACCAGGGCTTGGAGAGCCTGTTTTTGATAAACTTGAAGCTGATCTCGCTAAAGCACTTATGAGCATTGGAGCTGTACGTGGCTTTGAAATTGGAGCTGGCTTTAAATCTGCTGAGATGAGGGGAAGCGAAATGAATGATGCAATTATGATAAAAAATGGGAAAATTACATTTGCCTCGAATAACGCAGGTGGAGTTCTAGGTGGAATAAGCACAGGACAAGAAATCGTTTGCAGAATAGCTGTAAAACCAACTCCCTCCATAGCAAAAGAGCAGTGTACCATAAATATTAAAACAATGGAGGAGACAAAAATCAAAGTCTTAGGCAAACACGACCCTTGCATTCTCCCGAGAATAGTTCCAGTTGCAGAGGCAATGGTTGCTATTGTGCTCGCTGATCACGCGCTTAGAAGTGGTTTAATACCAAGCTGTAGAATTATATAAAAGTTTATATTTTATTATAACAATAACTAAATAAAATAAAGAACAAACAACAAAATGTATTTATATAATAATTAAATATTTTATTGGGGGATTGGATTGGTGCGTATTGTAGATATGCGTGCTATAACAAATGTTGAAAGCAAAGTATGTGAAAACTGCCAAGCAGTTTTAAGTCCAATGCAGCAGGGCTATGTTTTAAATATCGAGGGTAAGGAGCATGTTTTCTGCGGAAAGAGATGCGCTGACCACTATCTTCATCCCAGACCTAAAAAGTCCAAGGGCGATTTAATTATCGTCTAAGCAATACCGAGGGCTTGCCAAGCTAAATAAGCTGCTCCAAGTATACCAGCATCATCGCCAAGCTCAGCCTTAAGCAGCTTTATCCTCTTAGCAGGTATCCTAAATGCTCTTTTTCTCATCTCTAGTTTCGCACTTTCTATGAAAAAATCAAAAGCAGAGGATATACCTCCGCCGATGATGATTGCTTCCACATTGAAAATATTAACAAAACTTGCTAGGCCGATGCCCAAGATCCTTCCAACCTCTCGCCAGATCTCAAGAGCTGCCTTGTCTCCTTGTGAAGCTGCTTCATATACAACTCGTGGATTTACATCTTTCTTTTCCTTGAGAATAGTATCACGCTTCACCATAGCCTTTCTCGCCATTCTAGTAATACCAGCTGCTGATATATAAGCCTCTAAACAACCGCGATTACCGCATTTACATCTCAAGCCACGGGGATAAATTGTAACATGTCCAAGTTCCCCAGCAGTGCCATCCATGCCTCTCCAGAGTTCATTATTCAAAATTATCCCACCTCCAACTCCAGTGCCAATTGTGAGGCAGAGTAGAGAGCTAAAACCCCTCCCAGCTCCAACCCACTTTTCCCCCATGGCATAGGCATTGGCATCATTCTCCAAGAAAACCGGTAGAGCTAATTCCCTCTCCAACTCAGCCTTCAAAGGAAAGTTCTCGGAATCAGCAAAATTTGGGGATTGAAGTAGTATTCCATTTTTATAGTCAATTGCACCTGCCATCCCTAGTGCAACTCCAACTATTTCATATTCCCCCATAAAAACTCGAGCAGTTGAAGCAAGGTTTTTAACCACAGCTCGCATTCCCTTCTTAGCCTCTGTGCTGCACTTCCTCTTGCTCATTATATTTCCATCGCAATCCACAAGTGCTGCTTTAATATAAGTACCTCCGCAGTCCATGCTCGCAATCAATTTCTTAATCTTCAATTTCCCACCCTCACAGCTCATCCAACGCTAATATTATAAATGGCTATGCTTAACCAAATTGCATTGGAAATCAATCCAGCTAGGAGTAAATTCACAGCCATCTTAGGATTCACCTTTCTGAAAAATAAATAGCCTATTACTCCTCCTGCAATTCCAAATAAAATTGGAAGGAAATACCACCATAAACTAGCCTTTTGAATAACATGCTCTCCGAAAAACGCACTTGCGCAATCCCCGCAGTAATTCTTTCCACTCACTATCTCTAAGCATTTATTGCAAATGGATTTGCCACAGTTATTGCAAATAGCAATGGCTTGATTTTGAGGATGGTTCACGCAATTTAATGACTTCACTAATGACATATTTAGTGTCCATAATTAAACGTTAACACGCAACTATTCTATTATCATTTATCATTTAATCTTGTATTCTCAATTCAGATCTCCTCGACTTCCCCTCCAATGTGAATTGCGCAAGCAATGCCTCAAGCTGTATTCGCTCATTTGCGCCTTCAGTTAGCCTAAAATCAGCTTCCCCCAACCGCTCGATCAATCTCACTTTAACTTCATCATTCACACCTAGCTCAAAGATGGTGCGGTGAATTTGATCCACTATATCCTCTCCAGATAAACCATACTCAATCAATAGTACATCTAACATCTCCCGAGCTTTCAAAAAATCACCATTTAAAGCAAGTTCCACGAGCTCTCGAACTTCCTCAGGTCTAGCGGTTGCGGTTATTTTATAAATGATATTTGCATCAATTTCATTGCTAAGCACTGAAGCTGCTTGCAGTACATTTATAGCACGCCTTAAATCCCCTCTAGCGATGTATTCAATTGCTTCAAAGCCCTCTTTAGTTATATGGAGTTTCTCCTGCTGAGCTATTTGCTGTAGTCTTTTTCTAATTGCCTTATCGCTTATTGGTCGAAATCTATAAACTGCACATCTAGATTGAATTGGCTCAATTATTCGACTTGAGTAGTTGCAGCTTAATATAAATCTACAAGTAGTTGAGTATTGCTCCATGGTTCGCCTTAAAGCAGATTGAGCATCCTCAGTTAATTGATCAGCTTCATCTAGAAAAATTATTTTAAATCTAGCCTCGCCAAGGGGAGCAGTTCTAGCGAAGTTCTTAATCTTGCTGCGCACAACTTCTATGCCTCGTTCATCACTGGCATTTAGCTCTGTGAAATTACTATGCCAAGCTTCCTCGCCATATAGCTCGCGTGCAATGCAAATAGCACAAGCAGTCTTCCCAACGCCAGGTGGGCCTGCAAATAATAAATGAGGTAGATTTCCACTTTTAACATAAGACTTCAACCGCTTAACAATTTCATCTTGACCCACCACTTCATCTAGAGTGCGAGGGCGGTATTTCTCAGTCCAGATCTGCTCTCCATCCATGACGCAAGACTATAAGAAATTTTAGGCTTATAGTTATTTTGTTTATTCAACTAGCAAATATTAAAATAAGGAGATGAATAAGGAGGAAGCAAGCAATAAAATAAGAAGAAGGAAGCAAGCAATAAAATAAGAAGAAGGAGGAGGCAAGCTGATAGAAATCAATAAAAACTTCTGCAAAGGGTGTCAGATCTGCGTGCACTTTTGCCCGAGGGATGTATTTAAAATTTCAAATGAACTCAACCGCTTAGGTTACTACTTCATCTATCCAGCTGCTCCTGAAAAGTGCATCCACTGTGGGATTTGCGAAAAATACTGCCCTGATTTTGCAATTAAGATTAAAGAAAAGGGGGAGAGGGAGTGAAAAGATCGCTAATTCAAGGGGCAACTGCTTGCGTTGAAGGTGCCATAGCAGCTGGCTGTAGATTCTTCGCTGGGTATCCAATTACACCCTCCTCTGAAATCATGGATCTATTTGCAATTCGAATGCCTGAGGTTGGAGGGGTTTTCATTCAAATGGAAGATGAGATTGCAACTATATCCGCAGTAATAGGTGCATCTTGGGCTGGGAAGAAAGCAATGACTGCTACCTCAGGCCCAGGCCTTGCTTTGATGCATGAGAGCATTAGCTATGCTGCAATGACTGAAACACCCATAGTCGTAGTAGATATTCAACGCGGAGGACCAGCAACTGGTACTCCAACTTTACCTTCACAGGGTGATGTGCTCAGCGCTCGCTATGGAGGTCATGGAGACTACGAAATCATCGCTCTATCTCCTGCATCAGTTCAAGAGATGTTTGATTTAACCATAAGAGCCTTCGAACTTGCAGAAAGATTTAGGGTTCCAACTTTTATCTTGAGTGATGCGATTATAAATCACATGAGAGAGCAAATCATAATTAGAGAAGACATAATACCCTACGAGAGAAGGGAGCCTTTGGAGAGCGAAATTGGATTTCCATTTAAGCCAAGAGCAAATCTCGTGCCACCTATGCATACTTTTGGAAAGGGATATAAAGTACACGTTACTGGCTTGGTTCACGATGAAACAGGCTTCCCTGCTACTTCTGATTTAAAATTATATGAAAAGCTAATTCGCAGGTTAAGTGATAAGATCAATAAGAATAAGCATGAGATAGTGGAATTTGAGGAGCGCTGGCTTGAGGATGCTGAGGTTGCTGTAATTTCATATGGCGCAGTAGCAAGGGCTTGTTATTCTGCGGTGGAGCTTGCTCGAAGAAGAAAGCTGAAAGCTGGCTTGCTTAGATTAAAAACTCTTTGGCCATTTGATTTCGATGGGATAAAGGAAAAAATTGGGGAAAGAAAGGTGCTTGTTGCTGAGATGAACAATGGTCAAATCTATAGCTTGCTTAGACCTTGGTTCAAACACTGCTATAGCTTGAGAAGCTTTGGGGATATTCCAACACCTGAAAAGGTCTATAAAAAACTGAAAGATCTCTATGGACTACGAACTCCTTAGACTTGAGCGCTTGCCTACAATGTGGTGCGAGGGCTGTGGAATAGGCATAGCTCTCAGGGCGTTGCTTGAGGCAATTAGCGGTAGGGATAAAAACAAGATCGTAATAGTCTCAGGGATTGGCTGCGCTGGTAGAGTAGCTTCCTATGTTAATCTTGATTCCATTCATACGCTGCATGGTAGAGCAATTCCAGTTGCAACTGGAATAAAACTTGCGAATCCAGATTTAAATATAATTGTCTTCTCAGGCGATGGAGATCTTTTCTCAATTGGGGGCAATCACTTGATTCACGCTGCTAGAAAGAATATAGATATCTTAGTGATTGCTGTGAATAACAATATCTATGCAATGACAGGTGGACAAATGGCACCAACCACCCCCAAGGGGATGATCACTAGAACCACGCCCTATGGCAATGTAACTGGCAAATTTGATGTAGCTGAATTGCTAGCAGCTCTAGATGTGAACTATGCAGCTAGATGGACAACTTATCACGTGGATAGCTTAGTGAAGTCGATTAAAAAATGCTTGGATAAAGAGGGCTTCTGCTATGTTGAAGTAGTAACTCAATGTCCAACTGTATTTGGTGTTTTAAATAACATGCCCAAGGGCTTTCAAATTATGGAATGGTATAAAAAAAATTCCATTTATGTAGAAGAAGCTAGAAAAATGGATAAGCATTTAATTGAGGATAAAATCGTCATAGGCGAATTTGCTGAGAACAATAGAAAAGGCTTGGTAAGGGTATTTCAAGAGCGCATTCAAATGTTGAGGCTGACTGAACTTGGCAAGAAAAGAGGTTAGATTCACTGGGGTAGGTGGTCAAGGAATATTGCTGATGGCAGTGCTCTATGCTAGAGCAGCAAGTAAAAAAGGCTATTATGTTACAAATGTACCTGAATATGGAGCTGAAAAGCGAGGTAGTCTTTCAACCTCTGACGTTGTTATATCACGCGAAGAAATAGGCTTTCCAAAGTGCCTTAGACCAAGCATGCTTGTGATAATGCATCAAAAGGGCTATGATGCAAATTTAACTTTTATAAAGAAGGCAAAAATGCTTGTGTTGGATAGCGATATGGTTCAAGTTAAAGTTAAAGGATTGCTCATTCCTGCAACTCGAATAGCGCATGGCGTTGGCAGCAAGATGACTGCTAACATAGTAATGCTCGGTGCTTTAGCAGCGGTGGATGAAACGATAGATCTAGCTAGCTTGCTTGAAGCTATAGATGAAACACTCCCAAGCGCGAGTATTACAATGAATGTAAAAGCGTTGAATGCTGGATATGAATTTATGATAAGTAAAGAGCAAGTGATAAATAAAATGAGACCAATTCATCGATGAGGAAAAATGGGAAATTTATGGTTGAGAAATCAACGGCTCAGGATATCATTGAAATTAGATATAAAATGCTCCTAGCAATTGCAGTTTTAATCGTAGGATTACTCGTGGTATCAACAGTGCTATGGTTCATATTCAAGAAGCTCTAAGTTCTAGAAACTTTTTCCTCTCCACATTGTTGGCATTTAACAGGAAATTTATCTGGGTCCTCTTGAAATATAAATCCACATACTTCGCAAATAAAGAAGACTTTGTTTTGATCTAGTTCATTCTCACGCATTGATTAAATATTTTTTTATTTATTCATCATAAATTTTTTTACATTATTACATTATTATAATTATTATGATGATAAAGCTAGTTTGCCATTTTCCATTATAATGCGCTTCTCCCCATTTAGATATTCAACTTCAATAGTTGCCTTTGCCTCCGTTACGAAGTCCCAGTGTAAATTTGATTTATTCATACCCCCATAGCCTTGATTATCACCAATGGCAACGTGTACCGAGCCACCTATTTTCTCATCCGTTAATATGTAGCCAATTGCTCTATCAATCACTGGATTTAAGCCAATGCCAAGCTCTCCTATTGATATAGCACTTGCTTGATTGTATCTCTTCAAATCAAGCTCAATCATGCGCTTCACAGTGTCCTTAAGCGCTTCCTCGCCCTCTTCCGCACTGCATTCCTCAAGTATTAATTTACCATTTCTAAATACAAGAGTTGCGCCTTTTATAATTTCCTCAGTTAATTTATCAATAGTCAAAGGACAGTAAAGCTTCCCCTCTCCATAGGTCTCAACCGGAGCTATGAATACCTCTCCAGCTGGTAAATTCCCACCTAAATCCCCAGCTTTATGTTTTTCCTCGGTTGCAATGCCATCATCGAGGTTAATCCTGCGCCCAGTTACCTCTAACTTTAAATCAGTGCCTTTGGTATCTTTAATATGTATATATCGAGCATTTTCAAGTATCCTCTTCAATGCCTCGCAGTTGCTTCTCAATTCATCGTGGTCTATTAAACAGCTACTTAAGATTAAGCGCTTTAACTCGCGATAGGAAATATGATATTTCCTCGCCATAGCTCTACTCGGCCAGCCCATGTAGAGCCACTTCTTACCTGGTTTTGAATAAATTATTTCTCTAATTGGAGATCTACCTTCTCTATAAGCTGCAAGTTTTACTCTATGGCCAAGTAAAATACTTGGATCTTCATAGGGCTCAATTATTATGTAGCCATCGATTGCCTTAACCAATTCAACTTCATGGCGAGGGGGATTTTTGAACCAGTCTATGGGTACTTCTTCGAGTAATCGCTTGAAGTACCGGTCGCTTGATGTGGAAATTATTGGATATGCACCTATTAATGCAGATTGAAATGCAATTTCCTCTACAAAAGCTTGAGTGTGAGTACCACTCTTAATATATAAGCAATCACCTGGTTTAACAAGAAGTGCTCTTAAAGCATTTTTAGCAAGCTGAGTCAAGTTTATATCTCGCAAGGTAATTCCCCCTACGATTTTCATGTGATTCATGAAAAAGCTTTTCTTCAGCTTAATACTTCTTATTAAAAGATGATCGAGGAAATTCAAACATTAATCTCAATAGATGCTCCAACTGGGTTTGAAGCCCCCATTAGAAACTACCTCGCGAGTGAAATGAAAAAATATGTTCAAGAAGTAAAGGTTGATCGCTTTGGAAATCTAATAGCAATTAAACCATCGAAGTCCAAGAACCCTGCTAAGATCTTGCTAGCAGCGCATATGGATGAAATTGGCTTCATTGTTCGAGATATAGATGAAAATGGATTTATAGCTTTCAATGAATTAGGAAGCTGGTTAGATCAAGTTGTATTTGGAATGCAGGTAAAAATTTTAGGTGAGAAAAAAGCAGTGCTAGGTGTAGTGGGAGCTAAGCCGCCGCATATTATGACAGAGGAAGAGCGCAGTAAACTCATTAAAATTCAAGATATGTTTATAGACACTGGCTTGACAAAGCAAGAGCTAGAGAAAGCTGGAGTGAGAGTTGGCTCCCCAATTGTTCCATTTTCCAGTTTCAAAGTGCTCAATGAGAAGAGAATAATGGGAAAAGCCTTTGACAATCGCATTGGATGCACAGTTTTACTTGAAACTGCAAAACGCCTCAGGAATGAGGAATTGAATAGCGAGGTTTATTTTATCTTCACCTCTCAAGAAGAAGTTGGATTGAGAGGAGCGAGAACTGCTATTTACGAAATTGAAGTAGATGCTGCATTTGTATTTGAATGCACAGTCGCAGGAGATGTTCCAAACGTGGCGAGGAAAGACTCGCCCTCTGAACTAGGCAGGGGTGCAGCGATCACAGTTATGGATAGATCAATGATTACTCAGCCTAGTATACTAAACTATATTTTCTCCCTCGCAAAAACACAAGGAATAAAATATCAAATTAAAAAACCTCCATCTGGTAGAACTGATGCTGGGGAAATACATCTAGGAAAAGCAGGTATACCCACTGCTGTGATCTCAGTGCCTTGTAGATATATCCATTCGATAGCAAGCATAGCTGACTTAGATGATATTGAAAGCACTATAGCTCTTGCGATAGCAATTCTCAAGGACTTCTCAAGGGAGCGACTGCGAGAATGGTTCGAATTGGCATAATCGCTCTTCAAGGTAGCGTGGAGGAACATATTGCTGCTATGAAAAAAGCACTGCAGGAGAGAAAAGGGGGGGAGGTTGTAGCTATAAAACATAGAGGTATAATTCCAACTTGCGATGCAATAGTTATCCCAGGAGGTGAAAGTACTACTTTAAGCAGGCTTGCTTGGCGGGAGGGAATTGCTGAGGAGATAATAGAAGCTGCAAAGCAGGGGAAGCCAATTCTAGGTACCTGCGCTGGTTTGATATTGCTCGCAAAATATGGAGATGATGAAGTAGCTAGATCTAAACAAAAGCTCTTAGGTCTTATGGATATTCATGTGAATAGAAATGCTTTCGGGCGCCAGAGGGAATCATTTGAGGTTGAACTTGAGATAAAAGGTTTTGATGAGCCTTTCCACGCAGTTTTCATTCGAGCACCAGCTATAATCAAAGCTGGCGAGGGGGTTGAAGTTCTCGCAAGATATAGAGATTTCATCGTTGCAGCTCGACAGGGCAATCTACTTGCTCTAGCATTTCATCCTGAATTGACAAATGATCTACGCTTGCATCATTATTTTTTAAGTTTCCTCAAGCCATAGAGAAAATATCTTAGTAATACCTAGCACAATAGTTATATCAATTTTATATACAAATATCCAGTTGCATGATCATCGGCATCCTAGGCCCAGAGGGAACGTTTTCTGAGAAAGCAGCTAAAACTTGGAGGAGGAATGCAAAGCTGAAGTATTTTGATGATATACCTGAGATATTCAAAGAAGTTAGTGAGGGGAGGATAAACTTCGCCATTGTACCCATTGAGAATTCCCTAGAGGGATCTGTGATTGCTACTTTGAATCTGCTGCTTGAGTTTGATTTGAAAATCGCTGGTGAAATAGTCATACCCATCGATCATTGCTTACTTTCCAAGGGAAAGCTTACAAATATAAAGGTTATAGTTTCTCATCCCCAAGCATTAGCACAGTGCAGCAAGTTTTTGAGGATGAAATTTCCCAATGTAGAGTTGAGAGCTGTTGGAAGTACAGCTCATGCTGCTAAATTAGCCATGGAATTCGAGGAAGTAGCAGCTGTGGCCTCTGAAGAAGCTGGGCGTAAATATGGTTTAAATGTTTTAATGCGTGATATACAAAATGAGAGGGAAAATTACACCCGCTTTGTAATACTAGCTAGGGGGGTCCCCAAGCCTGGGATAAAAAATAAAACCTCAATTGTAGTGCATTTAAAGGAAAATCGACCTGGAGCGTTATATGAATTTCTAGGTGTATTTGCAAAGCGGAATATAAATCTAACCAAGATTGAATCCCGCCCTAGTAAAAAAGCACTCGGGGATTATTTATTCTTTATTGATTTCGAGGGATATATTAAAGATAGAGTTGTTGTGGAAGCGCTTGATGAAGCTAGGGGGATGGTGGATTGGCTAAAGATACTTGGTTCTTATCCAGCCGCGAGCTAGAGCCCTTTTCCAACTCTATAGCGGAGGTAAATAAAGGCAGTGAGGAGTAATATCGCGATTATTATTGCTAGATAAGGTGCTTCAGCGTAGATCAATTTTATCAAATCCATTGCTAGGCTAACGGTAATGGCCCATATCACGGAAGATGAGAGAGAAGCAATGAGCACTATTGGAAAAATTTGATTCATTTTGAATCCAAAGAGCTTAGCAATGCAAGCTGATGTTAAAGCACCGGTTACTTGTAGAGGCACGAAGCATAGCACGAAGATCCCTATCAATCCATATTTCCTCACTGGATTGTCTTTCTCCTGTTGCACCTTCTCCAGTCGCTTAATTGGCTCAGAGAACAAGCGGGTTCTCTTTAGCTCGCTGTGGAATAGCACGAATATGGGATAGCCCATGAATAGTACAAATACATCCTCAACTGCACTGCCAATTATCATCGTTACTAGAGGTATTCCTTGAGCTGCACCTGAGATCATTGCTACTTCTCTGCCAACTAAGAATTGGGTTAGCGCTATGAAGCCCATCTGCACTAGGAATTCAACTTTATATAGATAGGAAATCAGGGAGATGGTAATTAAGCCTAAAATTCCCATTATGAATACAACTGTTAAATTTAATTTATTTTCTTCAAGCATCTCATTTTACCTGCGTGATTTCTCCCTTTATATTTTTTAGGGATGGTTTGTTTGGAAATTGTTTGGAAAAGATCTTAATATTTGTTCTGCTTCATCAATGAAAGCTTAGATAATTGAAGGGTTAGATATTTTGTTTTTTTCAATTTTGCTTTATTATTTTTAAATTTTGTTATTTATTACTAAAAATTTTTAAATTATTGTTTTTATTAGCAAAATATTTATACTAAATTAATTAACATTTAATATGAACTGGGGGAGTTCTGTGGAGAAGAGAGCCGCGGTCAAAAGAAGTCCAGATGAAATTCGGCTGTTGCTCAGCCAGCTTCAGGTAGATAAAACTGTGAAGGATGAAACATCGAAGGAAAGACATGAAAAAATTACCTTGGATATAAAAGCTGCCACTGAATCGCCAACAATAGCGCCAGTAATAACTCTTCCTAGACCAGAGGAAAAGAAAAAGATTGGATTGAAATGGTTATTCAAGAAGTCTGAGCTTAAAAAACAGGAAATCAAAATTGAAAAATATGACCCTGAGAAACATGGAGTAATAACTCACTTTGAAGGCGTACCTGGCTATGAAGAAGTTGAGCGCTACTGGGTAACTGAGCCCTATGCTTTTGTTGCAATACTCTACAGTAAAGAAAAAAATGAATATCTCTATCACGTGGTTGAGCCAGCGCTAACCCCATTTGAGAAAACTTTGCTTGAGGAAGTTCACGATCGCCTTGAGGATATCTTGATATTAGAGGACATTGATTCTTCTACGGATAAGGAAAGTATTCTTGAGCAGAAAACCGCTGCCATCATTAAAGACTACATAGGTGAAGTTGAGCCTCTCACGCTCTATAAAATCCTATACTATGTTAAAAGGAACTTCATAGAGCTGGGTAGAATAACTCCTTTAATGAATGATCAATTCATAGAAGATATATCATGCAATGGTGCAGGTATACCGCTTTATCTTTTTCATAAAAACTATGAAAATATTGTAACAAATATAATTTTCGAGGAAGATGAATTGAATTCATTTGTAATACGCCTTGCACAGCGCTGCGGGAAGCATATCTCAATAGCAGAGCCAATGGTGGATTCCACAATGCCAGATGGCTCGAGAATACAGATGACACTTGGCAAGGAAGTTACAACTAAGGGAAGCACTTTTACCATAAGAAAATTCAAGGAGATCCCTATTACCCCTGTGGATCTAATAGTCTGGGGAACCTTTAACTCTGAGATAATGGCTTATCTCTGGCTAGCAATTGAAAATAACAAAAGCTTGATCTTCGCAGGAGGTACTGCTTCTGGGAAAACCACGACTTTAAATGCGGTTTCTCTCTTCATCCCCCCCAGGGCCAAAATTGTTACCATTGAGGATACAAGAGAGCTAAAGCTTCCTCATCAAAACTGGATCCCAGGGGTAACTAGAGATTCCTTCACAGCTGATGGAAGAGGAGCTATTGATATGTATGAGTTACTTAGAGCTGCATTAAGACAGCGACCTGAATATCTCATCGTTGGAGAAGTTAGAGGCAAAGAAGCACTCACCCTCTTCCAAGCAATGAGCACAGGCCACACCACTTTTTCAACAATGCACGCTGACTCAGTAGCCTCAGCTATACATAGACTTGAAAATCCCCCAATTAGCGTGCCGCGCTCCATGATTCAAGCGCTAAATATAATGAGCATACAAGCTCAAACATATACCAAGGGGAAGCGCGTCAGGCGGAATTTGAAGATAGTTGAAATCACGGATATAGACCCAGTCACTAGAAATATACGCACAGTGGATATCTACGCTTGGGATTCAGTTACTGATAGATTTGAAAGAGTTGGAGATTCAAAGGTGCTAAGAGACATAGCTGAACGCCGAGGCTGGACTAAGTATCAACTTCAAGAGGAGCTAAAAAGAAGGCAGGATATCTTGGAATACATGGTGAAGCACAAGATAAGAGACTACCACACCATTTCCAATATCATTCAAGAGTACTATATCAATCCTGAGAGAACCTTGAGAAAACTTAAACTAGTGTGAATTATGAATAGCATAGAAAAATTTGCATATAAATTCTTCGGTGGAGAAGTCAAGAAAAAGAAGCATAAATACTATAATTTGCAGAAGAAACTCAGGCAAGCTAGAATAGCTAAACCTTGGGATGTCTATGTTTCAACAGCAATTTTTTACTCAATTATAGCAAGTTTAATTGGAGCTTTTATAGGCGCTATAGCAGCATATGTGGCTGTAGTATTAATAGGCCTTCCCAAGGAATTAACCAAGATATATCTACCCCCTGAACTCACTTGGCTGCTTCAATATCGCGACTTCTTAGTGGCCTTAATGATTTTCGCTAGCTTCGCTGTTATCTTTGGAATCGCAGCTTATTTTTTAGTAATGATACTCCCATCTTTTATAGCGAATGAGAGGAAGCGAAAGATCCAGAGAAATCTACCATATGCAGTTACCTTTATGTATGCATTAAGCAGAGGTGGAATGAATATCATTGAAATACTTCGAGCATTAGCAGCAAGCTCAAATACCTATGGCGAGGTCTCAAGAGAGGCAGCTCTTATTTTAAGAGACATGGAGTACTTTGGCCATGACTTAAGAAGTGCATTGCAAAATGCAATTTTACTCTCCCCATCTGAGGGCTTTCAAGAACTCCTAGCTAATTTGCTATCAGTTATAGATAGCGGGGGTGATATAACTAAGTATTTAGAGGATAAGGCTGAGCAGCTTCATATTCGCGCAGTGCAAGAGCAAAAGGGCTTCCTTGAAACCCTTGGTTTAATCGCTGAATCCTATGTCACCGCCTTCGTTGCTGGGCCTCTTTTCATAATCATCATGACAACAGTGATGACACTCATAGGAGGCGCTAGTGAAACAATGCTCTACATCATAGCTTATGTAGTTGTGCCAGTTGGAAGCGCAATGTTCGTGATATTGATAAACATAATAACACCATCGGATGAAGCAAAGACCTCGCTATTTTCATTAGAAAAAATAGAAGTATATAAAGGAGAGAGGATAATTGAACCAGAGGAGGACGAGAGCAAGAAGTTTGAATTACTTCAAAAAGCAAAGAAAACACTAGCATTGAGAGAATTCCTCTCCAATCCACTGAAGCCAATTAAAGAAAAACCCCTGCTCTCATTGGTATTGAGCGTGCCAGCTGCGGTTTTATTCTTCGCAGTTGAAGTGCTTCTACATCTAAATGATTTAACAATCGCGGTTTTAGATGACTTTATAATCTTCAGCATCTTAATTGCATTAGCACCTCTATCATTTTTCCACGAATTAAAGATAAGGAGAGAAAATAAGATTCAAGCTGAGATGCCTGATTTCTTAAAAAAACTCGCAACCACCAATGAAACAGGCATGACTCTCTCTCAATCAATTGCCTTAATCTCAAAAACCAATTATGGCGAGCTAGGCCAAGAAGTTAAAAAAATGTGGCGTGATATAGAATGGGGGGCCTCTGTTACTCAAGCGCTAATTAGATTTGCAAATAGAATTCGAACAAGTCTAGCAACGCGTATAGTAACTCTAATTACAAAGGCAAGTGAATCAACTGGAGATATAGGAGTAGTGCTCAATATAGCAGCAAAAGATGCTGCAATGAGCCAGCAATTGAGGAAGGAGAGAATTCAAAATATGTTCATCTATGTGGTTATAATTTATATTTCATTCTTGGTATTCGTTGCAATAGTATTCATACTCTCCTCAACCTTCCTGCCTGTGATGGCAAGTGCGGGTTCAAAAGTACAAGCTGCTAAAACAGCTAGAGCAGCAGTCATGCTCAAAGGCTTCGATCTTTTAACATATAATAGACTCTTCTTCCACTCAGCAGTTATTCAAGGCTTCTGCTCAGGATTAATAGCTGGTCAAATGGGAGAGGGAAATGTTCTCTCGGGATTAAAGCATTCCCTTATAATGATGATAATTAGCTACTTGCTATTCACATTATTGATTGGAGTATGACTTGGGATATGAATGAGATATCTAAACAAGTTAAACAAGATATTTATTATAAAAAAGCTAATTTAGAGATTGAAAACTTGAGGCGTGCATCAGCGGTGAAGAAATCAACTGGGATAGAAATCCTTGACAAAAACTTAGGAGGAGGAATTCCATCCGGTTCAATAGTATATTTCACATCTGATCCAAAATCAATGTCGGAGGTATTCCTATTCCACTTCACTACTCCTCGCAAGACTTATTACTTCGCCACAGATAGAAGACCTAAGTACATCGAGGAGGACATTCGAAGATTAGACTTCGACACTAGTAATATCCACTTCATAGATATATATAAGATGTACTATGAAGATGCTGCCTCGCTAGGTTTAGAGAGGGAAAATATAGATAATTACATCCTTGAGTTCTTGGAAAATGAACTTCAAAGTTTATATTTAAATGGCGAGAAGGACTTCACTTGTATAATAGATTCCTTCTCATTTTTCCTTGAGTTAAACATTAACTTCAATCGAATTAAAAATACCATGAACTTGATCTACGAGGTCATAAAAAATACCGAGAGCATCTGCTATCTCTACATACTTAAAGGCGTGCATGATCAAAAAATCGAGAACCTGCTCTTAAATATCTCAGACGTAGTTTTTGATATAGAGATTGAGAAAAAGGGCGAGAAAATCTCCAGCAAACTCTCAATACCTAAAATAAGGGGCACCTCACAAACAATCGACTTTATAAAATTCAAGATAGCAGAGGGAGTTATAATTGATACTTCTAAGGATATAGCTTAAACACCTATTGAAGAGCTAGAAATATCAAGGTGTTATTCTCCTTCTATCCCTTGGGAAGAGCACTGCTTCTCTTATATTCTCCACTCCGATCATCGCACTAACAAGTCTCTCAGCGCCAATTGCCCACCCGGCGTGAGGTGGCATGCCATATTTAAAAGCATTTAAATAGAACTCAAATCTCTCAGGGTCAAGGCCTTTTTCAATGAGCCTTTGCTTTAAAAGCTCATATTGATGCACCCTTTGCGCTCCAGATGTCATCTCCCTTCCTCTATATAATAAGTCAAAAGAATGGCTTAGCTTGGGATTATCTTGATGTGGCATTACATAAAATGGCTTGATCTCAGTTGGGAAGTCTGTGATGAAGTAGAAACCAAGTATTTCTTCACCAGTTGCTTTCTCCGCTTCAGTAGTCAAGTCTTCTCCCCATTCCAGCTTTATCCCTTTTTTTCTAACTATCTCAAGTGCTTGATCGTAGCTTATTCTCGGGAAAGGCAGCTTCGGAATCTCTATCTCGACCCCTATTTGATCTAGCTCTTTTTGGCAATGCTTAGCAACTTGCTCATATTGATGATGAATTACCCTCTCGAGGAGTTCCATGACTTCTTTATCACTTGCAAAGGCCACTTCAACATCTATGGATAGAAATTCATTTAAATGACGAGTGGTATTATGCTCTTCAGCTCGAAATGCAGGTGCGATTTCAAAAACTTTATCCAACCCCGTTGCCATTAATATCTGCTTATAAAGCTGAGGCGATTGACTTAAGAAAGCCTCACGTTCGAAATATGAAATTGGAAATAAAGCAGTACCCCCCTCTGTGGCAGCTGCAACAATCTTAGGGGTATGCACTTCTATGAATCCTTGATCAAGTAGATATTCCCTTGTAGCTTGAAGCAGCCTGCTTTTGAGCTTGAAGATAGCTTGAACCCTAGGTCTCCTTAGATCCATGTATCTCGAGTCTAAACGCGTATCAAGCTCCGCGGGCACTTTCTCAGTTGGGTCTAAAGGTAGAGGCGAGGCAGCTTTGCTTATGATTTCCACCTCCATTGGTAGGATCTCAAAGCCCCTGGGCGCTTTTGCTTCTTCTTTAACTCTACCTTTTACTTTAACCACCGATTCTCGAGTTAGCTCGCGGGCTTTTTTAAAGAGAGAGCTGTCCACGAGTTTTTTAATAAGTGTAACTTGTGCAATACCCTCTCTATCTCTTATAATTATAAAAATAACTCCACCTAGGTCTCGAATTTCATGTACCCAGCCGTAGAGTAACACTTCCTGTCCCTGCATCTCGGGTGTTATCTGGTTTGTGTAAAGCTGCTTCATTATTTAAATCTCTCCCTTATGGAATCAACGTGAGCGTGTAATCCCTCTACTTCAGCCAAGGTTATAATTATATCCTTAAGCATTTTTAAGCCTTCTTTAGAGGCCATTTGAATGGTGGTTTTTTTAATGAAGTGGTCTAGATTTAAGCCTGAATATACTCTAGCATATCCAGCTGCAGGTAGAACGTGATTGGCCCCGGAGGCATAATCCCCGAGAGCGACAGGGGAATAGTCGCCTATAAATATAGTGCCAGCGTGCTTTACCTTATCTAGAATTGGTAAATAATCCTGAAGCATTAATTGAACATGCTCAGGAGCGATCATGTTCAATAGTTCAACTGCCATATCTAAATCTTTAACTAAAAAGATTTGACTTTGCTTTAAACTTGCCTCAATAATTTCTCTCCTCTTCACTTTCTTAAGCAGCAGCTTGAGCTCACTTTCGACTTTCTCAGCTATCTCTCGAGATGGGGTAATGAGAATTGAAAGAGCACTTGGATCGTGCTCTGCTTGAGCAATCATATCAATCGCTATAAATTTTGGATTAGCATATTCATCCGCTACGATTACCACTTCGCTGGGTCCTGCTGGGAAATCAATTTCCACGGATTTCTTAATCAAGAGCTTTGCAGCAGTAACATATATGTTACCCGGGCCTATGATTTTATCCACTTTTTTAATACTCTCAGTACCATAAGCTAGAGCAGCGATTGCTTGCACCCCACCAACTTTATATATCTCATTCACTCCTGCAATTTGAGCAGCAGCTAGGATTACAGGGTGAACACTGCCATCTCCCCTTGGTGGAGTGCACATTGCAATTCTATTCACCCCAGCGATTTTGGCAGGTATGGCTGTCATTAGCACAGTTGAGGGATAAAGCGCGCGGCCACCTGGTATATAAATTCCAATGCTCTCAAGAGGCGTGATTTTCTCCCCTAGAATTATCCCCTTATTATAAGTAAGCCAGATTTTTTTCTCAAGCTGCCTCTGGTGAAATACCTTGATATTCTCAGCTGCTATTTCAAGGCTTTTCCTGAGCTTAAAATCTATGGCTTGGAGGGAGTGATTTAATTCTTCTCTCTCAACTTGAATTTGCTTCAAATCAACTCCATCAAATTTTTTGGTGTATTTTTTAATCGCAGCATCTCCATTTTTCTTAACATCCTCTATGATTTTCTCAACATCTAAAAAGACACTCTCCAGCGCTAAATCTCTTCTTAGAACATGACTCAATTCCCCTTCATCCAACTCTGTAATTTCACGGATCATGGTCATAAGCAACTCTTTTAGAGTCAAGAGTTTATATAAATTGCTAGGTATAAGTAAAGCTATTTAGCCAAGCACTAGATAACAAGATAGCAATGGTTGAAGTCACGCTGGTATTGCCAGCTTATAATGAAGCCAGTAGAATAGAAAATGCAGTTGAAGCTATCTCTAGGGAGCTTAGAGAGATCACAGATTCCTTTGAAATCATAATTGCTGAAGATGGCAGCACCGATGGAACAGATAAGATAGCAAGCGAGCTTGCGAAGCGCTTTGATTATGTCAAGCATCTTCATAGCAAAGAAAGACTTGGGAGGGGGAGAGCACTTGCTAGAGCTTTTTCAAGTGGTAAGGGAGCAATTCTTGTTTACTTAGACGTTGATCTAGCCACTGATGTTAAGCATTTGAAGGAGTTGATTCAAGCTATTCGAGAGGGCTATGATATTGCCACTGGCTCTCGCCTTTTAAATCAAAGCGAGGTAAAGCGGCCTTTTAAGCGAGAGATCGCGAGTAAAGGTTACAATTTATTAGTAAGACTATTACTGAGCTCTAAATTGAGAGATCATCAATGCGGTTTCAAGGCTTTTAAGCGAGAGAGTTTTGAAAAGCTAAGTAATCAAGTTAAAGCACACCACTGGTTCTGGGATACTGAATGCTTAATTAGAGCTCAGCGCGCTGGCTTCAAGGTGAAGGAATTCCCAGTGAAGTGGTGCCACGGTGGAGATACCAAGGTTAAACTAAGTAGAGATATACTGGGTATGGGAAGCAGGGTATTAGCACTTTGGTGGGAGTTTAACCGTGGGAGAATTAAAACTCTACTTGCTTTTGCACTTGCCCTCTTCATTCTATATTTCATCGCAAATTTATTAAATGTTTCAAGGGAAGCATTATTTGAAGCACTTGCAAAGCTGAACTATAGCTTTTTATTCCTTGCCCTCTCAATGTACTTAATCTCATGGCCTCTACGTGGGCTTAGATATCAACAAATTTTAGGTAGAACTGGGAATCAACTGGATTTGAATTTCCTAACTGGCGTAATATTTCTAAGTCAATCAGCAAATGTAGTGCTTCCAGCTAGAATTGGTGATTTAACTAGAGCTTATCTATTGAAGGCTAAGCGCAGCATAGCTTTAACAACTGGTTTTTCATCTCTAGCGGTCGAAAGAATTTTTGATGTAATCGCGATCACTCTAACTGGGTGCATTGCTCTTGCAATTTTAATTGAGGAAATAGTTCTTCTACCTGAATTGGTCTTTGCATTTTTAATTGCTTCTTTATTTATATTTCTATTCCTCCTTTTCATTTTCCTTTTCAAATTATTCAAAACCAAGTTTTCAAATTCAAGTGATAGTAATATAAGGAGCAGTAATATAAGGAGCCATTTAATTAGATTTTTAAATGAAATTCAATCAGTTTCAGTGAATCCAAAGTCCTTCTTCTCTATATTAATATTTTCTCTAGCAATATGGTGCATAGATGCATTTACTTGCTATTTCATTCTATCTGGGTTGAATTCAACTCCAACTCTATCCTTGGTTTTCCTCGCAGTAACCCTAGGGAATCTTGTGAAAGTGATACCCCTGACTCCAGGTGGAATTGGAACATATGAAGGCACTCTTGCTATTATATTTAAATTAGGTGGAATTCCAGGGAGCCTAGGCTTCATCGCTGCTTTTTTAGACCATTTGATTAAAAATGCTGCAACTTTGGCCTTCGGCTTGCTTTATCTCTTGAAACTTGAATTGAGCTTTGAGGAGCTAGTGGGGAAGAGGGTATGATTTCTTGGTGGCTAGCTTTAGAAATCATAGGCCTAGCTGCACTGCCAATTGCAATTTACCTCTGCAGCGAACTAGAAGATGTAGGATACGCGATTGCAAAGCTAATTGGCTTGGTACTCGTTAGCTATATCACTTGGCTTTTCACTCTCTTTTATCCATATAGCTTTTCGATGATTTATTTCTCCCTAGCAATAGTTGCTTGTTTTTCAATCTATATTTTCTTCAAATTCAAAATTGAATTAGATTTAAAGCGATTTTTGAAGAATGAAGCAATTTTTAGCCTTGCATTTTTGATCTTCACCTTAATTCGTAGCTTCAGCCCTGATTATTACTGGACAGCTGGGGAGAAAATGATGGAGTTTGGCTTTATAAAGGCGATTCTACGCAGCAGCTTTTTCCCGCCTTTTGATCCTTGGTTCGCAGGTGAGGCTATGCATTATTATTACCTTGGCTTTCAAACTGTTGCGAATCTCGCTTTGCTCTCAAATGTAGACCTATCACTTGGATTCAACTTAGCAGTTGCAACTTTCTTTGCTTTAGCGTTTAACGCTGCATTTGGAATTGGTCTTAGTTTATGCCGCGATTTTAAATTTGGCTTGCTCACAGGTTTTCTAGCAGTGGTTATTGGTAATTTAGTGGGTTTTCTTCAATTGCTAGCTGCATTAATTTATTCAATTTCCCCACCTGTTTTCTATAAACTTCACTTCCTCATAACTAGCTCCCCTCCTTCATTTGAATTTATTTCACTCACTCCAAGTTGGTACTGGGCAAGCTCGAGGGTTATTCCAAATACTATAAATGAATTCCCATTTTTCAGCTTCTTGCATGGAGATCTTCACCCGCATATGATCTCAATTGCCTTTCAATTATTACTGCTCTACTTACTCCTAGCATTTTATATATCCAAGGAAGTGAAGTGGAGCCTGCTCCTCACTATAAGTCTAGCTCTAGGCTTTCTCTATCCCTTGAACAGCTGGGACTTCCCAACTTACTTCTTTTTAACTCTAGCTTCTCTATTCCTTAAGCTTCGAGAGCATTTTAAGAGAATGCTGCTTGCCATAGCCATTGTTTCAAGCACTATAATTCTCTATCTCCCCTTCTTCATTCTACTAACATCGCCTAGGGAAGTTGGATTGGTAATGGAGAGAAGCAGTCTCCCAAATTATCTAGCGATCTTTCTAATTTTTTTATTCCCAATAGCTTCATATTTAATAGCTAGCTATAGAGCGAGGTTTAGAGACATCGCTATTATAGCATTGCTATGCTTATTCTCAATCATTTTAGATGTACAATTGCTAATCATTCTAATCCCAGTTATAGCTATTTCCATCGTTTTATTGAAAAGAGAGAGCGATTCAAGCAAACAATATATATTATTATTAATATTAACAGGTACTTTTCTTTCTCTATTCTGCGAATTTTTCTACATCAAAGATGCCATGGGGTTGAGATACCATAGAATGAATACTGTTTTTAAACTCTATCTTCAGAACTGGCTATTCTATGCAATCGCTGCCTCATATGCTTGCTTTAGCTTGAGAAGGTGGTTTTTTGAAAAAAAAGCGTGGGCATTTGCAGCTAGCGCTCTAATTTTAATGGGCTCATTGTATCCCTTCTCCGCAGCCTATCTCAAGTCCAATGGCTTTAAAAATAAACCTGAATTAGATGGCACTCTTTACATTAAAAGGGAGCATTTAGGGGAGTATGAAGCTATTCAATGGTTAAATGAAAATGTTAAAAAGGTAGAAGTAATTCTTCAAGCACCTGGGATTTCCTATACTTGGAGTTCATATATATCAGCATTCACAGGCTTGCCTACGCCCATAGGTTGGGCTGGACATGAGGTAAACTGGAGGAATAACTATGAAGAAGTAAATCGTAGAATAGCAGAGGTGGATGAAATTTATACTTCTTCAACGCAAAGAACAAAGGAACTTTTGAAGAAATATAATATCACTTATATATATGTAGGTAGTGCTGAGGAATTGAGATATGGGAGCAATGTGCTTGAGAAATTTAACTCATATGAACTAGTTTTTGCAAACAGTGAAGCAAGGATATATAAAATTACTTGAAGTTATTATAATAAAATACTAAAAACTTATTAATTTTTCTACATTTTTACGAAAAATATTTATATTTATGTTATTAATTCTTAATATGATGTTGAGGAAGAGGATCTTGGTGCCAGTTAAGCCAGCTTCAAATCACAGCAAAGCTATCGATACTGCACTACAACTGGCAAAGGAATTAAATGCAGAACTCCACTTCATAACTATATTACCCAAAGAAGAAGCAAATATTTCTAAAGAAGAAGCAGCTGCAAAGCTTGCTCAAAATGTGAAAATTTGCATGGAAAATAATATAAAAGCCACATATGACTTAATAAATACAGATAAAAAACAAGAAAACATCAGCGAGGAACTAATCAAATTTGCTGAGAAATTTGATCTCGTGATAATGGGGCACACTCAATATGATCCAATTTATCGATTCCTACGCCGAAGTCCAACTGTGGAGCTAATCAACAAAGTATCAAATATCCCTGTGCTAGTAATCCCAGAATCCCCGCCTCCTATGAAAAAATTTAAACCTGTATAACTTTCGAGTTTATGCATAAATAAGATAGGCTTATTCTATCACTTTGCTATTATGCCTATCTTACCCTTTTATCAAAAGGCTTATTATTAACAAAGGGTAGAAGAAAATAAACAGGGGGTCGGCATGACGTACAAGGAAGCATTTTTTAATTGGCCTGAGTTTTTATTCACGCTGAGTATTCAATTCTATGGATTGTTCGATGGCCTATCAACATTTGTCTTAATACAGCGATATTCAATAGCATATGAAACCAGCATTTTGCTTAAAAAAATATATCTAGCACTTGGTCCACTTGGACTACTATTGACCAAGGTCTGCCTTTCACTATTTGCCCTCTCCGTAGCTTATCTATTTTATTTCAACACTAAATGGAATATGTGGGTTGGAGTTATGATCGGCGCGTTAACTGCAGGAATCTTGGCAGGTGCCTCGAACATACTGCTTTTAATCAATAGCTCTCCAGCTTATTTATTTGGCTTAAATACGCAGCAACTATGTTTGATCGCTATATTTACCTTCCCATCCCTAGGTTTACTTGTTGATATATTAAAATTCAAGTTAATAATTTAGGATTACTTTCACCTTGCTCTTTCTCAATCTTTTTAACTAAATTTCAATAAATTTTTAAAAAGATGCGCAAGCGAATTAAATGCTTGATTTGCAGGAGAATATTCGCTTCATATGAAAAATATGAGGAGCATAGCTATCAAACCCATCGCTTGAAGAACACCAAGTTAAAAAGACATTATGAATTGATGGATAGAGAGGTATATAGATTAAAACCTCCTGCTTAAGTGAAGAGTTTTTATATATCTATGATAAGAACTAAAGCTATGGATGCTTGGATCTTAACCCATGGGGATACTGATGGCTTATGCTCCGGAGCTCTAGCTTTAGCTGCTCACCCCGAGGCTCGTGTTTTCTTCACAAATCCATATGGATTGCTAGAAGATCTAGATGTTGTTGAAGAAGCGAGTTTGGTTATCATATGTGACATAGCTCTTTCAGAGAACCATTTACCTCAAGTTCTAGAGAAATTCAAAGCAATTGAAAAAAAGGGAGAGCTAGTCTATATAGATCACCATCCACTCCCGGAAGGGATTTCCAGAGAGTTATTGCCAAAGAAAACACTTCATGAAACCTTTTGCTCTACAGCTGAATTAAGCTATCGCTTTTTCCAATCCAAGCTTGACCCTAAGTACTCTAGAGTAGCTATCTACGGTGCCATAGGGGACTATTTAAATCATACTCATTTTATTCAAAAGCTGCTTGAGAAATGGGATAAAAGAACTCTTTATTTTGAAAGTGGAATAATCATTCAAGGAATCGAGGGACGGAAGAGAGATTATACGCTCAAGAGAGGTATAATATCCAATCTAGCACGCAACTTGCCTCCAAGTTTTGATAGCAAATTAATTGAACTAGCTATTGAGCATTCTCGCCGAGAGGAGGCAGCGGTGCTTGAACTTGAAGATAAAGTGCAAATGAGGGGTAATTTAGCTTATGTGCTAAATTATCCCTTCTCCCTAGGGAAGACAGCCTTATACATCATAAGATTAACCAATGCATTGATAGGCATAGCAGGGGAGGATTGGAAGGGAATGGTTGACATGAGCTTGAAAACGCGCAACTTGAAGATCGATCTCAATAAATTACTCAGAAAAATATGCCCAATGCTAGGGGGAAGCGGTGGAGGCCATCCATCAGCAGCTGGCGCTAGAGTTCCGAGGCATAATTTCGAAAGATTCTTAGATGAATTAAATGAAAAATTAGCGCTGGAATTCAGTGAATGATATGAATGATATAAATGGTATGAATGATATAAATGCCCTTCTATGGAAATATGGAGTTACACTTGAGTCCATGGGTGAATCAGCAGTTGCACTTTACGAGCCCAAGGGAGAATTAGATGAGGAGAGTAAACTTGAGATACAAAAAAGATTTCAAAGAGAAGTTGAAAAGCAATTGCTCGACCCCAATGTTTACCTCCTCATCGATGCCGCGATCTATCTAGATGAAAAGCATAAACTAAGTGATTCTGAGAAGAGAACTGGCCCAGCGTTTATTTTAGCGGATGAGTTAATTGGCATGGTAATCGCTGAATTCATAGGTGGAAAGAAGGCCCTCTTTAATTTCATAAGATATGACCAAGTCAAACCAGGGATTCTATCGAAACTAAATGTATTCTTAGACGATGCTATTGCTGGTTTAATTGCTGGATGCATGACCAAGATATTTGAAAATAGTTTGAAAAAATTATAGCTTGAATACTTACTGCAAATACTAACTGCAATGAAAAATATAATAATGAGAAGCGTGAGACGGCTATTAATAATCTTAAGTCTGCTCTGTGGAGTAATCACTGGAGTCACCATTTGGTTGATATTTTCAATAACCCCAGCTTATATTCAAACTCCAATCCTCACTGGTGTTATCACAGGAATCATTGTGACTTCGATTCTACTTGGAATGAGTTATTACACTATATTAAGGGTTTAGTTTGTTTGAAACCACGTGGCGTACACAAAAGAGAAAGGAATGCTGAATAGAAATTGAATTAATTATGCTCCGGTCGGGATTTGAACCCGAGTCCGCGGCTCGAAAGGCCGCGATGATTGGCCGAGCTACACTACCGGAGCGCCCTTGTTTGCTCAATACTTTTAACTTGCCTATACTTATATTTTTAAGATTTTCCTAGCATTTTTTCCTAAAATTTTTTCAATTGCTTTCTTTGAAATTGGCAGGGATTTGATTCTCTCTATATTTTTCTTTAAATCTCCAATCGCTGGATAGTCACTTCCATAGATCACCTTATCTTGGATTTTCTCAAGCTCTGGGTAGTATTTAAGTAGGTTTTGAGGCGGCAAACCTGTTATATCGAGGTAGATATTAGGATGAAGCTTAGCAAGGAAATAAGCAGTATCATACCAAATTCCTCTGCCCCCGTGTGCTTGAATGATTACCAGCTCAGGGAAGTCTACTGCGACATCATCAAGATATATAGGATTAGCATATTTCAATCTCGAGCCTTTGAAAATGGAAGAACCAGTATGGAATACCACAGGGATCTGGAGCTCTTCAGCGCGCTTATAAAGTGGATAAATTTTCTTCTCATTGGGATAGAAATACATATATGGCGGTGAGA
>JAWCLZ010000001.1:28132-86271 GCA_038850275.1 Methanocellales archaeon | reverse complement strand
GAGAGCTTAAGTCCTTTCATCTTGAGCTTTTCAATTGCTTCCTCTAGTTTTTTAACTGGATTTCTCTCTCTATTTGGATTAACTGCAGCGAAGGGTATGAATTCCCTCCTTGTTGAGCAGAAATTTGCTACATACTCATTTGGCACAACTCCAGTTACTCCCTCGCATGCCTCAGCTAGTATAACAGCATAATCTATCCCTGCGCTTGATAGCTTTTTATATAGAAAATCAGGAGTTATAAGCTTGTGGAAATCCTCGGGGTTCATTGAGCGCCAATATTCAAGCAAGCTCTGGCTGAACATATGATGCTCGCCGATGTGAACGTGGAAGTCAATTATCATATAGTTCTCAATTTAATTTCAATTAATATGCTCACGTTGATATATACCGCTATATCCTTTTTCAACTTCATCTATTCTTAGGAAAATCAACTGCATTATCCTTGCGTTTCGCTTCAACTTCAATCCATATTCATTGAAAACCACAAGTAAGACCTCGCTTCTGCCTGAGTAACCTGCATCCCAAAATGCAGTTTCAATGGTTGCTCCACATCTTATTAAACTTGACCTTGGCTTGCCTATGGCAATTAAATTATTGGGTATATTGACAACCTCATTCAAAATAATTCTATAGCAGCCTCTGGGGAGAAATAGCCAGTCATTTCCATCGAACTCTAACTTCTCTCCCCTAGGGATTTTTCTCTGGGTATTTTCAAATGCAATTTCTCCTTTTTCAAGCAGTGCCTCAACTTTCTGAACCGTTAAATCGAAACCATTTGACTGAAGCTGCTGCTCCAAATCGATGTAGTTCTCAATTAATGGGGGATTTTGCTTTATCAATAGCTTTTTTATCTCTTTGCTATTTAGAACTGCATTCATATTCCCTTTTTTTATACTTAAAATATGCTTCCACTATCTCGCTACCCTCTATAAAAACAAGGTTTCTCTCGCTAGCATATTCAATTGCTTTTTGCTTTGATAGCGCTCCACCTGTTTCATCATCGAGCATTTCACAGAGCACCATTGCAGGTGTAACTCCAGCCATCTCAGCCATGGCGATGGAGAGCTCAGTTTGACCTTTCCTTTCCTCCAGAAGCTTATCCGCTGCTCTTAGAATATGCACGTGACCAGGGGATCGGAAGTATTTGCCGAAGTTTACTGCACCTCCATTGAGGGAGATTTCCACAGCTTTTGCTATTTCCCTTATAGTTAGACTTCTATCGCGATCTGTTATACCTGTAAATGTACTGCGGTGATTAACTGAAATTGAAAATGAAGAGCGCTTATCATATGGTATATCGCCAATGCGCTCATACATTGTTTCTATAGCGCGATATCCATTGCCACTTAAACTCGCGGTTCTCAGGATATCAAACATATAGGGAAGACCTAGGATTTGAGCTGACCTTGGATGTATTGCCACACAAATTAATCCACCCCCATCTCTTCTCATTCTAGCTACATCTTTAGGGGTTATATTCATGGCAGGTGCAACTAAGTCCGTTTCCCCCTCTCGATCATCGAAGTCGTAAATTAAGATCATTCTACCTTTTCTTAGGGCTTCAATAGCTTCTTGAATCATTTGTTATCCTCACTTCCACCACATCGCCATCTCTCAATCCAAGTTTTTGCCTCAAGTTAATGGGAGCTATGAATTCAATTATATCTAATGGGTAATGAGTGCGCTCGGGTATTACTACTGCACCCTTTATTTTGCCAAGCTTAGCTGGGTAGACCTCCCCCCCTCCATAGGTTCTTTGATCTGATTTAAAGCCATGCAGCGGAATTCCATGGTTAAGTCTTTTTCGCTCTATAATGCTTGTTTCATCTAGTTTAATATTCAATGTACCTGGGAATGGTTTAAATCCAAGTATTTTCTCAAATTGCTTCACATAGCCATCGAGTGACATATAATATTGTCCCTCTCCTAAGCCTGTGATTACTCTTCCTCTTAATTTGCAGTGTTTAGGTTTGATCCTGAAAATTTTTTTATATTCACTATATTCTTTTTTAAGACTCTCCACTCCTTTTTGAGTGAGTAGGATCATCTGTCCCTCCGGTATATGCTTTCTTTCAATCAATCCTTGTTTTTCCAAGCTTTGAAAGCGCCTTGAAGCAGTTTGAGGACTCGCTTGGATATACCTTGCGAAGTCTAATGTAGAGAGCTTTATTGGAGTGTGAATAGCTCCCAAGAGTGCAAGTTTCTTTAATGCTAAGATATCACTCATAGTTTTCTCAATATTGAGATGTTTATCATATTTGAGATATTTTATTTTAAGTTTTTGGTTTGATTTAATGAAATTCTTATACTTCTTATCATACATATTTATTTGAATATGGAGATGGTGAATCTATACATCGTTGGAACCGCTGGGAGTGGCAAAACTACACTTGCTGGCGCTTTTCAACATTGGATGCGCAATCGTGGCTTTGAAGCGATTATGGTTAATCTTGATCCAGGTGCTGAGCAACTGCCATATGATCCTGATATTGACATTCGAGATTGGGTGAAATTAGAAGATGTGATGGATAAATATAGCCTAGGCCCGAATGGTGCTCAGATCTTATGTGCAGATTTAATCACTTTAAATGTTCAAGAAATCAAGAGGGAGTTGGATGGATTTGAAGCTCCTTATGCAGTTATCGATACCCCTGGTCAAATTGAACTCTTTGCATTCAGACCCGCGTTTAAAATGTTCATCAATTCACTTGGAAGGAGATCTTTTCTAGCTTTTTTAATAGATCCCATGCTTGCTCGCACCCCAGAAGGTTTTGTCTCACTTTTGCTTCTTAGTGCTTCAACTCAATTTAGATTCGGCTTCCCTTTTCTAAATATTCTCTCCAAAGTTGATTTGCTTGATCAACAAGAGGTGGAGAAAATAGTTAACTGGAGCGTAGACTGTGAGAGTCTATATGAAGCACTATGTGCTTCTTCTCCATCTATGTCAAAGGAATCCTTTATTGAGATTTTTAAAGCTCTTGAAGCGCTCCATGCCTTCACAAGCAAAATTGCACCAATTTCTTCAAACACTCTCTTTGGAATTGAGGAATTATACAACGCGATTCAGCAGGTATATATGGGCGGGGAAGACCTAGTTTAGGGCTTTGGGTTATTTGATTTCAGTCTTTATTGTTACCCCTTTTTTAAATTCCTTAAATTTTCAAGGCTTTTCTTTCCATCTGCAATGTTTCTACTTTCAATTATAAATTTTGCATCTATTTTCATCAACTTTGGGAGTAACTCTTGCCATTTTATTGCACCTGTGCCAATCGGCAAGTGATCATCCTTTTTCCCTAGGTTATCATGGAGGTGCACGTGAGCGATTTTCTCTGAATTGCTCAAAAAACTTTTAAGGGTTTTAGTTAAATATGCATGTCCCACGTCGAGGGCTATGCCTATGTTTTGATCTGAGTTTTCAATTAAACCAAGGAGTTCTTCCAAGCGCTGGCCAAGCATTCGATCTATATTTGGCATGTTCTCAAGCACTACTCTCACTCCATATTCTCTAGCTTTTTCCCCAAAGATTTTTAAAGCAGCTATATTTTGCTCCCAAGCTTTATCTGGAAGCTGGGCCCCGAGTGGAGAGAGTACACCCGGGTGGATGACAATAGTTGAGGCAAAGCTTGAGGCTTGCTTAATGCAGTTGCAGATTTCCTTCACGCTCACCTCCCAGATTAGCTGGTTTAAACTAGCTATATTTAAATCTGAGAATGGAGCATGTACTGTTATTTCTAAATTTGTGCTGCTTGCGATAGCTTCTATGTTAGCTAAATTTTCACTTAATTTTTGCTTGCCCTCGCTAACAATCTCCCAGCCCTTAAAACCTATCTTTTCAAGTTCAAAAGCCCATTCAAATGGGTCTTGGGTTAAGCTAAGTGAGGAGAAGCTGAATTTCATGGTCCTCCTTGAGTGAGCTTCGTCTGTTGATATTTAATATAAAGCCCTGCTAGGTTCATTATATCTCTGATTACACTAGCTAGAATTTCAATGCTTTCTTCCATGGCTTCCACATCAATTTTTTGAACCTCATAAGCTGGATCGTCAGGTGGAATTGCAATCTGCTTTATGCTTTCTCTATATCTCTTAACCCGTGCATCCCTTATTTCAATTACCCCTTCTGTCTCTTTAGGAGTGATGCCTATCATTTTGAGCTCGGATTTAAAGCAAGGGCGATTGAATAACTTGTTCAATATATAAACTGTTACTTGGAATTTCTTCTCAGGTTGAAGCTCAATTATCCTTTCTCCTATCAAGGTGTATATGTCTCTCTTTGAAGTTGATTTAAAAGAATAGATCTTGGAGGGAGGTATTTCAGTTTCATTTATATAGCCTAGGTCTTTTAATGCTCGAAGATAGCCTGTGAGCACTAATCTATGGTGCTCCAGTCCTTTTGCCTTTAATTCTCTGGAAATTCCACTAATAGAGAGCTGTTGTTTCTCTAGAAGGTTTTTGAGGGCGAGATAAAGATTCTCCATGTTTACCTCAAAATTTATAAAAAAAGTTTTTTATCAAATCTGGTAATAAAGATTTCGCCTTCAATTTTATATTATTTATTAAATTATTTTTGGTAAAAATTTAAATTATGCAGCAGCAATTTAAAAGGCAATGAAACTAAACCTAGGAGGTATAACGCAGATTTCAACCATAGATTGGTATGGTAAAGTTGCAATGGTAATATACTTGAGAAAATGCACCTTTAAATGCAAATACTGCCAGAATTATGCTCTTCTAGAGGGAGATAACTATGTTGATATAGAAATCGTGGAAGAAGAAATTGAAAAAGCTAGAGATTTCATAGATGCAATAGTTTACTCAGGTGGGGAACCAAGTCTCCAGCTACCCCCGCTGGAGAAATTGAGTGCTAAAGCAAGGCAGTTTGGATTAAAAATTGCAATTGAAACAAATGGAAGCTTGCCAGAGAATATAAATAAACTTTGCATTGATAAAAAAATAGATGCTGTTTTCCTAGATGTCAAAGCACCATTATCAAATGTAGATCTATATAGAGATATAACTGGTGTAGCCTCGGTTGGAACTATAGAAAAAATAAAGAGAACTATTGAGATCTGCAGAAATAGCGAAGTTGAATTCGAAGTTAGAACCACTGTATTCAAAGGCTTGAATGATAATAAAGAGCAAATAATAGAAATAGCGAAAGCAATAAGCGGTTGCAATTGCTATGCAATTCAACAAGGCAGGCCTGAGCTTGCTTGGAGTGAGGAAATCAAGCGGAGCTCTCCATTATCAAGGGAGGAATTGATTGAGCTTGCTAAAGCAGCTAAGCAATATTTAAAAGAAGTTAGAATTAGAACTAAAGAAAAAGGCAATGAGAAAATAGAATGAAGGCAATTGGAATAGTGGGTAGACAAGGAGCTGGGAAAACCCTTGCATCAGAAATTGGCAAGGCAATGGGAATGAAAGTAATTCGCATGGGTGATTTAGTTAGAGAAGAAATCCTCAAGCAGGGAATGAAAATAAATATGGAAACAATTTCAAAATACGCAACTATGATCAGGCAAAAAGAAGGATCTCAAGCTATAGCAAAGCGCACAATTAAGCGATTGAGGGAGTTAAATATTGAAAACGTAATAATAGATGGAATACGCAGCTGGGAAGAGGTAAAGTTATTTAAAAAAGAATTTGGAGATAACTTCAAGCTCATGGCGATCATCGCTGATCAACGAATTAGATATGAAAGAGTTAGAAGTAGAAAAAGAGAGGATGACGCTAGCGATATGGAGATTTTCATTAAGAAAGACGAGCTTGAGACAAGCTGGGGAGTAGAAGAGGCAATTAAACACGCTGACTACATCATAGAAAATAATGGTAGCTTAGCAGAGTTCAAAGCTAGGGTGAAGAAAATATTCGAAGAGGTTTAAAAATGAAGATAAATCTAATCATTTCAGCACTTGTACATCCAACTGAGAGTCAAGAAAAAGTTGAAGCAGCAATCAAAAAGCTCTTCCCGAATGTAGAGCTCAAGCTGGAGGGGGGATTTGGCGTTGCTCAGCGCTTAATAGGAAGTGCTAGTGATATCGAGAGTTTGCGAAAAATGCATGAATTGCTTAGAAGGCAGAAGATATTGGACACCGCGAGAAGCACTTTTTTGAAGTATAAACGCGGCAGTGCAATTGAGTTTGAGCTTAACAAGCAAGTGGCATATGTTGGGAAGATCAACTTTGTGGAAGAACCAGTCGCACTTGGTTCAATCCACGTTAAGATAGAATCAGATGAAATAGATCGATTAATAGACTGGCTAGCTCCAGCAACGAAAGATGGCAGGCCAATTCAAGAGATAGAGCTATGATTAAAGCATTTAAGGTAGAATTTAAATATATCACCACGCTCATGGAAGAGAGTGTGATGCATCAATGATGGAAGAAGAATATCAACTGGATTATTTTCATAGAAATGGATTTATAAGAAAGCAATGCGGGAAATGCAAGAGCTATTTCTGGACGAGAGATGTGGATCGAGAGGTTTGCGGCGATGCCCCTTGCGTGCCCTACAACTTCATAGGCAACCCAGTTTTTAAGCAGCATACCTTGAATGAAATGCGCGAGGCCTATCTCTCATTCTTCGAAAGACATGGACACACAAGGGTTAATCGCTACCCCGTAGTGGCACGATGGCGCGATGATATTTATCTCACAATAGCAAGCATAGCTGACTTCCAACCTTGGGTAACCTCTGGCAAGATACCTCCCCCTGCAAATCCCCTTACCATTTCTCAGCCGTGCATACGCTTAGATGATTTAGATTCAGTTGGCAGAAGTGGTAGGCACCTCACTACCTTTGAAATGATGGCACATCACGTTTTCAACTATCCAGGTAAGGAGATCTACTGGAAAGATCGAACTGTAGAACTCTGCAGTTTATTGCTCCAAGAACTAGGGGCAAATTTAGATGAAGTGACATTCAAGGAAAACCCTTGGATGGGCGGGGGTAATGCTGGGCCAGCTGTTGAGGTTTTAATTAGAGGTTTAGAGGTAGCAACCCTTGTTTTTATGAATTTAGTGGCAGATAAAAATGGAGATATCGAGCTTAAAGGCGAGCGCTATAGGAAAATGGATTTATATATAGTGGACACCGGCTATGGACTTGAGAGGTTTGTATGGGGCTCAAATGGTGCTCCCACGATCTACGATGCAGTTTTCCCTGAAGTGGTGAATGAACTCATGGCAATTGCTGGTATAGAGCACTCCCTGAGGGACCCTGAGTATTCAAATATATTAGCAATGAATGCCAAGCTCGCTGGATATATGGATGTCAGCAGTAAAGCGAATTTAATGCTACTTAGGAAGCAAATTGCAAGTGAAATTGGCTTAGATGTGGATAAGCTAAATAAAATCTTGGAGCCAGTTGAAGCTGTATATGCAATCGCAGATCACTCCCGCTGCTTAGCATTCATGCTCGGGGATGGAATTATTCCATCTAATGTGAAAGCAGGGTATTTAGCTAGACTTGTGATTCGAAGAATGCTGCGTTTAATGCAAGCATTAAAATTAAAACAAAAACTCTCAGAAATAGTGCGCATTCAAATTGAGAAGCACGTTAGCAAGAGCTACCCTGAGTATCTCAAGAAAATAGACATAATTACAGAAATCCTCGATCTAGAGGAAATGAGATATGCTGAAACAATTGCAAGGGGCACTAGACTGGTGGAGAAAACCGCGCAATATCATAAAGCTAGAAATGAAAAAATACCCCTTGAAGAACTCATTCAGCTCTACGATACCCATGGTATCCCCCCTGAGATTGTGCGAAACATTTCCAATGAAATTGGAGTAGAAGTAGAACTGCCTGATAACTTTTATTCAATCATAGCAAGGAGCCATAGCAAGGTAGTGGAGGAAAAAGGTGAAGCTATATATAGAGAGCGCCTTAAGACTTTACCAGCTACAAAGCAGCTTTACTATGAGCAGCCATTTAACAAAAGATTTAAAGCCAGAGTTCTCGATGTCTTTGATGACTACCTAGTGCTAGATCAAACCCTTTTCTACCCAGAAGGAGGGGGGCAGCCTGCGGATACTGGTTTTATTAAAATTGGGAAGATTAAAAAGGAAGTAATAGATGTGCAGATGCAAGATGGCGTTATACTACATAAAGTAACTGACAGTAGTGGAATTAAAGTTGGAGGCGAGGTTTTAGGGGTGATTGATTATCAAAAGCGCCTTGCCCACGCTAGGCATCATTCAGCCACTCATATAGTTGCACTTTCAGCTAGAAAGGTACTTGGAGAGCATATCTGGCAAGCTGGCGCGCAAAAAGAAATCGATAAAGCTAGACTTGATCTCTCCCACTATAAGCGCATATCTGATGAAGAACTTAGAGAGATTGAAATACTTGCGAATAAGATTGTGATGAAAAACGCTAGAATTGATATTCTCTGGATGGATAGAAATGAAGCAGAGAAGAAATTTGGCTTCACACTTTATCAAGGTGGTGTGCCAGTTGGAGATAAAATAAGAGTGGTAAAAATAGATGAAGATGTTGAAGCTTGTGGAGGAACGCATTGCAAGTCAACTGGAATGATAGGCCCAATTAAAATCCTGCGAACTGAGCGAGTGCAAGATGGCGTTGAGCGACTGGAGTTTGCAGCTGGAGAGGCAGCAATTGCAAAGAACTTAGAGAGAGAAGAACTATTGAAGAAGAGCTCTGAAATACTTCGAGTTCCACCAGCTCAGCTCCCTGAAACTGTGGAGCGTTTCTTTGAAGAGTGGAAGAGACAGCGGAAGGAGATTGAAACATTGAAGGAGAAGCTTGCAAGGCTGCAGGCGAAAAATCTTCTTGAAAACGCTGAAACAATAAGTGGGATTAGAGTTATAGTGAGCAAAATCTCAGATGCAGATATAGAGGAGTTGATCAAAATAGCAGCTGAGTTGAGCAAAAGCAATGCTGTAGCACTACTTGCAAGTATATCCAATGGAGTGAAGATCGTCTCAACCGCTGGGGAGGAAGCCATCAAAAGAGGCTTAACAGCTGATTTAATAGCAAGAGAGGCAAGTAAAGTAGTTGGCGGCGGAGGAGGGGGAAATGCAAATTTAGCTCAAGGTGGGGGTCCTAGGCCTGAGAACATCGATGAAGCATTGAGAGTGGGTGAGGAGTTAATTAAAGCGAGGCTTAAAAATGCGAATGTTCCTTAGATGCATGGAATGTGGTACTGAATATCCCCATACAGATATAATCTACACCTGCGGCAGCTGCGGGGGGCTGCTTGATGTAATCTATGATTACTCTCAAATTGAATTCAAAATAGACAATAGCCACCTTGGGGTATGGAAATATCGCGCTCTACTCCCAATTGAGAGAGAACCAATTACATTGATGGAGGGTGGAACCCCTCTCTATAAATGCAACCGCTTAGCTAAAGATATTGGAATAAAAGAGCTTTATGTAAAGCACGAGGGGATGAATCCAACTGGATCCTTTAAAGACCGAGGGATGACAGTTGGAGTAACTAAAGCACTTGAAATGGGAATGCATACCGTAGCTTGTGCCTCAACTGGTAATACCTCTGCATCCCTCGCTATATATGCAGCTAAAGCAGGAATACCTGCTGTTGTATTGCTTCCAAGTGGGAAAGTAGCACTTGGTAAAGTTGCTCAAGCACTTATGCACGGTGCCAAGGTGATAACGATAAAGGGCAACTTCGATAGAGCTCTTAGATTAGTGCGCGATCTATGTCGAGAGCAGCGTTTTTATTTGCTGAACAGCGTTAACCCATTCCGACTTGAGGGCCAGAAAACAATTGGCTTTGAAATTGCAGACCAATTGGGAATGAGAGCGCCTGACCGAGTTATACTGCCAGTGGGAAACGCAGGCAACATCTCTGCGGTTTACAAAGGCTTCAAGGAATTAAAGCTCTATGGTTTGATCTCAAATATACCTAAAATGATTGGAATTCAAGCTGAGGGTGCTAGTCCCATTGTTAAAGCAATTAAAAGTGGCGCTAGAGAAATTGAGAGGGAGTCAAAGCCTGATACTATTGCAACTGCAATTAGAATAGGCGACCCAGTTAATGCTCCAAAGGCATTAAAAGCGATTCGCGAGTCAAAAGGAACAGCTGAAACAGTTACCGATGATGAAATTACTAAAGCACAGAAAGACCTCGCTAGACTCGAGGGTATAGGTGTTGAACCAGCTAGTGCAGCAGCTATAGCTGGACTTCGAAAGCTTGTAAATCTAGGGGTTATTGATTATGATGAATGCATCGTATGCGTTGCAACTGGCCACTTGCTTAAAGACCCTGAGACAGTGATAAAAATATGCGGCAGGCTCATAGAAGTTGAGGCAAATATGGATGCAGTTAAAAAAGCACTTGAGGCTTGAATAATGATTTCAATAGCAATCGCAGGCAAGCCAAATTCAGGTAAAACTACGCTTTTTAAAGCACTCACCCTTGCTAATGTTGAGATCGCAAGCTATCCCTTCACCACTATTAAAGCTAATCATGGTATTAGCTACATACGAGTGCCATGCGTATGCACAGAGCTTAAGGTTAAATGCGAGAAATGCATAGATGGCAATAGATTTATTCCAGTGGCGTTAGTGGACGTGGCTGGCTTAGTGCCAGATGCACATAAGGGAAGGGGACTTGGAAATGCATTTCTAGATGAAATGAGACAGAGCGAAGCAATTATTCACGTGGTTGATGCCAGCGGGAGTACAGATATCGAGGGCAATGTAGTTGGAGTGAGCAATCACGATCCATTGAACGATATTGACTTTTTTGAGAAGGAAGTAACTATGTGGATCTTCGGGATAATTAAGAAAAACTGGGATCGCATTTCAAGAAAAGCGCAGCTCGAGGAAATTAGGATTGAACGATTCATACACGAGCAACTCACTGGTTTAGGAATTTCTGAAGGGCATATAAAAAATGCCATAGATAAAGCAGAGCTCAACCCAGAAAAGCCCGCGAGCTGGAGTGATGAGGATTTGATAAAATTTGCTGATGAAGTACGCAAGATAAGTAAGCCTTTGATATTAGCTGCAAATAAAATCGACATAGCCCCAGAGGAGAATCTCTCTAAGCTTAAAGCGCTTGAGAAAAAAGGCTACGTAGTGATTCCAACTTGCGCTGCTGCTGAAGTTGCACTTAGACTTGCGGATAAAAGTGGTTTAATTAAATATCTACCTGGAGATGGCGATTTCAAGCTTTTAAAGCCTGAGAAGCTAACTGATGCTCAAAGAAATGCCCTTGAGAAATTATCTCTGCTTTTGAAAAAATTCGGCAGCACAGGAGTGCAGCAGTGCTTAAATACAGTGGTTTTTAAGCTTTTGAATATGATTGTTGTTTACCCAGTGGAGGATGAGAATAAATATTGCGATAAAAATGGCAATGTATTACCTGATGCATTTTTAGTTAAAAGAGGAAGCACCGCAAGAGACCTAGCTTATTTAGTGCATAGCGACTTAGGCGAGGGCTTTCTTTACGCCATTGATGCCAAGACGAAGAGGAGGCTTGGGGAGAAAACCCCTTTGGAGCATAACAGCGTGGTGAAAATCGTCTCAGCAAGGTAGGTATATTCTATTCAATTCTGAATCCTCTTATTAAAGCCCTGAATAGCAAAAGCACTGGAATTATCTCAAGGCGGCCAATCCACATGTTGAAGATAAGCAAGACCTTCGCAGGCACTGGCATGTTTGCACTTGTAAGCCCTGAGCTTAAGCCAACGTTGCTCTGCGCAGAGCTTACTTCGAAGAGTATTTTTTCCACTGGGAATTGAGGCATTAAATGGAGTAGGGAGATGATGCTAAATCCCAAGAAAACGATCCAGAGGAATATGATTAACATAGCTTCTGAGATTTCTCGAGTTATTTTATCTTCAGTCAAGCGCTTTCCACCAAATCTAATCACAGCTATGCCATGCTTTGGCATCAATGTGCGCTTGAACCACCACTCTATTCCCGCGAAGAACAGTAATACGCGCACGGTTTTAATGCCGCCTCCAGTTGATCCAGTTGGTGCGCCTAGGATCATTGCAATGGAGAGAATGATAAGTGCAGTTGGCGACCAATTGCTTATATCTGAGTTTTGAAGCCCACAAGTACTCAATCCAGATATGAATTGAAAGCTGGAGTAGCGAATGGAATCAAATAACTCTAAGCGTGCGAAGTAAAAGTTCTCAAAGACTAGTGTTACCACGCCTATTAAAATCATTGAGAGAAAGGCTTTGATTTGAATATCTCGAATGAATGCTTTGAAGTTGCCTTTTAAGAAATTGTAGTAAAGAAGAAATGGAACGCAACCTAGAAACATGATAATTAAAGAAATAATTTCTATATAAATATTATTATATTCTCCTATGCTTCCATCTTTTATGCTAAAACCACCAGTGCCAAGAGTCACCATTGCATGGTTAATAGCGTCCCAGAGGGGCATTCCAGCAGCAGAGAATAGAGCTATACCAAAAATGGTAATTCCAAGATATATCCACCAAATGGTTCTTACAGTGGAAATAATACTTGGATGAATCCGCGCCTCTCGACCTTCAGCCTTATATAGTGCAAATGCACCTGTGCCGGGCCTAGCTAGAATGCTAACCATCAACACAATCACCCCTATGCCACCTACCCACTGCATAGTGCTCCGCCAGAATTGAATTGTATGCGAGAGCGCACTTGGCTTAGCAAATATAGTTAAACCAGTACCAGTCCAGCCTGACATTGCCTCAAAAAAGCCATCAATAAAACTGGAGTGCTCAATTATCATAAAGGGAATTGCACTTATAAATGCAATCAATAGCCAGCCAATTGCGGCGATTATAATAGCATGCTTCAACTCAGGTTCATCTGCTTTTATACCAAATCGCAAAGCAAGACCCAGAATTATGCAAATTAAAGAAAGGATGAAAAAATCCAAGATTCCTTCGTATTCCCTGAAATAAAGCGCTGGAAGCATTGCAAAATCCATTACAATACCAAGTATAGCCATCAATCCCCCTAGATCCCGCAAAATTATCTTCAAGTCCACTTCCAAAGCGATCTCCTCAACCGGTTAAAATTTGTCTAGTTTTTTCCAATTCATCAATTCGAGAGAATACGTGAAGGACATCTTCACTTTCAATCCGAATATCGCCTTTTGGAACTATGAGATCCCCTTTGCGCTCAATAGCTACAATTAAAGCATTTTTAGGAAGTGAGAGTTCAGATAAGGTTTTACCCACGATATTGGAGTTATGCTCTGCAACCACCTTGAAAATCTCAGCCTTCCCCTCGGCTAAAGTGACGAAGTCCTTAATACCGGGATGCCTAATGGCACTGTAGAGATATCGCGCAACAATTGCATCTGGATTCTCAAGCACGTGGATGTCTGCGTTTTTAAACATCTGAACGTGCTCTCTTTCATTAACAATCGCCACTGTATGCTTAATCCCGAGCTCCTTAGCCATTAAAACAGTCATTAGATTAACGGCATCATCACTTGTGGTAGCTATAATTGCATCCGCTCTATCTCCCCCTGCTTCAATTAAAGTGGACTTAGAAGTAGCATCGCCGCATACTGCAAGGACATCGTACTTGGTCGCTATCTCCTTGCAGCGCTCCTCATTCAAGTCTATAATTACAACATTATTTTTACCCTTAACTGAGATATCCACAAGATTTCTACCAATGCCGCCAAGGCCCACGATGATTATATACATCAAATATTAAAAATCAGTCCAGCCTCATATCTTTTTTGCTCTAGCGGCAAATTTTGAAAATAAAAAAATAGAAAACTAGGCATTGAGTTCTAGGAGCTGCTTGCTCACAAGGGTGTAATGTTTATTTGGCTTAACACTCTTCAACCCATGGCTTTGGTAGGAATGCTCATCAAATTTTTCATAAGAAGCAAATACCTTGCCGCACATTGCACATTTAATTCTCTTCCTCATTTATTCTCACCTTTTTGAATATGCGACTTGGCTCTATACTTTAAGGAGGTTAAGGGGGCTGAAAAATTTTCAAAAAAATTTTTCGATAGGGAGGAGCCTTCCTTAAATGTGTATGCCAAGTCGCATTTTGAATTTGAATGAAACTGCACCAAATCCATCCCCTCCTACACCCACCCCTTTATTTCTACTGGAAGGTTTTTTTCTGATTTTTACAATTTTTTTCAATTTCAATTTTTCAACATAAACATGATCTATTCTTATATATAAAGTTTTCTATTTAAAAATTAGAATTTTATTATAAATTTAAAAAATTTATTATTTTAAAAGATGAGGGCTTTGCCCTGCAAGGGCACAGGTTAAGACTTTAAGATTTTGTATATAAATAAAAAAATTATATAAATACTATAAAATTTTAAGTAGTTGAATATCAAAGGTTAAGTCCTTCCCTGCCAATGGATGATTTGCATCCAATGTAATAGTAGACTCAGTAACCTCAACCACATATACCAACGCTATGCTGCCATTCGCTTGGCGAATTTGCAATCTTTGACCTTTCCTTGGTTGAAAGTACAAGGGAAATTTGTTCCTCTCAATCGTCAATATTAATTCCTCACGATAAGGTCCATATGCCTCACTTGCGGGTATCTTAATGGTTTTAGTTTCACCCTCGGTCATTCCAATTACAGCTTTTTCAAAGCTAGGTATCAATTGCTCTTCACCTATTGTAAACTGCAAAGGCTCACGTGAAGTAGAGGTATCAAATATAGTACCATCATCCAGTTTACCTGTATAGTGGACAATTACAGTATCACCATTCTTTGCCTGCGCCATTTCATTTCCTCCAATATAGCTTAATTTCGATTTCAAATAACATCAAGAAATATGAAGTTGCTAAAGCACTTGAGCAGAAGCAAAATCATATTAGATGTTATTTCTATTCCACATAATATTATGCATAACTTGTAGTATTTAAAGAAGATGCTTTAGATTCAAAATCATTTGAGATCCTTCCTAAAGAGTAGCATAACTTTAAATATAATCAAAGCAATCTCAATTTGGTATACATTGGGATTTAACTTATTCTATAAATAAGTCTCGAATCTCTTGTATAACTAAAACAAAAAAGGTGAAATAAATGGCATTTAGAAGTTTTTCAGCACCGAGAGAGATGCATAAAGTTATATGTGCAGATTGCCACGTAGAAACAGAAGTTCCATTCAAGCCTGATGGAAATAGACCTGTTTACTGCAGAGAATGCTATCAGAAACATAGAAAACCAAGAAGGAGATTCTAGATATACATTAATTTTAATTAATTAATATTTAAATTTTTATTTTTATTTTGGTAAACTGCTTGGTTATTTGAAGAGGCTTTATCTACCCGTGAATAGCGTTGCCTTTGATCAAGACCAGGTATTATCCAATAGAGACCGCGAGATGGCAAGTTAATTCAAAATATAGCGCAACTCTATCGCTTGCGTAAGCGGGGCTTGATTTAATCTCCAATTTACAATCGCGAGCGGAAGAGCTTGATATTGAAATTATAATTCAATAAAGATAATTCAATTAAGAATGAAAAAGCTATTTGAACGGGCCGGAAGGGATTTGAACCCCTGACCAATGGGTATCTCCTTTCCAATGGCTAAGAGCCCATCGCTCTACCTGACTAAGCCACCGGCCCATTTTAAGTTAATATTAGGTAGGAATATATATCACATCCTCGGTATATATGTTGCGGATAAAAATTGATGAAAAACCAAGCAAAGATAGCTTATGCGCTATTAGGCACAGCTGATATAGTTGCTGCAATTGCAAGAGAACTAAAAGCACAGGGTAAAACTGTAGTACTTGTAGAGGAAGATAAAGAACGCGTTGAAGCATTGAGAGCAAGAGATTTCAAGGTAATACAAGGCAGCATTGCGAGCTCTAGAGTTTTAGAGGCAATTGGTAAACTTAGCGTGGATTGCGCAATTATCCTCGATAAAGATTTTAAAATAAATAGAAAAGCTGTGGGGTATCTCAAAAGGAGATATCCATTGATTCACATAGTTTCAAGAGCCTCCACTATGAAGCAAAAAGAGGCACTTGAGAGACTTGGAGCGGATCTAGTCATACATACTCCTTCACTTATTGAAAATACAATTTTATGGCACCTAGAGAAAATAGATTCAATGAAAAGAGCCAAGGAACTTTTGAATACAATTTCGAAGACAGGAGATAAAAAACTTGCTATAGTTGTGCATGACAATCCTGATCCAGATGCACTTGCAAGTGCCATGGCTTTAAAGGCAATTGCAGCTAGCATAGGGGTTGATTCAGAGGTACTATACAATGGTGAGATCAATCAAAGGGAAAATAGAGCTTTTATAGAGCTCTTGAAGATAAAACTAAGTAAATTGAATAAATCCAAGTTAAAGCAATATGGTAAAATCGCACTTGTTGATAACTCAATACCCTCTATTTACAATGCTCTTCCTGAGGGATATAAAGTTGATATAGTGATCGATCACCATCCCGTTGAAGTTGGAGAGGTACACGCTAGCTTCATAGATATTAGATCAAACATTGGTTCCACTTCCACGATCTTAACAAAATATCTGCAGGAACTGGATATTCAAATTAGCAAAGAGCTTGCAACTGCATTGCTCCATGGTATTAGAATCGATACCTTGGATTTCAGGAGAGATACTCATCCTGCTGATCTAGCGGCAGCTGGTTTTTTATTTCCACTCGCAGATCAAGAGCTCTTGGAGAAGATAGAGGCAACCTCTATTTCACTCGAATTTGTAGATGCTCTTGCAGATGCAATTCGAAATAAGCGAATAATCAACTCCTGTTTATTCTCAAACGTGGGCTTTCTCAATGAAAGAGATGTCCTACCACAGGCAGCAGATTTCCTCCTGTATTTAGAGGGTGTAACCATGACAGCGATTTATGGCATTATTAAGAATAACCTGCATATCTGCGCTAGGTCTAGGAATAGCAAGATCTATTTGGGTAAAATGCTAAAGGAAGCTTTCGCTGACATTGGCTCAGCTGGAGGGCATCATAATGTAGCAGCTGCCTTGATTCCATTGAGTATCTTCAAGGAGAATGATGAGCAAAAATTGCTTAAATTCGCAGATGAACTAGTCATAGATAGAGTTTTAGCTGCCCTTAGGAGGCAATAATTTTTTTAATTTCAGCTCCTAAGTCCTCGATAACCAATGTATATCAAAGCCAATGCGAATAGAAATCCAGCGATTTTAGGATCAAGTTGGAGGTGCTTAAGCATCGCGATGATGGCCCACTCAAGAGGAGGATATATATATCTCAAAAGCTCTAGAACCATTGATCCCAGGGGTGTGGATATCAAGAAAAATGATATTCCTATGAGCATGATTGCTAAATAAAAAACTCTTTTGCTAAGTGGTTTCCCAGTACTTTCTTTAATTTCATCATCCATACAAGATCCCTTGAACACTTGAGCACGTTAAATTTAAATAGTTCTTATATTTATATTTTAAATAAAATTTGGGGATGGATTATTTGGAAGAGCCTTGGGCTACACTTTTAGGAGCTATCTTGATCCTTTCTGTGGGAGCATATCTACTGTTTAAAATTAAATATAGCAATCAAACTAGCGGTATTCAAGCAAGTGGTATTCAAGCAAGCAGTATTCAAGCAAGCAGTATTCAAAATAATCAAGCATCTAAATTCATTCTCAGGAAAAGCTTGTTCTACTGTGCTTTCATTCTCTTTGCAATAGCAACGGCGTTCTTCACATGCAATAACTTCATAAATTCAAACTCAAAATCTGCATCTTCAGTTGGGTCTTCAGTTGGAACTCTTCCGGAGCAAGTCTCGATAGAGGTAAGCTCCCAAGTTATATATGGGAAGGAGAACTCTGCTATACCGTTGAAGGTGAAAATAACGAATGGGGGCAATGCAGTAATGCAAGATGTGCATTTGGAGGGGCAGAGCGATAGAATTTCAATTCCACCCAATAGCACAGCTGTGTTATTAGTGAATATAATTATCAAAAGCTTTACCTCCCATAAAAATATGAATATAACCCTAAATTATTCTTCAAGCGGCATCAAATATTCAAAGCCTATAGAAACATCGATCTATCCAATTCCAAATGCAGAGATTAAAGAACTTGAAATAAAGCGCGAACCCCATAATTTCATCTTCCCTGACCAGCTTGAGCCAGGAGAGAATTTAACACTTCGATTAAAAGTGGTAAATAAAGGAACAAGCAAGCTCCCCCCTAGCTCTATAAAGATATTGGGATTCATGGATGACTTTGAAGCTGCAGAGAATGTTTCAAAATTAATCGACGTGGGTCTGAATCAAAATGGTGAATATCCCTATGAAATAACCTTCAAAATCAATGAAAATCCACCTTATGGGGAAACCAAGGCTAATGTGGCATTGATATATAATGATACCTTAAAGGGAGAGATCACCCTTGATCAACGCTCCCTTCAAATAAAAATCGTTCCCAAAGGCATATTTTTCTAAGTAGACCGTATAGAAAGAATTATTCTACTCGCAATCTAGAATTAATCGATTGATTTAAGCATTTTTGCATTAATCTTTGAATTATGACATTTAAACAAAGTGCTAAAAATGCATTGAAAAATTGCTTACGAGTCAAACCAGGGGAAAGTGTTTTAGTGGTCACAGATGTAAAGAAGTTTTCCCTAGGCAGAGCTTTTTTTGAAGCTGCATTGGAGCTAAATTGCGAGGCAATGCTCATGCTCATGAAGCCTAGGAGTAGAAGTGGTGAAGAACCACCTCCAGCTATTGCTCAAGCTATGAAAAATGCAAGCGTGGTAATAGCTCCCACGACTTATTCAATTACTCATACTCAAGCGAGAAAAGAAGCATGCGCTGCTGGAGCTAGAATTGCTACCATACCAATTCAAACCAATAATAGAAAATTACTGAGAGAGATGTTCACCACCGGTGGAATAACCGCTGACTATAGCGAGATCGAGGCTAGAGCTAAGAAATTAATTCAAAAGCTAAACCAAGGAAGCGTGGTCAGGATAGAATCTGAACTTGGCACGGATGTAACCTTTGAACTCAGCGGTAGGAAATGGCAGTTGGATATTGGAATATGCATAGAGCCAGGGAGCTTTATAAACCTCCCAAGTGGCGAGGTATTTATAGCTCCAGCGAATTCAAACGGCAAGGTAGTGATCGATGGTTCATTTGGCGATATAGGTATATTGAAGTCCCCACTTGAATTTCACATCCGAAATAATTATGTAGTTGAAATTCGAGGGAGAAATGCAGCGCAGTTGATGAGAAAACTTAATGCAATTGGAAAAGAAGCTAGAAATCTTGCAGAACTAGGCATAGGTTTGAATCCCAAGGCAAAGCTACTAGGAATTGTACTTGAGGATGAAAAAGTAGCTGGAACAGCTCACATAGCCATAGGCGACAACTCCACTTTTGGCGGCACAGTTAAAGCTGGAATTCACTGGGATGGAATAATTAAATCGCCTAAGATATACCTCGATGGCGAGGAATTGAAATTAAATTAGGGAGGTTTACTTCAATTGAGAATTAAAACAAGGAGACTAAGCCTAAAGCTAAACTACATTTTGCTTTTAATTTCAATTTCAATTTTAATTTCAATTTCACTACTCACCTTGAACTGCTTAGAGGAAAAACCTCAATTGAAGAACCCAGATGTATTAATCGACCTCTCCATAGCTGATGCGATTACTCTAGACCCAGCTGATGCCTATGAAGCTTCATCTATAAATATTATTCAAAATATCTACGACCGCCTTGTTACATACAATGGCTCAGACATCTCAAAAGTCACACCCATGGTCGCTGAGTCTTGGAATGTATCTGAAGATGGATTGAAGTATACTTTTAAAATACGGAAAGGTATTAAGTTCACGAATGGCAATCCCTTAAATGCTAGTGCTGTTAAATTTTCCATAGATAGAGCAATAATAATGAATCGCCCTCCAGCTATGAAGTTAATTGAACTCGTAGATAGCACTAGGGTAATCGATGATTATACATTTGAGATAAAACTCAAGAGAGCATATCCTGCTTTTCTAAAGCTACTTGCATTTTCAGTAGCCTCAATAGTAGACCCTGAAGTGGTAAATGCACATGGTGGAGTAAAGGCTAATGAAATAAATGAATTCATGGCAAGCAATGCGATTGGCTCAGGTCCCTATAAATTAGTTTCTTGGGAGAGAGGCCAACAGATTGTTTTAGAAGCCAATGAGGATTACTGGAGAGGCAAGCCAAAGATCAAGCGTTATATCTATAAAATAGTTCCTGAGCCAGCGACTCAAATGATGATTTTAGAGAAAGGAGACGCTGATCTAGCTTACATACCACTTGCGAATCTAAAGGAGCTGGAGAATAAATCAGGCATAGTTGTTGAATCCGGAGGTCTCTCGCTGCAGATCGATTTTATTGTTTTTAATAATAACTTAAAGCCCTTCGACAGCAAGCTAGTGAGGCAGGCTATCTGCTATGCATTTGACTATAAAGCTGCAATTAAAAATGTTTACTATAACCAAGCTGAAATCGCTCGAGGCCCAATTCCAATGGGGATGTTTGGACACGATGATTCCCTAGAGTGGTATACAAGAGATTTAGCAAGGGCAAAAGCGCTACTTAAACAAGCTGGCTATGAAAATTTCACAGCTGAGATCATCTATTTAGAGGGCAATGATGAAATGAGAAAAACAGCCATTTTGCTGCAGGATAATTTAAGGGAAATAGGAATTGAACTCAAGATTCAGCCTCTAGCTTACAGTGCATATATTTCTAAAATCTTCAATAAAGATTTCCAACTTGCCCTCGCAGGCTGGGCTCCTGATTTTCCAGATCCAGATGGAAATGTGGCATTCTTGCTTCATCCAAATTCAGAGGTCAACTATGCCTCTTATAGCAATCCAGTTGTCACAGAGTTAATCGAGGAGGGTGCAAGGGAATTGAATGAAACAACTCGCCTTCAAATATACAGCAAGATTCAACGCTTAGTTAAAGAAGATGCCCCCTATCTTTGGATAGCTCAATATAAAATTGTAGGAGTATATAGAACTTGGGTAAAGGGCTATTACTATAACCCAGTTACAACAGCAAGTGGAATGAGAGATTTATTCGCTCTATCTAAAGAATAATATCTAGATAAAGAATAAATATCCAGAATAAAATTTATTTAAGTTACAATATTTTATTATTATGGAGATGCTTATTGAGATGCCAATTTGCGACTACTGCCTTGGGGAATTTAGTAGTTCTATAATTTCCAGTTGCTATTATTGCTCAGGGAATTTCTGCCCCAACCATCGCTTGCCGCCTAATCACAGCTGCATTAAAATAGAACTATGGGATTTTTATTCACCTTCAATGGGCAGTTTAATGCTTTAAATTCATGTTTACAAAAATTTAAGCAAGGCCAGAGGCCAATTATTCATAAGCATAAAACAAAAAATAGATATAGAACAGGGAAAAGAAGATTTAGCAGTGAGAAGATGGTTGAGGAGAAAGAGGTATTCCCATTTGACATAAGCCCGATGTATGAGGGTGAGCGAATTAGAAAGGGAGAGATGTTCGTTGACCTAGCTGGACCAGAATACAAAGGATTCGAGTTAGTATTAACCGCGAAGATGGATGAAGTACAAGATGGCAAGGTAACCATAATAGGCCCAGATATAAAAGATATGAAAGAAGGCAGTGGCTATTCCTTTGCAATGATATATAAAGTAGCAGGGGAAATGGTGGAGAGAGACCTAGGTGGAATAATAGAGAGAAGAAACCACGACTTCCAAAACTACATACAAGGATTCATGCATCTAAACTCAAGAGATGTAATTTGGTGTAGAATTAGCAAAGACGCAGTGAAAAAAGGCTTAAAATCACTAGAGCAAATAGCAAAAGCAACAATGATGCTCTTCAAAAGCGAAATGCCATTCATACAAAAAATAGAAGCAATTTACATAACAGATAAAAATGAAATTGAAAAATGGAGACCAATAGCACAAGCAGAGTGGGACTGGAGAGATGCAAGAGCAAGAGGTTTAAATGAAGAAGACGTAGACACCTTCTACAGCTGCACCCTATGCCAAAGCTTCGCCCCAACTAATGTCTGCGTAGTAACCCCAAATCGCTACTCCCTATGTGGAGCAATAGGTTGGTTCGATGGAAGAGCAGCGTCTAAAGTCGACCCAGAGGGCCCAAATCAACCAATTCCAAAGGGAGAAGTAATAGACCCAATACTAGGGCAATACACTGGAGTGAATGAAGCAGCAGTTAGATTAAGCGGTGGAGAATACAATAAAATAAACCTCCATAGCTTCTTCGAAAGCCCACATACCTCATGCGGCTGCTTCGAAGTCTGCGGCTTCTACATACCAGAGGTAGATGGAATAGGCTGGGTGGATAGAGACTACACAGGTATAGCAGTAAATGGCTTACCATTCTCCACAATGGCAGGGCAAACAGGTGGTGGTAAACAAGTCATAGGCTTCCTAGGAGTGGGCATAGAATACATGCGCTCCAAGAAATTCATTCAAGCAGATGGAGGGTGGTATAGAACAGTTTGGGTAACCAAGAGATTGAAAGAAAAAACCCAAGACTTCTGGCCACCTGAAATGAAAGGAAAAATAGCAACTGAGGAAGAAGCTAAGAATTTAGATGAACTCAAGGCATTTCTAAAGAAAGTCAACCACCCAGTGGTAACTGGAGTAATAAGACCAATCGATGGAAAGAAAATAACTGAGGGATGGCCATTTGAAGTAACCCCAGAGATAAAACAAAAAGTAATAGCATATATAGAAGAGACAGGTGGAGAGATAGACCTCACAGTGGTGGAGAAAAAACTAGGCTTAACTGAAGCACAATTCATGAAAGTAATAGAAGTACTCCGAGAAGAAGGAATAATAGGATAAAAATTAAGATTAGTAGGAAGGTTAGGAATAGGATAGAGGTGGATAAATTGGCTGAGGAGAAAAAAGTATTGAAATTAACCCTAAAGAAACCAGAAGCAACACCAACCCCAACCCCAACACCAACCACAACTCCAACCCCAGCAGCTGCACCCACCATCAGTATCAACAACTGGGGGAGTAATTAAATTAATTCTACAGAATGCAAAGATACACATAGACCAAGTAATAATAAAGAGGGAAGAAAAGAAGTGAGCAAGTGGGAAAGGAAGTGAAAAAAGAATTCTTTTTATTTTTTCTTTCAATAAGTTTTTTAATTTAAATCAAATTTTAATATTTGAGGATGGCAAAAATGGCTAAGCGGGTGAAGAGACATATATCCTGTCTCCCCAATGCAGTCTATTTCAAACCGCGTGGTGTTCCAGTGCGCGATTTAGAAGTGGTTGAACTTACCTTAAATGAGCTAGAGGCAGCAAGGCTCGTGGACTTGGAGGGACTTGAACAAGAGGAGGCGGCTCATAGAATGGGTATTTCAAAGTGCACTCGATTTGATGAATGCTCGCCATAAAATAATAGATGCTCTTGTAAATGGCAAGGCAATTGAGATCAAGGGAGGAAGTTATATATTAGATGGAGTGCGAATATTTGAGTGTGGGAATTGCTTGCATAGATGGCAATCGCCATTTGGTACTGGTAGGCCTTCGAAGTGTCCTAAATGTGGCTCAACTGAGTTTTATCGCATTCATGAAGTTGTGAAGAAACAATGAGGAAGAAGTTATGGATAAAGAAGTGATTCAAATCCTAATGGGCAAGCGAGGGGAATTTAATCCCCCAGATTATATATTACTCCTAGCAGAGGTTATATGTGATCCAAAGATGCTGCCATATAAATTGGAGGAAGTGAGGAAACTTAAACCCAGCGAGGAATTGAGAAATGCATTGCTCAGGATTCAAATTGATTCTGAACTTAGATTTGGCGAGGATCTGCAGAAATATAGAACGCGGCAATATGTTGCTCAAGTGGTCGAGCGATTGATCTTTGGCAATTTACTATTAGAAGGCAGGAGGAGGGGGGAGGAGCACGACCAAGCATCGAGTGCTTGCAGCTCCAGAAAGTGCCTTTAGTTGCAAATGGTAGTGTCGATGACTAAGATGGGTGTTTAGATTCGATAAAATGAGCGGGAGTTGCCAAGCCAGGTCAATAGGGGAAAATAATTCTCCTTGACTATAGGCGCAAGATTCAGGGTCTTGTCCCGAAGGGGTTCGCCGGTTCAAATCCGGCCTCCCGCATGCAAAATTTTAAGACGCTGATTTAATAATTAATTAGCTATGAAAAAGCTTAGCATATTAATATCATATTTAATTGTTTTCCTCTTGGGAATTCTAATTGCGCCATATATATATGAATCTCAAGAGGAAATACCTCAAATTTCAACTCCAACTCCCCCTGTCACTTATTCTCCTTTGAGGCCTAATGAAACTCTAGTTGCAATTGGTAACATTGTAGCAGTGCGAAGCAGTGATAACAATGGCACCCTTGGAAAGGTTATAGTGGAGATTAAAAAAGAAGGCAAGGGGAGAGTGCTCATTAATACCAATCCATTCGTTGAGCCTGATACGCAGTATTCAGCTGAAAAAGCAATTCAAGTTGCCCAAAACTTAACTGGAAAAAGCCTAGCGGAGTTAGATGTGATAATATCATTTGAGATTGAAGGCAGGCTAATAGGAGGTCCATCTGCGGGTGCAGCGATAGCAGCAACAGCTGTTGCAGCAATTGAAGGGAGGGAAGTCAAGCAAGATGTAGTGATAACTGGTACGATTGAGGAAGATGGAAGTATTGGGCAAGTTGGCGGTATTTTTGAGAAAGCCTATGCTGCTTTTAAAAACAACGCAACTATATTCTTAATCCCAAAGGGGCAGAGTCATTTAGTTTACTATGAAATGCATACTGAGCAAAAGCGAATTGGAGGCTTTACATATATTTATCAATATCCAGTCCGCAAGGAGCTTGATTTAATTGAATATGCAAAAGAGCAGTGGAATATGGAGGTAAAAGAGGTTTCAAATATTCGCGAGGCAGTGAGTTATTTGATTAAATATTGATTTGATTAAATTTTGAAGAAATCCTTTAGGAAAAAATAGAATTGCTGGCTTTCGATCTTTAAGATTTCCTCATTCATCAATATTTCATACCCTTGCTTTGCACATTCCGAGAGGTGCTTTCCTAATGCACAGGTTTTCAACTTGGCCTCGAGCAAGTCCTTTGCTTCAATGTATTTCCTTGGGAGTTCAACTACATAGCGATCCCCTTGGATATATGGCTTGCTCAATGTAATTGCACTACTGCGATACTTAGCTAGGAATCTCTTAACGTGCATCTCTTCCTCAACTGGTGGGCCAATATGTCTCCTCACGTAGGGAAGTCTCCATACACTTAATTCAAGGAGTATAATGCTATACTTTGAATCTGCATATACATCTGACTTGAAGACCTTGAACTCATGCTTCTCTAGAAGTCCTTCAATTGACTGCTTGGCTTTTCTTAGCTGGGGATAAAGCACATCTTCAACTACATTTGGGGATTTAAAAACCACAGCATAGAAAGCAGTGCCCCGCTTTTTCAATTGCTCCTTGAATTCCCCCCCATCCATCTTCCTTTCCAATGGGAAGAAGAAATCTAAACTTGGCTTCTCTAGGAATTCTCTAGCTGCAGCTATAAATTCATAGAATTTTTCCTTGGATAATGCAGCAGCTACATTCCTCTTTGGATCCACTGGGTCAATTACAACCAATGGATGCTCAAATTCAACCTCACCTTGTTTTTCAAGAGCAATTTTAACTCCATATTTCCAATGTTTAGCTTGTCTTAAGGTCTCTAGGAAGGAGCCATATTTAATTATTAAAAGCTCGCAGAGGTAGCCTGAGAAGCCCTGTGTCTTAAGCTCAGAGCCATAGGTTGAGATACCTTTCATGAATTGCTTCAGCAGTAGTACTTCATCTTCCTTTCCCTTAATATGCTCAATCACATATTGATTGTGAAAAGGTGTTCGATCGACTGCTGATTTTAGCTTTTCAGGACGTGAAATTGCATAGCAAGGTACTAAGTCTACTTCATATCCATTGATAAATGCTTTAACATATGGATGCTCAGCATATCTCTCCTCAAATTTTTCTGCCACGCTTTCAGCGATTTCAATTCCCTTTTTCTCAAATTCATCTAAATTTAAATCCTCAGGCAGCAGAATAAAAATATCTAGGTCTTTATCACCCCTGAGCCAAGTATTTCTAGCTGCTGAGCCAACGAGCAAGCCTCTAGCTTCGATTCCCTTTTCCCTGGCAATCTCTGCTATCTTTTCAATTATTCTCTCTGAAATCTTTTTCAATATAGCTCTCTCCTCAGGAGTTGGCTTGATTCTGTTTAAAACCTCTTTTAATATCTCCTCGCTCACGATTTCCCCTCTAATTTGAATTCCCTTAGGGTTTGATAGATTGGACCAGCTGGGGTAAGTGTGCTTTGCTTTAAGGCAAATGAACTTGCATTGAATCTACAGAATTCAAAGTCCTCAAATCGCTTTAAAATTGCTTGAAGTTTGTTTAAATCAAGCTTTTGATATTGCTTCACTCTAGCAACTGTGATGTGCGCGCTGAACTCGCGCTTCTCCCGCTCAAACCCAAGCTTTGCAAGGGCCTTTTCTATTGCATTTGGAAGCAAGCTGAAATCACCTTGAGCTCCAATCCAAATTACCTTAGGTCTTTTTAAATTTGGAAATGCTCCAGTGCCCTTAACAGCTATATCTATAGCGCTGCTTTTTACCTCCTCAAGGGATTTGCATATAGCTATGATATCTTTCTCTCTAACTTCCCCTAGGAATTTCAAGGTAATATGCAATAGCTCAGGTGACACGCGTTTTAAGCCATTTAAATTAAGTTCATCGATGAGCTTCGAAGCTGAATCTCTACAGCTCTGTGGTAAATCAATTGCTATGAACAGCCTCGCCATATAGTAGTCAAATATTCATCTAGAAGTAATTTAATATATCGTAGATGAAAATTGTAGATGAAAAAATCTTAATACTAAGCTATTGAATTTTTAATATATAACGGTGGACGGTGTTCAACTTGAAGCAGAAGCGCAGATATGGAGAGCGTGAATCCATCAAATATGCCAAGTTTGTAATTTTAAGACCAGCTGGCTATCCAATGAAAATCGGGGGAGCTCAATGTGAATATCCAGAGCTCTCAGAGCCAAGGGTTTTTGAACATTATGCGAAGGATCAATGGAGTGGGGAAAGAGTTAGGAAGGGTAGCTATCTCTTCGATAAGCGAATGTTCCCAGATTTTGCATTTGAGGTAACGAGCGTGGAGCCTAATGATTCCTACATAGGTGGTTCAACTGTTATAATAGTTGAAGAATTCGGCTATGAAGATACCCTGCCAATTCCCAAGATGAATAGTGGTGTGAGATTCAGCGATATAATTGGACAGGAAGAAGCGAAGCGCAAATGCAAGCTCATACAGCGCTACCTCCACGAGCCAGAAAAATTCGGAGCTTGGGCGCCTAAGAATGTATTATTCTACGGTCCAAGTGGAACTGGCAAGACTATGATGGCCAAAGCACTTGCCAATGAAACTGATGTGCCCTTGATTCCAACTAAGGCAACTCAGTTAATTGGTGAACACGTGGGTGAGGGTTCAAGGAGAATACATTTACTCTATGATCAAGCTGAGAAATTAGCGCCTTGTATAATCTTCATAGATGAACTTGATGCAATAGCACTTGATAGAAGGCATCAAGAGTTACGCGGGGATGTCTCAGAAGTGGTAAATGCACTTTTAACGGAGATGGATGGGATTGAAGAGCGAGTGGGGGTATGCACCATTGGAGCTACAAATCGAATAGATGCACTTGATTACTCCATTAGAAGTAGATTTGAGGAGGAAATTGAGTTCAAATTGCCAAATAAAGAGGAGCGCTTGCAGATCCTTCTTCATTATGCTAAAACTTTTCCACAGCGCATCTCAAGTGCAGTGAACTTCGAGCAAATTGCAAAGGAGACAAATGGTTTATCAGGTAGAGACTTGGTGGAGAAAATTTTAAAGGTAGCTCTCCATAAAGCAATTATAGAGGAATCTGAAGTCCTTCCTAGGCACTTCGAAGAAGCACTTAAGCAGATCCCAAGGGCAAGCGAGCCTCCTAAAAATATGTTCGTGTGAATTTTTCATTAACTACGAATCCATTCGAAGCTAAAGCAAATTATATTTAAATAAAGATATACATAAATTCTTATGAAAGCTAAATTTGCATTGATATTGCTTTTGATCGCATTAAGCAGCATCACAATCAGCATTGCCTTTTCCCCCTCGAAGCCATCGCTGAAGAAATTCTCTTCCTGTGAGGAAATAAAGAATTTTTTAAACATAAAGAATTTTTTAAACACCGAAGTTGAAATACCCTATTATAACATAGCTGCTCCTATTTTAAAGAGCACAGCCGAGTACAATGGCTTGAGTTCTAGGGATTATTCAACTACGAATATACAAGTGGCAGGTGTTGATGAAGCAGATATTGTGAAGAACGATGGTAAATATATCTATGTAATCTCCAATAGTAAAGTTTTTATAGTCGATGCTTATCCAGTTGAGCAAGCAAAGGTTTTAACTGAAATAGAATTCGATGGCACTCCACTGGAGATATTCATAAACAAAGACAAGCTTGTAGTCTTTGGCAGAGAAAGCTTTGGCAAAGAGAATAGCTATCTTAGAGCAGCAAATTCGAGGACATTTATAAAGATTTATGATATATCAAATAAGGAGAAACCTAAATTAATTAGAAATATTAGCGTGGATGGCAACTACTACGACTCGAGAATGATAGGCGATTATGTATATGCAGTGGTGAATAAAAATATCTATGATAATGGAGAAATCAGCATTCCTAAAATTATTTCCGAAGGAACTAATGCAATATGTGAATGTACAGATGTTTACTATTTCGATGTTCCCGATACCTCTTATTTCTTCTCAACCATAGTTGCCATAAACACCCAAAATGAGGAGAAACCTGAGAGCAAGATCTTCTTAATGGGTTATGCTCAGCAGATGTATGTTTCCCACGATAATATATTCATAGTCTATCAAAAGAGACTAAGCTCCACTTATTACTATGAAAAAATCATCAAGGAAGTTTTAATCCCAGTTTCACCGAGCGAGCTTGTTTCGAGAATCAATGAAATAAGCAGCTATAATATCACAATATATTCAAAATTAGAAGAGATCCAAAGACTGCTTCAAAATTATATGCAGCAGCTCAGCCAAGTTGAGAAAGCTAACTTGGAGCAGAAACTTATGGGGAGAATGAGCAAGCTTCAAATTGAAATCGCTAGGGAGATGCAGAAAACTATTATACATAAGATCTCCATAGATAGCGGTAAAATCGAATATAGAGCACAGGGTGAAGTACTAGGCGTTGTTCTCAATCAATTTTCAATGGATGAATATGAAGACCATTTCAGAATTGCAACTACAACTTGGGGAGGGAATCTTGAGGCCAACCACTTATATATACTCAATGGTGACCTCAAAATAGTGGGAAAGCTGGAAAATCTAGCACCTGGGGAAAAGATATATTCAGCGCGCTTCATTGGCGATAGATGCTATCTCGTGACCTTTAAAAAAGTTGATCCATTATTCGTTATAGACTTAAGCAATCCAAGTTCCCCAAGAATACTAGGCAAGTTGAAGATCCCAGGCTATTCAGACTATTTGCATCCCTATGATATAAACTATATAATAGGCATTGGCAAGGAAACAGTTGAAGCTGAGGAGGGCAACTTCGCTTGGTATCAAGGAGTTAAGCTCTCGCTATTTAACGTAAGCAATGTTAACCAACCTAGGGAAATAGCGAAATATACCATAGGGGATAGAGGCACTGATTCCCATGCCCTTCGCGATCATAAAGCCTTTCTATTCAGCAAAACTAGAAACCTCTTGGTTATTCCCATATTGCTAGCGGAGATAGATGAGCAAAAATATTCAGGTGAAATTCCACCATACATCCAAGGAGACTACATCTGGCAAGGAGCCTATGTCTTCGAGCTTACGCTTGAAAATGGCTTTGTACTTAAAGGTAGAATCACCCATTGCTCTGAAGCATTTGGAAAAAGTGGATATTATTACTATATACCATATTTCATTAAGCGATCCCTCTACATCGACAACGTACTCTATACCATATCTGACAAATTAATAAAAGCAAATTCCCTAGATAACTTGGAAGAGTTGATAAGTATACCTCTTACCTCTAGTTACTAGCTTTTCATTTACCTTTATTTTTATAGATTATGATGATGATTTTATTAAAAAATGAATGATAAAGATTTATATATTAGATATATCAATCATTACAATTGTGATTTAATATGCCTGAGAAAATTAGAACTGTTTGCTGTGGATATGACCCCATGTTGGTAAGGGGCTACGTGAGAACTGGAGAGCAAGCCCTCTGGTTCTATCTTCCAAAGGAACTCTACGAGGACTATCAGCTTAAACCTGGCGACATAGTTAAGGGTACGCTGCATAAAATCTATGATTGGAGTGGGACTGCAGTGGCAACCCCTGAGGAGAGATTTGAGTGGAAGACGAGCAACAACAGTGGACGAAGCGTAGTGCTTCCAGGTGAAGTGATAAAGAAATATCAATTAACAGCTTGGCACTATCTAGAGGTAACCGTGGATAAAGTTGTAACAGCTGGAACAGAGAAAGAGGTATACCCAGGTAAGACAATGCAGCGAGTGATGTGGCCAGAGGAAAAGATGAAGAATCCAAGCTGGAAGTATTCACTTAAATACGTAGGATAGAGCAAAGTGAAAGAAGAAAAAAAAGGTGAAGAAGAGCAACAGGAAAAACTGGAACAAAGCAGTTGGAGAAGAGTAGAGAGAGAAATAGAGGAGGAAACTAAAGAATATAAAGGTTGGATTAGATTAATAGATTTAGATCCCTCATTAAGGGATCCTTTTTTTTCCAATATTTACTTCCTAGAGGGTTATAGCGATTCCTCAAATATCTATGTACTAAAAGGGGAGTATGTTTCAGTCATTGACACAGGAAATGATTTCACTGCATTCTGGGAATTATTCGAGAGAGACGTGAAACCCGAGCAAATTAAAAAGATTGTTTTAACCCACAGCCACAACGATCACACTCTAGGGTTGCTTGGACTAGTGAGGAGATATATATTTAGCGATTTAGAGGTAATTGTCCATAAATCAGTGCCCCTAGGGAACTTGAAGAAAGAATTGGACAAATGGACACCTGTAGCTAGAGTGAGAGGGGTGGACACTGGAGACACTGTTGAGCTAAGCGGCTATAATTTCAAGATGATATATACACCTGGGCATACCATAGATTCCCTTTGTTTATACCATGAGGGAACTAAAACCCTTTTCACAGGCGACACAGTGCTCCCCTATGATTTACCAGCGCCTGACGATAGAGTTGGCGGGAATATGATGAACTATATCATATCTCTACGAAATTTAATGAAACTCGATGTAGATGTTTTGCTGCCTGGGCATGATTTACCAGTGCTTCACGGTGGAAAGAAGGAAATAAAAAGCACTTACTATAGCGTTATAACTGAGTTCATCTCAAATAGCCCTAGTTTTCTTGAAGGAGCTAAGAACTTAATTAAAGCAGGCTTGCTTGAGGAGGCAATTATCTGCTTGGATGAAATTCTAGAGAAAGACCCTGAGAATGATGAATTACTTGGACTCAAAGGTTCTTGTCTAGCGGATCTTGGGAGATGTGAAGAATCCATTGCCTGTTTTGATAAAATCCTAAGAAAGAAGCCCCACGAGGGGGCACTATATGGAAAGGGAATGAATTTGCTGGAGTTAAAGAGGTACGAGGAGGCACTTAAGTGCTTCGATGAAGCTTTAAAGCTCAATCCAAATTTAGTAGAAGTGCAAATTGGAAAAGGCCTTGCTTTGATAGAATTAGGTAGAGTTGAAGAAGCATTGAAGATAGAAGCCTTTAGAAAGAGATTTGAAAGCAAGAAAGATCGTGATAACAAAATACAAGCAAATTAAAAATAGTGCTTTTCACTCAGCTCGTTGGAGTTTTAAGAAACAGAACATTAAGATTATGGAGACAAGCAATAGAATAGTTGAGATTGCATTGATCTCAGGGGTAATGCCAAATTTAATCATGGAATAAATCTTCAAAGGAAGAGTTGTGGATCCCACTCCAGCTGTGAAAAATGTAATTACGAAATCATCTAAGGATAAAGTGAAGGCAAGGAGCGCTCCTGCAATTATCCCAGGCATGGTTAATGGCAGCGTGATTTTTAAAAAGGTTTGAATCTTATTGGCACCTAGATCCATGGCTGCCTCCTCGAGAGTTCTATCTAAACCATGGAGCCTAGCTTTCACCACTATTGCAACGAATGAAATGCAAAAAGCAGTATGGGCTATAACAATAGTTGATATCCCAAGCTGCATCCCAATCCAGACGAAGAATACCAATAGAGAGATTCCTTGGATTATCTCCGGTATTATAACTGGAAGGAAAATAGTATTATTCAAAACACCTCTACCTCGAAAGTCATATCTCACTAGAGCGAATGCTAGCAGGGTTCCTATGACTGTTGAAAGCAAAGTGGTTAATATAGCTACAATTAAGCTATTTTTAAATGCACTTAAGATAGCTTCATTGCTCAATAATTTCCAATACCAATAGAAGGTGAATCCTTGCCATACAAAATTTAACTTCGAGGCATTGAAGGAGAAGATAACTAAAATTGCAATAGGCGCAAATAGGAAGAAATAAATTAGAATAGTATATAGCGTGAGCAATTTCCCCTTCACTTCAATAATCATTTCACACCTCCAGTCTCTCCACGCCTATGAATTTAGCATAAAGTGAAATCAATAGTAAAACAAGTCCAAGCAAGATAAAGGAAACAGCTGACCCAAATGGCCAGTTTCTAGCAGCAAGGAATTGATGTTGAATTAAATTGCCAATCATCATACCCTCAGTGCCTCCAAGTAAGTCAGGGGTAATGAAGGCTCCAACCGAGGGAATAAAAACAAGGATCGAGCCAGCGAATAGCCCAGGCATTGAGAGTGGAAGGATTATCTTTAAAAAACTCTGAAGCTCAGTTGCACCTAGATCCTTAGCTGCTTCAAGAAGAACTGGGTCTATTTTCTCAAGACTTGCATAAAGCGGTAGGACCATGAATGGAAAGTAAACATATACTAGGCCAAGGATCACTGCATTTTCATTAAATAGGAAACCAATTGGTTCATTTATCAAGCCAAGGCTAATTAAAATGCTATTAACCACGCCTTCTCTCCCTAGGATTGTCATCCAAGCATAAGTGGTGATTAAGTAATTCATCCAAAATGGAAGTATCAATAGCGTGAGCAGGAAATATCGCCTACTTCGCTGTTTCTGTCTAGCTATGTAATAAGCTGTTGGAAAACCAATTAATAAGCATAGGAAGGTTGAGATAAATGCTATCCTCAGCGACTTTAAAAGTAAATTGAGGTATAATGGGTCTAGGAATTTAAGATAGTTGTTGAATGAAAAACTAAATACTTCAACTCCATATAATCCCCGCTCGGCCAAGCTATATAAACCAGCTATTCCAAGTGGCATGAAGAAGAAAGCAATTAACCAAATTAACGCTGGAAGTAGGATTAAAAAAACCCCAAGTCTTTTAACTACTCCTTTAATAAGCAGCAACTCTCCGCGCTCCATCCAACTTTTACTCTATCTCCTTTTCTATATGGAAATTTATTTACATTTTGCATTTCCACGACTAAGGGGATTCTATCCTCCACTAGAACTTCATATTTAGTTATAGATCCCTTATAAACCTCACTTCTCACGATGCCATTGAAAACATTATCTAACTTTAGATCTTGTCCAATTTGAATCTTCTCAGGTCTAATGCTTATCCAGAGCATCTCTCCCTCTCTACATGATTCCTCTGCTGCAATTTCATAAACCAATCCATTACATTGAATCACTGCTTTTTTGCCATTAATCGCTAAAACCTCGCCTTGAAGTAAATTGGTCTCACCTATGAAATCAGCAACAAATCTAGTTCTTGGTTTTTCATAGATATCATCAGCATTGCCAACTTGTTCAATTCTACCCTTATTCATAATCGCTATTCTATCCGACATTGTAAGGGCTTCCTCTTGATCATGGGTAACGTAGATGAAGGTAATTCCCAGTTTTGTTTGAATATTTTTAAGTTCAATTTGCATTTGCTTCCTGAGCTTTTGATCCAACGAGCCTAGGGGTTCATCGAGTAATAAAACCTCTGGATTGTTTACTAGTGCTCTAGCAAGGGCCACTCTCTGCTGCTCCCCCCCTGAAAGCTGCTTGGGGTAACGCTTTTCAAAACCGCTGAGCTTAACCAATTCCAATGCAGCTTTAACTCTCTCTTTAATCTCACTCTCCCTAACTTTTTTCATCCTCAGCCCAAAAGCAATGTTATCATAAACACGCATGTGTGGAAATAATGCATAGTTTTGAAAAACTGTATTAACATTCCTCTCATAGGGAGGTATGTCCCTCATTGACCTCCCACCTATGTAAATCTCTCCACTATCAGGCTTTTCAAATCCCCCTATCAAGCGAAGAGTTGTAGTTTTACCACATCCACTTGGCCCTAATATGGATAGAAATTCACCCTTTTTAACCGCTAGTGAAACATTATCAACTGCTACTACTTCGCCAAATCTCTTGGTAACACTTCTTAACTCAACATCATATTCAACCAAATTTCATCTCAACCTCCTATGCAACTTTTAACTCCGTCCAGATGCGATCATATTTCTCAGTTGCAGCGCCAACGTCCTCGATGAACTCTAGCTTTTGAAGCACTTCTTCAGGTGGATATACACTTTTATCCTCCAATAACTCTGGCTTTATATATGGCTTAGCAGCTTCATTTGGACAAGCTTGATATACAGTGTTTGCTATCTCAGCTATAACATTAGGGCGGAGTAAATAGTTAATGAAAACCTCAGCTGTATATTTATGAGGAGCATTTTTAGGAATACACATATTATCCGCCCAAACAGTGCCGCCTTCGATTGGTATGACATATTGTAAATCTGGATTATCCTGTTGAGCTATTTTCAAATCCCCGCTGAAGATATGGGCAATCCATATCTCACCTGTTACCAAATATCTCTTATGCTCAGTTGAGGTGTAAGTCTTGAGGAGGGGTTTTTGTTCAAGCAATTTTTGCTTCGCTTGCTCTAGCTCAGCATCATTGGTTGTATTCACGCTATATCCAAGCAATTTCAAAGCTGCGCCAATGGTTTCCCTCATATCATCGAGCATGGTCATGAGTCCTTTATATTTTGGATTCCAAAGCGAATCTTCCCAACCTGTTATTTCCTCCTCAATCTTCGCTGAGTTATATCCAATGCCAGTTGTTCCCCAGAGATAAGGAATGGCATATCTTTTATTCGGCAGTCCAATATCATAGGGCGGGTTTTTGAACTTCTCAGAAATGTTTTCAAAATTAGGAATATTCTTCATATTCAATGGAGCTAAGAGGTCTAAATTGATCATTGTTTTAACCATGTAATCTGAGGGGAAGATCACATCATACCCAACTGCACCTGCTTTTATTTTCGCGAGTAATTCTTCATTACTGGCATAGGTATCATAGATCACCTTTACCCCGAATTCTTTCTCAAAATTTGAAATAGTATCCTCAGCTATGTAATCAGACCAGTTGTAAACATTTAAAGTATCAGAGAGCTTCTCCTCAGGCGTAGGTGTAGGCGTGGGCGCGGGCGCAGGTGCTAAGCAGCCTGCTAAGGCAATGCTTAAACTTGCACTCGCAGCTAGCTTTAGAAACTCTCTTCGAGTTAAAGTTTTTTCCTCCAAAATCATTAAGATTACCTCATATTTTAAATTACTCCACCTTCTTAAATTTTTTCCCAAGCGCAAATTTTATCTTCTAATAACTTGCAACTTTTTCATGTGCAGTTTCTGCACAGGGGTGGTCCTCTTGGCCAAGAAGAAGAAGGAAAAGAAGGCTGAGGAGAAGAAGGCTGAGGAGAAGAAGGCTGAGGAAAAGAAGTAATTTGAATTCACTTTATAATTCTTTCAAAATTTTTTTCCTTCTTCTTATTTTTCAATTTTGTTATTTTTCTTTTTGTCTTTTCCATTTCACCTTATTTTTCCCTTAGCCAGTTTTTTAAACTCACTTGGTTTTCCTCAGCTATTTGCTCGATCTTGCTTTTTATACTCTCCATATCATTCTTTCTCAAACCAAAGTATTCAGCAAATCCAGGAGTGGTTCTCAAGAGCTTGGTTCTACCGAGTTTCTCACTTGCAACGAGACCTCTTTCTAAAAGTTCCTTTATGTGTTCATAGGCTTTATTCCCTCTTATTTGCACAACCTTAGACTGCGTGATGGGCTGAAAATAAGCAATTATAGATAAAGTGCGAAGCACTGGAGTTGAGATCTCCCGTGGCGCTAGTTGGCTCACTAATTCAGAGTATTCAGCTTTAAGCTGTAAAACATATTTTCCCTCTAATTCTAAGATCTCTAAAGCTGAATTTCTCTGTTCATATTCCTCTTTAAGCTTAACTATAACCTCTCTCGCTCTTTCCTGCGTGGTATTTAAAACCCTTGCTATTTCCAATAGGCTTAAAGGCGCTCCACTTGCAAACAATGCTGCTTCTAGTATGCTTTTTTCATCCACTATGCTTTTTTCACATAGCGCTATGCTTTTTTCGATCAAAAGCTCCCCCTCTTAATATATCATTCAGTATATCACTCAGCAAGCTCCCCCCTCTTAATATATAGCTCTTCATACAGCACTGCCTGCTCTAGCCAAATTTGCTTCCGCGCTGCCATGAATAATAAAGGTATATATGTATTTACAATTCCTGAGGGTGTTTTTTCCTTGAGCAATTGAGAGAATTCCACTTGAGGTTGTTCTTTGAATTTTTGCTGCAATAGTTGAGTTAGATATGAAATTCTTTGCTCTAGGTCTTCATCATGTGCAACTGCGATTACTTCTTCTGTATCTGGTGTCCTCTCTACTTCGAGCTTGCGTTTTCTACGCAGCTCGCTTTTATCCCTTCTATCTATAGCTTCCTTCAATTCCTCGATTAACTCTAAAAGGGTAACTGGGCGCTTGGCCCTCCGCCTGATTGCAGGTTTCAATAATATTAGCTGCCCTTGGCTATAATCTTGGCTACAATCTATTGCTTCCCCTGTAGTTTCAGGGCTTATCAATTCAGGTTCATTTCTCTGGAAGAGTGCTTCTGCCTTCATTCTAAGTAAAATAGCTGCATAGAGCAAAGTCCTCGCGCTTATGCGAAGGTCTAGTTTCTTCATCTCCTCGAGTTTTTTTAAGAATTTATCTGTAACATCTATGATATCGATATTCCAAGGATCTATCTCTCCCTCCCTCGCTAGATTCACCAATATTTCAATTGGCTCTTCAATTATAATTTTATTTTCAAGTTCCTCAAGTTCTTCAAGCAGCACTTTGATTCAGCCTCACTCCAGTGATGGTTGAGATGTTATTATGCTGCATGGTAACGCCTATGGTATAAGCAGCGCTTTCAATCATTGGCTTTCTCAAAGTTACCACTATGAATTGTGCTTTCTCCGAGGCTTTTTTAATCATTCTTGCAACTCTCTCTGCATTCACTCCATCTAGAAACATATCTATTTCATCAAAAACATAGAAAGGCGCAGGTTTATAGCGTTGAATTGCAAAGATAAATGCTAATGCAGTTATACTTTTCTCCCCACCTGACAGTGCTTCTAGTCTTTGAGCTGGTCTATCTCGAGGGTGGGCAACTATCGAAAGTCCTCCTTCGAATGGACTATCTGGGTTCTCAAGCAATAGCTCTCCCTTTCCATCGCATAGTTCTTTGAAGATATCCTTGAAGTTGAGATTGATTCCCTCGAAAGTGACCATGAAAGTTTGCTTCTTGAGCAAGCGATATTGCTCAATTCTATCAATAATCGCAGCTCGCTCTCGAGATAGTGTATTTCTTTTATCGATGAGTTCCTGTTGCCTTCTAAGGACTTCTTCATATTCAGCTATGGCTCGCATGTTAACTGGCTCCATTGCAAGCATCTCTTTTTCAAGCATTGCAATTTTAGCATTTATTTCTTCAATTGAGAGAACTACTTCAAGGGTTTCCACACCACTTTCCTGAATTTCCATTTTCATCTGCTCAATTTTTTTACATAACTCTGCTTTTGCAACCTCGAGCATTTTTATCCAACTTTCAATTCTATCTAACTCGCGTTGAATTGAATCTAAATCACTGCGCTTTGAAACTATTTCTTTTAATAGCATTTCTCTATCATTCTTCAATTCCATTAATTCACACTCTAGGTCTCGCTCTCTCCTGCGCTTTTCCTCAAGTTTCGCTTTTAATTCTTCGATTATTTTTTCATTAATAGCTATTCTCCCCTCAAGCTCTCTCCTCTTTACTTCGATCTCTCTAGCCCTCTCCCTCAATTCCTCTATTCTAGATTGAATGAATTTATTCTCCAAGTTGAGCGATCCAATGTTGGCTTGAATCTCATTAATCCTCGCTTCAAATCTCCTTATCTCATTTTCAAGTCGATCAGCTTCTCTAGCAAGTGAGGGTATTTCACTTGATTGTAGCTGTTTTTCAAGTTTCTCTATTTCCTTAGAAAGATTGCTTGCCTCTTCTTCTTTGATTTGAATCTTCCTGTCAACCTCTGCAATTTCAATTCCAAGGTTCTTTTTCTCTCTCTCAAGGTTATCTATCTCTGATGTTTGAATTTGCAAGCTTGAAACAAGTTTTTGTTTTTTCTCGCTGAGTTCAATTTGCTGTAGCCTAAGTTTTTCCATCTCCATAGAAGTTACTTGTTTTTCCCTCTGCAATGCAGCTTTGGAAGCTTGTATTGATTCAAATTTCCTAGCTGCAGCCATCTGCTTTGCCTCTTGAACTGCAATTTCCTCGGCGATGAGTTTGAGCTTTTCTTCTTCATAAACTGCAAATTTGAATCTAGATTTTACTGAGCCACCTGTAATTGCACCTGCTTTCTCTATTAATTCCCCCTCTAATGTTGCCATTCTATATTTGCCAATTAACTTCCTAGCTATGTCGAGATTTGCAACTATGATTGTATCGCTGAATACATACCAAAATGCAGCATCAAATTTAGGGTCGTAGGAAATTAAATTGATTGCATAATCAATTATGCCATCTATAGCTGGGAGTTCCTTTAAATATGGCTTTGGCTGCATTTTATTCAAGGGCAAAAATGTAACTCTACCTTGGTCTCGCTTCTTTAAATATTCAATTGCTCTAGCTGCATCTTCATCGGTTTCAGTAACTATACACTGCATTCTAACTCCAGCGGCAATTTCGAGGGCAATTGCATATTTGCTATCTACTTTCCCCAGCTCAGCTATAGTGCCATAGATCCCTGGCAATTCCTTTTGTTTCTTAGCTTGAAGGATTAATTCGACCCCTGGGGAGTATTTGCTCATTTCCTCAGCTATTTTTACCATTGCCTCAGCTTTCGCATATTCCTGTTGCAGTGCTCGAAGTTTTTGTTCAATTTCATTCAATTCACGCTTGGCTTTCTCAACTATGACTTCTAAATCTCTCTCTTCTAGCTCGATCTCATTCTTTTGCTCCTCTAGTTTCTTCAATTCTCTTTCTAAATTTCCAAGTTCTATTTCAATCTCATCGAGTTGCTTTTTTGCTTCACTTATTGCTTGCTCGCGGTTATTGATCTCTGAGTTTTTCCTCCTAAGTGAATCAAGCAATCGATCTTTTAATCTTAAAAACTCATTTTTATCAGCTTTAACATTCTCAAGTTTAGCTCTTAATTCAAATAATGAATTTCTCACCCCAACATATTCTTCATCCACTTGAGTTATTTTTTGATTAACTAGCTCGAGCTTTCTATACTTATCCTCAAGTTCTAGGAGTACGCTCTTTCTTCGAATTTCCTCCTCTGCTATTTTATTCTCAATTTCTCTAATTCTATTTTGAGCCTTATCTATTTCAAAAAAAATTCTCTTCCTTTGATCTTCAAGCTCTTGAATTTCATTTTGTGAAAATTCAATTGCATTTTTACATCTCGCTTGCTCGCTGAGCAAAGCTTCTATTTCTCTTTTAATTTGAATCTGCTCCCCTTCTCCTTTAGCAATGACCTCAGCATTCAACGCATTTAATTTTGATTCAAGTTCCAATAAAACCGCTTTCTTCTTTTCTAATTCAGCCTTCAAGGAATTTACACGTGCTTGCTTCGAATTTATTTCAGAAATTGTGGATTCTAGATCTTGCTCAGTGCTTTTCAATTTTGAAATTAAAATCATACCCTCATAGCGCTTTTTTTCCTCCCGCAGTTTTTGATATTTCAAAGCGTGAGCTCTTTCTCCCTCAAGCTGCTTTAGCCTTGCTTCCACTTCAGAGAGTATGATATCAACGCGCTCTATTCTTTCTCTAACTATATTGAGTTCATCATAGGCTTGATCGGTTTTCTCATCAAACTCAGCTACACCTGCGATTTCATCAATTATCCTACGCCTCTCAATTGGTGACATTTCAATTATTCGCGTTACATCTCCTTGTAGAATTACATTAAAGCAATCTGGAGTTATCCTTGCCTTTGCAAGTTGATTTTGTATTTCACTTAAACTGCAGGCTCGATCGTTTAAGTAGAAATAGCTATAATAGCCACTCTCAGTTTGCTTTATTCTTCTTGTGATCACCACTTCATCTGAATTAATCGGCAGTTCTCTATCGCGATTGTCAAACTTCACTGTGACCTCTGCAAAATCAGGGGATTTTCCATTGCCATCTTTATATATTAAGTCAGTGAGTTTCTCAGCCCTCATTGTCTTAGAAGTACTCAAGCCCAAGGCAAATAAAATGCTATCTATTATGTTTGATTTCCCACTGCCATTTGGTCCTGAAACAGCTGTGAAGTCATCGAAAAAGGGTATTGTCACTTTTTTGCCAAATGATTTAAAGTTCTGCAGCACTATCTCTTTAATATACACAGCCCATCCCCATACCTTCATAATAATATAGATCTATTTATTTAAAAAAGTTTCGTATCCAAAACTATGAGGATATCTAAGTATGCAAATATAATCTAAGTCTAAATATAATTTGCTGGATCTAAAGAGTGATGCTAAAATTTTATTACTTGATCTCTTTCAAGCGCTTAAATAAATTGCCTTTTACATCTACAGTGCTATCCTCTGCTTCAATGATGTCCTTTTTCACTTTGGGTTTCTCTTCTTTCTTAAGAGTAGTTGGCTTGGCCTCTATATAATCAGCTTTCTTCGCCTTCACTTTTTCAATTACCCCTGTTTTTGGAGAAAGCACATAGCGCTCCTCAAGCTCTTCTTCTGACTTTACCTCTGGCTTCTGCAAGCTTTCAACTTTTTCGATTTTCAATTTCAATAGTTCTTCAATTTTTTTATCAATTGCAAGCAGATCAGCTTTCAATTCCTCTTGCATTTTAGCAACTTGTATTTTAAGCTCTTCTAGCGTGGTTTGCATTTGCTTAAATCGTTCCTCTATTTCTTTTTCTATTTCCTTTTCTTTTTCTTCTTCTATTTCCTCCACCCCAAACTTCTTATATAATTTAGCTAAGAGTGTTTCATTCACCCCATTCATTTACTCACACCGCTTGCTAATAAGAAGAATAAGCATAAAAATCTTTGCTAAGTCAACTTAATGGTTTTCCCAGGCACAGGTTCATAGATATCGCCAAGCTGCTTTAGCTTTGTTATAAGTTCTTCTACTTTCTCACGCTCAATGCCCTCCTCCACAGTTCTCTTTATCACCTCCTCCCTAGGGGCTGCCCCTGAGAATTCTCTTTCTAATGCTCGTATTACATCCTTCAATATCTTAATTTTATCTCTCTGGCTCTTAGAGGTGCCAACAGCTATTATATCCACATCGAATTTACCAGTTTCTGGATCACGAGCTACTTTATTCAAGCAATTCTCAACTATTCGAATTACTCGCATTGCATCTTCTGTAGTAATTTTATCGCTAAGCCTAAGTCTAGCACTTGCCTCTGCAAGTCTAACCAGAGCCTCTAGCTGTCGAGCAGTAACAGGCACTGGAGAATCCAATCCTTCTCCTTGCCTTCTTAGACTTAGATAAAAGTTTATCAAGCTTTCCCTAGCCTCATCTGTTAAAATTGGTATAATTCTCCTTGCAACAGCTATATATTTGCGCAGCAGCTCAGGCTCTATCTCTGGCTTTATCGGCTGCATAGCGCTTTCAATAGCCTCTTTAGCTATATTGCTTCTAGGATTGCGCTTGGCATGGGCTGCTAATTCCCCTGCATAATGTGCTTTTAAAATATGATCAGCCATCTTGGAATCTACATCAACATTTGGTTTATCTGAGATTGGAAAGATCAAATCAAAGCGCGAGAGAAGAGCTGGTGGAAGATTGATTTGATTAGCAATTGGCTCAAAGGGATCAAAGCGTCCTCCCTTTGGATTTGCAGCAGCGAGTAAAGCACATCGAGATTTCAAAGTTGCCATTATCCCTGCTTTGGCAACGCTTATTGTTTGCTGCTCCATGGCTTCGTGGAGCGCGCTTCTATCTTCAGGGCTCATTTTATCAATTTCATCAACTGCAGCTATACCTCTATCCGCAAGTACAAGCGCTCCTGCTTCAAGTGTCCATCTTCCATCTCCAAATTCATCTCTAACTGCAGTTGCAGTCAACCCAGCTGAAGTTGTACTCTTGCCGCTGGTATATATCCCTCGAGGAGCGAGGTTTACTACATAGCGTAGAAGTTGAGACTTAGCCACGCCTGGGTCGCCTATGAGGATTATATGTATGTCTCCTCTAATTCTAGAGGAATCAGGGAGAAATTTTTCAACACCTGAAACTAGTTGAAGCGCAATTGCTTCCTTGATTTCCTCATACCCATAAATGGAGGGAGCGATTGACTTAATTATCTTCTCATAAATATCTGGCTTTTGAGAGAGCCTATAAATTTCCTCTTCTTCCTCTTTAGTGATTTCCAGCTCCTCGAATTCCTGCTCAATTAACTCTATTGAGTTGCATTCTAGGTAGACATCATAAAAAGTTGTTTTGCCAGAGCTAGTGGTGCGTTGATATTGACGTAATATGCCAACTACTATCAAGCGATTGCCAGGGGTTACTTTACCTGCTAAATCATCTTCAACGTCCACCACTAGTGTTTGAGGCTGCTCGCCGCCTTTTAAATCCTCTGGTGATTCTTGAATAGTTAGTTTTTGAGCATCGATAAACTTCGATTCATTTTGCAATAGCTCAAAAGGGCCTTTGCGGTCGCAATTTTCATCTTCACATCTCAAGGGTTCCATGAACTTCGTACTTGGCTGAGGCACTCTAGTTACGTGGCCACAGCGCATGCATTTGAATGCAGCTTCGACAATTCTTGGTCTAACTTCAGTTGCATTTCGAACTAAGCCCTCAATTGCTATTAACTTAGAAATATGCATGCTTCGCAGATGCCTAATTTGAGTTTTTTTCTCAAGTTTTATGATTCTAACGTGAGCTTGCTCGAGTTTTTTATAATCAGGTATATCTATTGAGCGAAGGGCTTCTTCAGCGCTCCTCAGCACTTCACTTGGTCTTTCTATCAATTCATCTGCTAAATCTGAGCTGAAGCGAACTATGTCTGGATACTCTACAATTAATGATTTCTCCTCAGGGTAAGCATAGGCTAGATTTAAAACTTTATCCCAGTAGTAGCGCTTGAAGAACTCCATCCAAAGTGCTACGCTTGAGCCTTCTAGGTATTTTGCCTCCATCTGCATTTTTGCATAGTAAAACTTTCAAGGATATAATGATGACGATGGGGCTGCTGAGATTTGAACTCAGGTCTCCAGCAAACTGGCTAAGCGGTCCCCAAGCTGGAAGGATAGACCAAGCTACCCTACAGCCCCTCTAATAATTTTATATCGAAAGAATAAATTTCTTTGCATCAATCGATGGTCAACGAATAATTATTCGTTAATTATAAATTCTAATAAAATTACAAAAATAAATGATGATGCAAGACGAGCTAGAAGATGTAAAAAAGAGACTCGCTGAAAAAATGGCTGGAGAAATCACACTATCCCCAAATCCTGGTGCAACTCTGCGGAAGTGGAGGAAGAACTTTGAGGTAGCTCAAAATGATTTAGCCCACTTTCTAGGTATCTCTCCCTCGGTGATAAGCGATTATGAAAGCGGACGGAGGAAATCTCCAGGCACATTGATTATAAGTAAAATCGTGGATGCTCTTTTGAAGATCGATGAATTAAACGGAGGCAAGAAAATTCAAGCCTATGAAAACATACTGCGCTCGGGATTCAAGTTGGATGTCATCTATGATATCCACGAATATTCCTCCCCCATGCCACTGGATGAATTTGTTAAAGCAATTAAAGCTACGAAAATCACAGGTGAGTTCAATAGAACAATAAATGGTTATACCATCATTGATAGCTTGAGAGCAATACTTGAGTTAAACGCCAATGAATTCTACCGCTTATATGGTTGGAGCACTGAACGAGCGCTTATCTTTACTAGAGTTTCAACAGGTAGATCTCCTCTCGTGGCAATTAGAGTTGCAAATTTAAAGCCAGGTGCGGTTGTGCTTCATGGATTAGCGAGTTCAAAAGTCGACCCCATAGCAAAGCAGATCGCTGAAATAGAGCGCCTTCCACTCATGACCACTGATATGCCAGTGGAGGAAATGATCGAAGCATTGAGAAAATAATTTTTAACGCTTCATCTCATGTGCTAGAGCAAGATGCCCGCTTGCAAGAGCACCTAAAAGTGATAGCTCCCCTGCTAATATAGAGCAGGCTATTATCTCAGCAAATTTCTTGGCATTTAAACCAGGAGGGGAGCCGCTCCCGTGTACTCCCAATATCTGCAGGCACTCTCGCTGAGTTTCTACCCTTGTTCCTCCTCCCACGCTGCCAATTTCAAGCGAGGGAATTGTTACAGAGATATATAGATCTTCATTTAAAAGCTCAGTATAAGTTATACCACAAGCGCCCTCTACAACCTGCGCTGCATCTTGACCTGTTGCAATGAAGACAGCGGCTATTATATTTGCAAAATGAGCATTAAAACCTAGTGAAGCTGACTTTGCAGAGCCAATTAATTTAGCTTGATTTACCTCAATAATTGCTTCAGGGGATGTTTTCAAAGTTTTTTCGACAACCTCTCGCTTAATCACCGCTTCTGCTGCAACACTTTTTCCCCTACCGAGGATTAAGTTTATGGCTGCTGGCTTTTTATCAACGCACATATTACCTGAAAGTGCAATTAACCTAGAACCTGTTCTTTCCTCAATAATCTTAGCAAGTCTTTCAGTTGCAATGGTAACCATATTCATTCCCATTGCATCTTTAGTGTCATAGGCCATTCTCAAGTAAACAAGTCTACCAATTGCATATGCATCTATATATAGAAGCTCGCCGTGGCGAGTGCTCTTCTTCACCTCGTTTTTCAATTCCTCAAAGTTATCCTTAACCCATTGAATCAATTTCACTGCTTCAGCAATTGAAGAAGCTTTGAAAACCGGTGCTCTAGTCATGTTATCTAAAAAAACCTTTGCTTTTGCACCGCCGCTTGCAGTAATTGCACTGCAGCCTCTATTCACTGAAGCAACCAGCGCTCCCTCTGTGGTTGCAAGCGGTATATAAAAATTGCCCTTTGCATATTCACCATCGATCAAAAGCGGCCCTGCAATTCCCAGTGGTACTTGCACTACGCCAATCATATTTTCAATGTTATATCTAGCCACAGCTTCAGCATCTATGGTAAATTGCTTTATATGCTTCAGTTTTATGCCCATCATCTCCTCCAGAGCTCTTCGCCTCAGCTCTATAGCTTGCTTTGTTTTAACATATTGATCTATCTCGTGGAAACTAAGCTCTCCAGCTATTAATTTTTTCAAGATTGCACTTTTCTTCTCAATTCTCTTTCCCATTTTTGATCACTAAAAGCTATGCTATATGAGATGCTCAGCTATGTTTTCAGATATCACGCGCTCGCAGTATAAGCATCGCAGCTGCCTGCGATTCTCGCGTTTTTCAACTATAAATTTGGAGCGAAGGGGCTCAGGAGTATTTGAGATGCAACTTGGATTTGCACATCTCACTATTCCCTCGATTTGCTCTGGAAGGGAGACTTTATATTTCTTGCTTACCTCAAAGTTTCTAATTATATTAATGGTTGCAGTTGGTGCAATCAATGAAATCTTATCTACTTCCTCAGGCTTGAGCTCGCGATTCTCCACCTTCACAATATCCTTCCTCCCTATTGCATGGGAGGGCACGTTCATAACAACGCTTATAACTGTATCCCTAGGAATAGTACTGCTTGTTACACCTAGAATCTTAAGCACATTCAATGCTTGACCAGCTGGAATGTGATCGATTACTGTGCCGTCTTTAATTGGCCTAACTCTAAAATCCCTCTTCTCTTTTTCACCCTCCAGTTTCATTCCATCACCAGTGATAATATTGCCATTCTCACGGGTATGCCATAGAAACTTTGCTTGAAGTACTTTGCATATTTAGTTCCATCTACCTCTGGAGCAATTTCATCGATCCTCGGAAGAGGATGCATTACGATCAAGTTATCTCTAGCTTTTTTTAAAAGATCTAGAGTTACGCGATAGGTACCAGCGACTTTTTGATATTCATTTGGATCAGGAAAGCGCTCCTTTTGAATCCTAGTGATGTAGAGTACATCCACTTGATCGATCACATCCACTAGTGCTTGAGCTTCAGTTAAATCAACGCCTAAATGAATTAAATCGTTTTTTATACTCTCAGGCATCTTAAGTTGCTCAGGCGATACCAAGAAGATCTTTGCACCATATAGAGCTAAAGCATAGGCTAAAGAGTGAACTGTTCTACCATATTTCAAATCGCCAACTAAAGCAATACTCAAATCCTTCAACTTGCTTTCTCTCTTTATGGTGTATAAATCAAGCAAGGTTTGAGTGGGATGATGACCAGCTCCATCGCCTGCATTAATTACAGGAATCGATGAAAAATCAGCTGCCATTCTAGCTGCGCCTTCCCTTGGATGGCGAAGTAAAATTGCATCTGCATAGCCCTCTACAACGCGTATGGTATCAGCAAGGGTTTCACCCTTCGCTACCGAGCTTGCTTCAGTGGAAACCATATCAATGGTATCTCCGCCTAAGCGCTTCATCGCAGTTTCAAAGGAGAGCCTCGTTCGAGTACTCGGTTCATAGAAGAGCATTGCGAGGATTTTCCCCTCTAAAACTCTAGACTTTCTACCCTTGGCAAATGGCTCCATCTCCATAGCTTTTTGGAGTATTAAATCTATTTCATTTTTTGAGAAATCGCGCATTGATATAATGTCTTTCTTCGCTAGACTCATCTTTTCTTGAGATTGTAAAATTAAGATATAAAACTATTGTAGGAACATAGATGCAATCCAGATTATTGCAATTCCTAGGAATAGAGATATAATTTGAATTGAAGATTTTTTCTTATCAATTACCTTGTGAAGTTCTGGTATTAAATCAGCACTGGCTATGTAGATGAATCCACCTGCTCCAAAGCTTAATAGAAAAGGTATGATATCTCCAATTGAGAAGAATGCCACTGGAAAGAACATCACGAAAGTAGCCCCTAGGAAGGCAGCTAGCGATATAATGAAGTTGTAGAGAAGGGCTTTACGCTTGGAGAATCCGCCGTAGATTAAAATTCCATAGTCGCCTATCTCTTGAGGTATCTCGTGGAAGATAATTGCAAGAGTAGCTGTAATTCCAATTGGAATACTCGCGATGTAGCTAGCAGCAATTATCATTCCATCAATATAATTATGAATGGAATCTCCGATCAAGTTTAAATAAGTAAATGCATGTACATCGCATTTTCCATCGTGACAATGCCTCCAGAATATGAATCTCTCTAGTATGAAAAAGAAAAGCATGCCTGCAAGTACATATTCAAAGATATCACTACCTTCCTCCATTGCCTCTGGGAGAAGGTCGAAGAAGGCTGCGCCAAGTAGAGAGCCCGCGGCAAAAGCTATCAATGCGAAGATCATTTTTTCAAATGCGCGAGCGAAGGTAAAAATTCCAATTAGTGAAATTAAACTAACGATGAAAATACTTATAAGTATGTAGTTCTCAATGGACACATAAATTTGTAGCATCTTTTCCACTTTAATATTTTTGGCCTGTTAAGCAAACGCGTTTTTCTTATAGTCAAGCAAGCATCTTCTTATAGCTAAGCAAGCGCAGTCTTCTTATATTATTAATATCAATTTGAAATATTCCTAAATTATTCCTAAATTAAGCCAAATTGGAGGAAGTAATTAATGGTGGAATTCAGAGTCGTGATCTCAGACCCTAAAACAGGTAAAGCGAGGCAAGTGGTGGTTTCAGGGGCTAAAGCTACTAAGTTCATTGGCAAGCAAATCGGCAGCGAGATAGATGGAGAGGTTCTAGGCCTAATTGGCTATAAGTTAATTATAACTGGAGGCTCAGATAGAGATGGACTTCCAATGAGGAAAGATCTACCAGGCGGGAAGAAATATAGAGTGCTCCTTGCGGGTGGAACAGGCTATCATCCCGATAAGGAGGGAAAGAGGGATCGAAAGGGTTTGAGGGGTAGGGAGATTACCTTAGATATAGGGCAGATCAATATGAAGATTGTGGAATACGGCCCTAAGACCATTGAAGAACTCTTGGGTGAAGAGGAGATAAAAGTGGAAAAGAAAGAGGAGAAAAAAGTGGAGAAGAAAGGCTAGTACTGGTTTGTTCTTATTACCAAAGCCAGAGCAAAAATTTATATATCGCAAGTTTCCAATATAATTTAGAAATTTTAGCTGATTTTAATATTGAGGAATAAAAAATGGCTGAGGAATATAAAGGCACAACAACCATTGGTTTGATCTGCCAAAACGGCGTGGTGTTTGCTTCAGAGCGGCGTGCAACAATGGGGAGCTTTATAGCGACCAAGGCAGCTAGGAAGATCTATCAAATAGATGACTTCATAGCCATGACAACCGCCGGAGCAGTTGGAGATGCTCAAACTCTCGTGAGATGGATGACTGTTGAGGCAAAGCTATATAAAATGAGGCGGCAGGAATCCATGACGGTAGGTGCAATTACCACTTTGCTCTCCAATATATTAAACGCCTATCGTTACTATCCATTCCTTGTTCAACTCTTAGTTGGCGGACTAGATAAAAAAGGCCCCTCTTTATACTCCATAGACCCAATTGGGGGTGCAATTGAAGAGAGAGAAATTGTGGCAACAGGTAGTGGTTCACCCATAGCATATGGTGTGCTTGAAGATAGATATAGACGGAACATGAGTTTGGATGAAGGGATCGATCTTGCAATTAGAGCACTTGCAGCTGCTATAAAGCGTGACGCAGCCTCGGGCAATGGAATTGAGGTTGTAACAATTACGCCGGAGGGCTATAAAGTTTTAGATGAGGAAGAAATTAAAAAGAGAATGGAAAAATTGCAATTAACTCTATGATACTCGGATTTTAAGTTAAAGCAGGAAGAACATGGCAGTCGAAGACGTCCTTAGTGATATAAAGCAGAAGATATTGACAACCCTTCCACCTGAGGTTAAGATCTCAGGCTTGGAATTCGAAGGACCTGAGTTAGTGATCTATACAGAGGATCCTAAAAAATTCGCTGATAATGGCGAAATTGTGAGAATGCTTGCTAAGGACTTGAGGAAGCGAATAGTAGTCAGGCCTGACCCCAAGGTATTAGCGGATCCTGAAACTGCGATTAAAAAAATTGCTGAAATAGTGCCAGCTGAAGCTGGAATAACCAATCACTTTTTCGATCCCGATACAGGGGAAGTGGTAATTGAAGCTGAGAAACCAGGCTTAGTTATTGGAAGACATGGTGCTACGCTGCGGGAGATCACTAAGCACATTGGTTGGACGCCAAAAGTGGTTAGGTCCCCACCGATTGTTTCATCAACAGTTAAAAATATACGGCAGTTCCTAAGGGCTGAGAAAGATTCTAGAAAAGCGATTTTAAGGCAAATTGGGCGAAAGATCCATCGCACAGTTATATATAAAGATAAATGGGTTCGCATAACTTCTCTAGGAGGCTGCAGAGAAGTTGGTAGAAGTTCATTCTTACTCTCCACTCCTGAAACTAAAGTGCTCATCGACTGTGGGGTTAATGTGAGCTCTGAGAATGGAGCAACTCCATATCTCTATATACCAGAAGTATCCCCGATTTCAAGCATAGATGCAGTGGTTTTAACACACGCTCACCTTGACCACGCTGGTTTAGTGCCACTGCTAATGAAATATGGTTATGATGGCCCTATTTATACCACACCTCCAACTAGAGATTTAATGTCACTGCTTCAACTTGACTACATAGATGTAGTTACCCGTGAGGGGAGAAAAGCACCATATGATTCAGCTATGATCAGAGAAGCAATTAAGCATACCATCACGCTTAACTATGGAGATGTAACAGATATAGCACCAGATATAAGATTGACCTTCCACAACTCAGGTCACATTTTGGGTTCTGCAATTGCTCATTTCCATATTGGCGATGGACTCTATAACATTGCCTTCACAGGTGATTTAAAATTTGAAAACACGCGTTTATTTGATGCAGCTACTCACGAATTTCCTAGACTTGAAACTCTAGTGATAGAGGCTACTTATGGTGGGGCACATGATTTTCAGCCATCTAGAAAGGATGCAGAGCGCCATCTTCAAGCTATAGTACGTGAAACCATTGCTCGAGGAGGCAAGGTTTTAATTCCTGCGTTTGCCGTTGGGAGAAGCCAAGAGGTAATGCTGGTTCTAGAGGAGGCAATTAGAAAGAATCAATTGGATCCCATTCCAATTTATTTAGATGGCATGATCTGGGAAGCGACAGCGATTCACACCACCTACCCTGAGTATTTAAATAATGAGCTACGAGACTTGATCTTTCATCAAGGATTGAATCCCTTCTTGGCATCTTGCTTCAAGCAAGTGGACTCTCCCTCGCTACGCGATAAAGTCATCGATGGAGAGCCAAGTGTTATACTTGCAACTTCAGGCATGCTAAATGGAGGGCCAATAATGGATTACCTTAGAGCCCTTGGCTCTGATCCAAAATGCAGCTTGATCTTCGTGGGCTATCAAGCTGAGGGAACACTTGGTAGAAGGATTCAAAAAGGCTGGACTGAGCTTCCCATTTCAGTGAATGGCAAAACAAGTGTGATGAAGATAAATCTCCAAGTTGAAACTGTTGATGGCTTCTCAGGACACTCTGATAGAACGCAGTTAATGGAATATGTGCGAAGACTAAGCCCAAGACCAGAGCGCATCATTACTTCTCACGGTGATAATAATAGATGCATGGATCTAGCTAGCTCAATTTACAAGAAATTCAAGATTGAAACAAAAGCACCATTGAATCTTGAAACAATTAGATTAATTTAAAAATTTTAATCCACGTGTTTTTAGTTTAAAAAATAGTGTGATTTTTAATCATTTAATTTAAAACATCAAGCTATAAATAATGCTAGAGTAATTAGGTAATTTAGAACTGAGTCTAGGAAGTGCGTTTAAATGGTGGAGAAGGAAAAGGAGAGGAAGAAGGAAAAGGAGGAGAAAAGAGAAGTAGAGGAGGATAGAGCAACGCCCCTGGAAATTGCCGTTCTCCTGCACAGTGCTTTCTTTGGCATTGTTTGGTCGCATTATAATATGGTGGAGGATCTAGAGGGAAGAATCTATATAGGGAGCATTACTCAACTCCCTCCAATTCTACATAGAGAGGGATTTAAAGTTGATAGAAGTAAGAAGCTAGAAGATAGCTTGAGGGAATTCGCGGAGCATCTGCAAAACAAAGAATTCTTTGACTTCGTTGAATTTAGAAGACTAGATGAGAATCGATTTGTATTTGAAATCGATGGCTGCGCGCTTGCAAAAAATGGCATACACGAGATGCTCACTCGCGATGTTTGCCCATTTGCTTTGATAGCGGCTTCAATGCTATATGAACTAGCTGAAAAGCCATTATACATAGCGGCCTCAGAGTTCACAGTCTTGGGATCTAGAACTATTCTTGAAATGCCTAGAGCGGAGGAAGAGGAGATATTTGTAAAAGAGTTTGAGAAAATTTTAGCTGAACCAGAGGTAGAGGTTCCTGCTAGAGTTTCACCCATACTTAGAAAAGGAGTAAAAGGCAAGATATACACCCCTCCTGAAGACCTAGGCGAGGAAATGGTGGTTACTGAGCCTATAGAGGAGAGGGTTCAAAAGATAATGAAGGAAATGTCACGTGAGCTAGCGCCATCGCTTACTTATAAGGATATCACTAAAATGATCTCAGCTTTAGACTTGCAAACAGCTGGCATTGGAGCTAGAGTGCCTGACTATGTTACAATTGGTGGGAAAGATATTGAGCTGCGCAAGTTAATCTGGAGATTGTTGCGCAAGGATAAAATCCCAAGGGAAACTCTAGCAGCGACTAGACAACTAGCTGGAGCGCTTTATAAAGAAGTTGCTAGGAAGAAGGAGGAGATTAAGGCAATTGAAGATCTAAGTAAACCTGAGAATGTACAAAAGGTAATTAGGCTGAAGAAAGACGCGATGGGCTTAATTCGCGCTATTGAATATCTTGAGTCTTTTGAAAAAAGAGCTGCTTAGGTGCTGCATGGCAATAGTGCCTATTTATAGATATCTAGACCTCCCAACTCGCGAGCCCTCGAAGTTTATTGAAGGGGCTATTGACTTCATAAAGAGATATGTAGATGCAGAGGACAAAGTGGAGAGCGCTGTCTCTGGTGGTGTTGATAGCACAGTTACAACTAAGCTATTCCACCTCGCAGGAGCTAGGGTATATGCAGATCACATTGACACTGGGTTTATGAGGAGATTTAAAGGCAGGGAGGAGCCAAGCATAGTTGCAGAAGCCTTTAACTACGTGGAGAACTTCTCATTGGTGGATGAGAAAGAATTTTTCTACAATCGCGTCTTTGGAATTGAGGACGCTGAAGAAAAAAGACGTGCATTTAGAGCTGCTTACTCTGAGGTTTTCAATAGACTTTTAAAGGAACACGGCTGCAATGTCATAACCCAGGGCACGATTTATCCAGATATAGTTGAAACCAATGGTGGTTTAAAAAGCCAACATAATGTGCAAATTGAATTTGAGGTTGAAAAAATCGTTGAACCAATAGCAGCACTCTACAAGCACGAGGTTAGATTGGTTGCGAAAGCCTTGGGATTTAGGGAAGAGGTATACCTAAGAATGCCATTTCCAGGCCCTGGACTTTCGATTAGAGTGCCTGGGGCAATTACTCGAGATAGACTCGAGATGGAGAAAGCTGTGAATGACATTGTGGAGCAGAGAATTGCAAGCTATATGGAGAGAAAATATGGTAAGGCTATTATATTCACTGAAAATGGGGAGCAGATTCCATTCCAAGCCTTTGCGGCTACTTTTAAAAAAGAGATAATGGAAGTGCCACTAGATTTGGCTTATAAAATTGATAAGATAATTAAAAAGCACCACTTCGATGGCAAGTGGAAAATAAAACTACTCAAAACCAAGGTAACTGGGGTTAGAAATGGGAAGCGAGTTTATGCTTATCCCCTTTGCCTTGAATTAGATTTAAATTTAGATTTCAAAGTCCTTAAAGCCATTGGCAATGAGATTCCCTTAAAAACAGGACTTTCAAGGGTGCTGCTTAAACTAGCTTCAGGAGAGGGATATCCCGTTGCAATTAGGGTTGTGAAGAGCAAGGATGCAATGATTGCAAGTGCTATGGAAATTGAGTTAAGCTATCTTGAAGAAATAGGGGAGGAAGTTTCAAATATAGCTGGAGATGTATATTATGATTTAACTGATAAGCCTCCAGCTACTATTGAGTATGAATAGGGGTGATGTATTTGAGGAACTTTACCTTTGGCGCAAGTGATATAATATCTCCTGAGCAGGCTCAGCAAGAAGCTGCTAAGGCTAGAGATGTTTTGAGGATTTTAAAGGGATTGGAGACTGAGCAGCTAAAGATGGAGGGAGAAAAAATATCTACCTCTCCCAATATGTCAGATGTGATATATCTACTATTGCGGATTGAGGAGAGGATAATTCAACTTGAAGCAAAGTTGGATAGCTTGCTTAGAAGATAATTAAAATTAAAATTAAATTATAAATTAAATTATAAATTACCACATTTTTAATCTACCCACTCTACAGCCTCTCTCCACAATTCTGCCAACCATCTTTGCGCTATCTCGCGCAATCTTCAAAGCTTCTTCAACTTCCTCCTCAGGTAGAATTATAGCAAATCCCATTCCCATGTTAAATGTTTTATACATCTCGTATTTTGAAATCTTTCCATTTTCCTCAATGAAATTGAAAATATCATTAGGTGGTATTGGATCGCTTATTTGAAACCCAAGGGATGTTAATCGCTGAAGATTAAAAAGACCCCCTCCTGAGATATGAGCCATTCCATGTACTTCGCATTTTCTAGCGATCTTCAGAGCTTCGCTATATATCTTAGTTGGCCTTAAAAGTTCCTCGCCTATAGTTATATCGGGATCATAGGGAAAGGGATCGTGATAAGAATACCCCGCTTTCTCCACCACTCTTCTAGCAAGAGTTAAGCCATTGCAATGTATCCCACTGCTCCTTAAACCTAGAATTACATCGCCGATTTTAATATCCCTACCAGTTATAATTTCCTCCTTCTTAGCTATACCAATGCAGGTGCCAGCTAAATCAAAGCCCTTAACTAGCTCAGGCACTATTGCAGTTTCACCTCCAACTATTGAGATATCCGCGAGTTTAGCACCTTTATTCAAGCCCTCTCCAATTTGAGCCATGAATTCATTATCTAGCTTTTCAACCGCTAGATAATCAACGAATGCAACTGGCTCAACCCCCATAGCGTAAAGATCATTAACATTTGCAGCCACGCAGTCGATTCCCACGGTATTCCACTTTTTCAATTCATTAGCGACCAACAGCTTCGTTCCAACGCCATCGGTGGTAATTGCAATAACATATTCCCCGAAATCAATTAAACCAGCATAATGTCCAATTTCTATGAGAGGCGCTCCTATTCCACTGCGCTTGTGCTTTAGCTTATCAATTAAATATTTCTTCGCGATCTCGCTTTTCTCTATATCAACCCCTGCCTTAGCATAGGTCATTTCCTCTTCATTCACTTTCGCACCCCAAGTTGAAATTCATCGAATAGTGCTCTAACTGCCTTTTGAGCTTCTTGCTTATTTATCACAAAGGAAATATTCGCCTCACTTGAGCCTTGGCTTATCATAACCACATTTATATTATTTCGCCCCATCGCGGTGAAAACCCTACCAGCCACCCCTGGCGTGCCTATCATCCCAGCTCCTACAAGTGCAACTGCGCATACATTTTCATTGCAAGCTATATCGCGTATCACATTATCAGTAAATTCCTCTTTAATTGCTTTTATTGCTCTATCAAGATGTTTATCCTCAACAAGTATGGAGATGTTTGCTAAACTTGAGCCTTGGCTTATCATAACCACATTTACCGCGGCTCTAGCTAGAGCTGTTAGCACCCTAGCTGCAATACCAGGTGTGCCTGCCATTGAAGCACTTGTGATGTTTATCAATGCCACGTTTTTAATTACAGTAACAGCTTTAGCTATATCCTTCACTTCTTTAAGTTCCTTCACGATCAAAGTACCCTCATTTTCAGGGTTAAAGGTATTCCTAACTCTAACTGGAATGCCCTTTTGAATAGCTGGCTCGATAGTTTTTGGATGAAGCACTTTTGCCCCGAAGAATGAAAGCTCCATTGCCTCTAGATAGCTCACCACTGGTAATACCTTTGCCTCTGGCACGAGCTTGGGATCGGTTGACATTATTCCATCAACATCCTTCCAAAGCCAGATTTCATCTGCATCTATTCCCACGCCAATGAGAGAAGCTGAGTAATCAGAGCCTCCCCTACCTAGAGTTGTTATAGCTCCATGTTCATTAACCGCTATATAGCCTGTTATAACAGGCAGGCTTTTTTTAATTTTAATCAAAGGAAGTATCCTATTCCTCACCCTCTTAAAAGTTTCCTCAAGTGGTCTAGCTGCGCCAAAGTTGCTATCAGTCACAATTCCAGCTTCTCCACCAGTTAGCGCGAGGGCATCGATCTTCATTGAGCAAAGTATGCCTGTTAAAATAGGAGCCGAGAGGCGCTCTCCAAATGAAAGTATATAATCAAGGGAGCGGGGGGTTAACTCACCTAAGTAGTAGATCCCAATGAGGATATTCTGAAGCTCCTTGATTCGCGCTTCAATCTCGCTCTTTACATCTTCAAAGATTTTTTCATCCTCAATTACACTCGCTGCATCTATATGCTGCTTCCTTAAACTTGCGATAAACTCATTTATTTCACCCTCCTTCATCTTCCCAGTTTCAACTCCCTCAACTATCTTAGTTGCAAAATCCAATAGCTTATTAGTAATCCCCTCAAGTGCTGAAATAACAACTACGATTTCATTGCCCTCGTCGTAGTATTTCTTGATTAAATTTGCAACATATTTAAGGCGCTCTCCATTTGCAACTGAAGCCCCGCCGAATTTCATCACGAGCCTCATAAAGTCATCTTCCTTTAAACTATATTGGCTATTATCAGTATCATGGAGCCAAATGCTATAATAGCTACTGTTAAATATATTTCTTTATTCCAATCCCAAACTTTCTTTCCATCTAATGGGCCGAATGGTATCAAGTTAAAAGCAGCTAACCAAGTATTAACTATTAAGCCTGAGGCTGCAATGGTTTTCAATAAGCCTTTCGTTGAAAGCATGATTCCAAAGAAAAACATAGCGAGAATCAAATTCGCAAGCGGTCCCGCGAGTGAGATTTTTCCATTTTCTTTTTTAGTTAAATAATAACTAGATATATAAACTGCTCCAGGTGCTGCAAATACCACTCTAGCTATTGATGCTAGGAAAACTGCAAAGAGAAGCATCGCTAGATCCATGCGATACTCAGCCCAATAGCCATATCTCTGGGCAGTGATTTTATGCGCTAGCTCGTGGAAGAGAAAGCCAATGCCAACGGTTAAGAGGGAAATCAAGAAAGGAGCAAGCAAGTGCGCGGGACTGGTAAACAAAACCCGCAACTCGTAATCAGCGATTGTGAAAGCATAGGAGATAGTTATCCAAGATATAAATAAATGCTTCAACTCAATGCTAGAGGTATGAATGCGCATAGCATTAGAATCCAATTTAATAATACTTAGATTTTACTTAATAAAATTGATAAAATTGATAAAAAATAAAAATCAAAATTTTATTTTACTTTTATTTTACGATCTCCTCGTACCAGAGTGGATGGTACTTCTTGACCCATTCCAGTGGTACTTTTCCATCGAAGAACAATGCATTTAACTCAGGATGCACTTCCCTCATCATCGGCGCTATTAGGAAGAGATACAGTAGATATAGCACTGTTACAAACGCGATCAATGCAAATCCAAAGCTCGTTAGATTAAGCGACATTAACTTCGTGCTCTGCGCTACTACATAGCCCGGGAATACAGTTGGCAGCCATAGGTTCATAGCGCCATAGAGATAGATTACTATGCCAATTGCACCGATCCAGTAGGCAAACTTCATAAGGGGTCCGTGGAAGCCCAGCTTAGGCCATTCTCCGCCTCCACCGAAGTAGTATCTAATGAGTGCTTTAGCATCGCTTAAGTCCTTTCCCGTGGGAATGAGCTCGCTGAATCTAGTTCTCCTGAGGAATAAGCTATGGTAGACTATGTGGAATATGAAGATCCCACCCAGTAGAGCTATACCAGCTATATGCATTACTTCTATCAATTGTGCTCCCAAGATCTCACTGAGCATCAAACCTCCAGGCAATCCAGGTATAACTGGGTCTCTAAATAGGAATGCTAGTTCAACGACTGCCAGCATTGCAAATGCCACTAGATAGATCAAGAATTCAACTCTAACGAGTGCATCCCATCTAATAACTTGCTCTCCCACAACTGCATTTCTCATCGTTCTCTTTGCAATTTTAGAGCGCTCAAGCCAAACCTCTGCCATTATTTACACCCCCTCTCCTTTATTGCCCTTTATCCACTGGAGTAGGAAAACCACTACGCCAGCGATCGCAGCGAGTCCAAGTATTCCTAGGGAGAAGCCTTTAATTGCCTCCCTAGTGCCATGAGCAGGTGTAGAGCCGACCACTGGAAGTCCAGCCTCCGCTGGAGGTATGGGTGATACTATGAATACATTAGTGCCGCCGTTTTCAGTCTCGCCATAGAGATAGCCATTGATTTCCTT
>JAWCLZ010000001.1:0-28091 GCA_038850275.1 Methanocellales archaeon | reverse complement strand
AAGTGCATTGGTTGGGCAAGCTTGAACGCAAGCTGGCTCCATTCCCTCTCGAATGCGATCTGCACACCACCAGCATTTATAGGTCTTGTGGGTCTCGGGGTCGAATTGAGGTATGCCAAATGGGCAAGCGAAGGTGCAGCTTTGACAGCCTATGCATTTCTCTTGGTCTATCACAACTGGGCCTTCTTCATATTTAGTAATCGCTTTCACTGGGCAAACTGCTGCGCAGCTTGGGTACTCGCAGTGCATGCAGCGATTAGTCATGAATATCCATTTGAAGTCTAAACCTGTGCCTCTTTCATTGAATCTAATGAAGTTATAAGTATGTGGACTTAGCTTAGGTGGATTTGTCCAAGTCTGACTTAATTCTGTTTTCTCCGCTTTTAAATCATTCCAACGTTTGCAAGCTACTTGGCAAGCTCTGCAAGCAATGCATTTTGTTGAGTCATATATCATTGCTTTTTTAACCATTTCCTAATCCCTCCTATGCCTTCTCCACTTTGCACAAGCAAGTCTTATACTCAGGGATGTTTGCTGTAACATCAACTGCATCGATGCAAACTTGATTAGCACTTGCTCCTGTGCTCAAGCCTTTGAAGCCCCAGTGCCAGGGCATCGCTACCACGTGTACTTCTTTTCCATTTACAATAAGTGGTGCGAGTCTCTCGGTGACAATTGCCCTCACTCTTATTCCCTCTGGTTTTCTCGCGCTTTTAACTATGACCCAATCTCCAGTTTTTATTCCAATTCGAGCAGCTAACTTTGGATCTATTTCTATGAACATCTCTGGGTGAAGCTCCACGAGATAGGGCAAGTTTCTAGTCATAGCCCCTGCCTGCATGTGCTCAGCTAGTCTAAATGTTGTCAATACATATGGGTATTCATCAGGCGTGCCAGTTTTAACTTCAAATCTCTTGTCCCACATAGTTGGATATTGAGCTGCCAATTCTTTATCCGGGCTCTCTAGGGGTTCATTATGCAATGGGAAGCCATGGTAGAATGGATTTTTCTTAGCATCCACTCCCGGCCATTTTGCTGCCCAAGCATTTGCAGCTGCTATTGAATACAGAGGCGGTGAGAATATAGCTGCTTTATCTGCTCCCAGCCAGAGGGTATCGGTATGACCCCACCAAGCTAGGAATGTTTTGAACCCTGGATTGGTTTCATTTAAGTTATACATTATTCTTTGATTATCAAACCAAGCCCAAGCCCAGTTTTTGAAGTAGCCATATTTAGCATCTTGCTCATCCACCGGTCTCTTATCGCGCCTCTTGGGTAGAATTCCATCTAGATCTGGTCTAAGAGTTGGATTGTAGCCTCCTCTATAAAGCACTTCCGCAGCATTTTGAGGTAGATTGATTGGAAGTCCAGGGATGATTAACTCATTTGGAGCCAATCCTGTGCTCTTGGCTGCTATCTCCTTGAATACATTCTCAGGTCCCTCACCAAAGGTGCTTGGCCAATGGGCATCCCAGTTGTTTTGAACTTCCACTCCACCAATTTGCCTCTTAATATCCACTCCCTTCTCAGCTTCGAATCTCTCAGAGACGGTCTTCAAGCCAGCGTATTTCCTCAAAATCCTTCCAAGCTCTGTCATGAATTCAAGCTCAGGCTTGCATTCACCAGGTGGATCTGCTCCTTTCCATCTCCACTGGATCCATCTCCCAGTATTAGTTATGCTTCCTGATCTCTCGCACTGAGTGGTACCAGGTAGTAGGATATCTGCATAGTGAGCAGTTTCAGTCTCGAATAGCTCGTAAACCACGAGGAATAAGCCTTCTTTAGAGAGTGCCTCTCTAACTCTATCTGCATCGCTCACTGATACTGCGGAGTTATCGCCCACTATGAATGCAACTTTTATCTTGCCATCAGCTATTGCTCTATAGAACTGCACCGTTGGATTTCCAATTCCAACTGGTAAGTCGCATACCACTGGCTCGTTATCTGGATCCTTACCTGGCCAAGTGCCTATATATAAGCCCCAGTGGTACTCCAATGCATTCCAAGTTGGGAAGTGGCGATCATCATATCTAGCTATCTTTGCTCCTTCAGAGGGAACCCCTGCAACGGGTACAGCATAGGGATATGTTACTCTTGCTGGGTCGAGATTCCCACCGCGTCTTCTTGCATCTTCATCCTTGTTACCAGTTGTTCCAGGCCCTAGTCCATTCTTCCATTTTTGATATCTCCTAATCTCAGCCACATTTGCTGGGGGTGCGCGATAGCCCATTATTAAATGGGCAAGTACATTCATATCAGTGGAGCCCTGTACATTGCTAATGCCTCTCAATGCATTGACACCCCCTCCAGGCACGCCCATGTTCCCTAGGAGTAATTGCACTATTGCATATGCTCTAATTGCTTGAGTGGCATTGGTATGCTGTGTAGTTCCCATGGCGTAGTAGATATTCCCAGGTCTATTCTTGGGATCTGTGAAGACATCGTAGATTTGAAGTAATTTCTCCCTTGGGATGCCAGTGATTCTAACTACTTCTTCGGTGGTATAATTCTTGACTATTTCCTTGAGTTTGCTGAATATTGAATCAGGGTGATCTATTCCAACGTTGTTGCCATTTAAATCATAGGGTGCATTGGTTCGAGTCTTGACGAAGTTCTCATCCCAGCGCTTGTTATCAATTATATATTTTATCATTCCTAGCCAGAAGGCTGCTTCTGAGCCAGATCTATATTTGGCATAGATATCTGCTTGAGAAGTGGTCTTGTTATATCTGGGATCGAGTACTATGACTTTAGCGCCATTTTCATCTATAGCTTTTCTAACCCATCTGAATTCCATGCTATGGCTTTCAGCTGGATTGCTCATTATGAGGAATACCTTTGAATTCTTGGCATCCACGATGTGATTAGTCATGGCTCCAAAGCCAAATGTGTTTGCAAGTCCAGTGACAGTTGAAGCATGGCACTTTCTAGCTTGATGGTCTATGTTTAATGAGCAGAATAGCGTTGAAGCAAGTTTCTTCGCGAGGTAATTCTCCTCATTATTCCAGTATGCTGAGCCATACCAACCAATTGGTGAATCAATGCCTTTGACATAGTAATCTTCGCCAGCGCCTGGTGCGCTTTCGCCTTGCTTGTATTTTAAACCAGCCATTGCTTCCTTGACCTTTGCAGCTATTATTTGATAGGCTTCATCCCAAGTTATACGAACCCATCCTGGATCTTCGTTTATGCCTTTCTTTGGATTGGTGCGCTTCATTGGATATAATATGCGCCTATCGCTGTTAACAAGTTGAATATAAGCGGCGAGTTTTGCACATCCAGCTCCCTCATTTATAGGATGATATGGGTCGCCTTCGATCTCAACCACTTTGCCTCCAATGGAGGTAACTAGCAAGCCACATCCACCTGCGCAATATGGACAAATGCTAGGAGTTTGCTTGCCTGCTTTATATTTCTGCATTTTCTCGCTGGTTGGAAGTTCTCCTCCTGGCCACTCAAAGATCTTTGTTTCCGCTGCTCCCATTTGAGAAAGGGCTCCGAGTGCAAAAGCTGCTGTGCCTAGTTTGAGGAAATCTCTACGTGTTAGCTTAAGACCACTATCTTTTCCAGTACTCTCCATTCTTTACCTCCTATTATTTTCCCCCAACCGTTTTGCTCTAATCTTTCTTCTCCCAATATTATAAGATTTACGAAAATAGTGAAATTTGTCTAAATAGTGAACATTTTGTATAAATAATGAACTTTATTTAGGGGAAAAAAAGATATAGCAAGAGAGTAAAGAGCAACTGAGGTGCAAAATTGGCAAAGCAATCAATAGAGCAAAGAATTAAAGCAATTGAGGAAGCTAAAGAAAAAAATCCCTGGCTCGAAAAGCTTCTTGAGTTCTATAAAGCAATTTTGCTTGCTCAAAGAGAGATAGATTCTCAATCAGGGAAGGGGACGAAAATGAATTTGGGAGATAAATCGAAAATTCAAGAACTCCAGCGCAGGGCTAGTGAAACTAGAAAACCAATTATTAGTTTTCTTGAATCGGAGATTTTCCAAGAAGATGTATTGATTATGAGTTTTCAGCAGATCTCAAATAAACTTCCAAATGCAGCCAAGGAGGAATTAAAAGATTTTCTAGAGGCATTGAAAGCCAAGAAAGTTAGCGTGGTGGAGATAGTAACTGCAGTAGTCAAAGAAGACCCAGTGGTTTTTGAAAAGCTAGGAAAGGAATATAAAGTAAATCCCAAAACTTTGCTCTTCATAGCAAGCAGCATTATTCAGCCATTTTTGGAGGAGATTGCAAGGCAATTGGATCAAGCTTTTCTCGAGCAATGGTGGGAGGCGCAGTGCCCAGTTTGTGGTAAAAAGCCAACTGTGGCTAGAATTAAAAATCGAAAGCGGTATCTAGTATGCTCCCTCTGCGGTGCAGTATATCTAGCTGATCTTTTTTTATGCGTTCATTGCAACAACCTCGACCCAGATACCCTAGGTTTTCTTGCAATTGAAAATGAGCCTTGGTTTAGAATTGATTACTGCGAGAAATGCAAGCATTATTTAAAAGTCATTAACGATGATAAAATAAAAACCCCCATACCAAATGGCTTGGAAGATGTGCTTACCTTGAATTTAGATAAAATAGCAAAAGACGCAGGTTTGCTTTCCTAGCTCTAGTCTATCCCCATGGTGGCTCAACTATTATCTTTGGCTTCAAAAAAATATCCACTTTTTTAACTTCACTCTCCCCAAGTGTAACTATAGCTCTTTCTTCCCAGTAGCCATCTAGTGGAACTGCGAAGATCTCATAGGTATCACTTGGGAGTTTATCAAATTCATAGTATGCATCTTTATTGGTGACTGCATATCTATTAGTCACTGGGAGTATAAGTGTAAGCGTTACATTGGTTTTAACTGGCATTTTGGTTTCAGCATCCAACACCCTACCGTAAATCTTGGAATTGCCAATTGCACGAGGAAGTTTGAAGTCTAAGATAGCAGTTTCATTTTCCTTTAAAATCACATTTTTACTTTGACTTTGAAATCCCTTTAAACTTGCAGTAACAATATAGCTACCTGGGAAGAGATATTCTAGTTTATAGCTTCCATCGAATAGTGTTATTACTTCCATGTTAACAGGGCTGCATTTAACCCTCGCTGCGCTGAGCATACTTCCATCTTCACTCAACACTCTCCCTAAGATTTTACAAGTTGGTGTTTTTTTATCTTCTATATTTTTATTTTCCTCTTTATTTTTATTTTTATTTATATTATTTTTTATATTTTTAATATTCATAGGGGATCATCCTCTTCACTATAGTCTCCTTCGTCATCCCGCCAGCTTGTGTCTCCAACCATTGCAGCTGCAATTGAATCAATGCCATCTAGCCACTCCGCAACTGCTATATTGCTATCTTGAATTTCTTCAAAGAGTTTTTCATCAATTTTAGCTCCACTTAATACAAGTGCACCTGCTTTCCCCATGAGTTTAAAAGCCTCCTCAATCTTCTGGTTTTGCTCAGCTATTGCAGCTTGCTTAACCATTCTCTCAACACTTGCCTCTTTACTATAATCCCGCTTTATATAAAACTCGCAAGCAGCAAATACACTCATTAAGGAGTTCTGGACTGATTCTAGCATTAGATCTATATCCTCATTTATGGGGGGAATTTTTTTGGAAACAATGCTAGCGATTTTCTGAATCTCTTTTAATGCCTCTTGCTCCGTGAATATATTTTTCTCAAATTTATTTACAACCTTTAAGCATGCGAGCACTACATCATCCACCATGTTTACAAATATCGCGCTAGCTTTACTTGGACCTTGAGAGGCTTGCTCGATCTTAAAACCACTTGCCTTCGCTTGCTCTATCCAGTTATTCCATCTCTCTTGAGTATAAAAGGGAATGGATATTTCATCTTTAGCTACCTTCTCATTCTTCTTCCTAGAACGCTTCACGATCTTTTTCTCCTTTTTGAAGTCCTTTAATTAGTAATTCAATTCTTATTAAAAAGTTTTTATGCTTTAATAGCATATCAAAATTGGGTGAATCGATGAGAAATCGATATCTATGCACTCCAACTAAGCCTATATCTGTTGAAGATCGCAAGCTTTCTGAGCTGTTGCATGCAATGCTATCAATTGGTTTTCAAGGCAGGAAACTTGCTGAAACAGTTGAAACTTGGGTGGAGATGCTAAGCGAGGAAAAAATAACAATTTTCCTTGGACTAGCTGGTGCAATGGTTCCAGCGGGTATGAGGCGGATCATTGCTTTTTTAATTCAAAAGCGATTGATAGATGTATTAGTTAGCACAGGTGCTAATATCTTCCACGATTGCTATGAAGCCCTCGGTAGGAAACATTATATTGGTACATCCCAAGTGGATGATGTTGAATTATTTAAATATCGTATTGATAGAATCCACGATATCTTTGCTTCTGAGGAGCAATTTCGAGAATTGGATTTCATGATTAGAGATTTTGCTAAAAAACTTGATTCAAATAAGAATTATTCCTCTCGCGAGTTCATCTATTTACTTGGAGAGGAAATTTTGAATAGAGGAGGAGATGAAGATTCAATAATAGTTAGTGCATATAAACAACAGATTCCAATCTTCATCCCAGCTCTTTGCGATAGCTCAATTGGAATTGGATTGATGCTAGCAAGAAGGAATAATATTCATATAAATGTGGACCAAATGAAGGACTTGGATGAAATCACGCAAATATCAGCGCAAAGTGAGAAAACTGGAGTGATTTACATTGGAGGAGGAGTGCCAAAGAATTTCATTCAACAAATAGAAGTGATTCAAGATATACTTGATTCAAGAAGCGGCCATGAATATGCAATTCAATACACCACAGATGCTCCACACTGGGGAGGGCTATCTGGTGCTACTTTTGAAGAAGCAATTAGCTGGGGCAAGATTTCAAAAAATGCTAAAAAAGTTCAAGTATTTGTAGACGCCACAATAGCACTGCCAATAGTGACCCATGCTCTACGTGAGAGAATTATTGGTAGAAAAAGACAAGTACCAGTTTTTAACTGGGGAGAGAAATTGAATTTGGAGTATAGATTGCATGCTATCTGATGAAATTCGAAGTAAATTAACCGCTAGAATCAAGCAAGGACTTGATCAATTTGGGGATAAGGAGTTTCAAATTGAGGTAAAGCAAATTGGAAGTAGGACGTATCATTTGGAAATTCTATTTAGCAAGGATACTATGTTTTATCTAAGAAGTGAAAAAACCACGCTTAAGGATATATCTAAGATCATTAGGGAGCTTGAGAGGCAGCATAAAATAGCTATTGAAAAATACATCAAACCCATTGGGGAATGAAAGTGGATTGGGCTATTTTTAATGAACACCCTTGCTTTTCCGCTGAGGCCCATTTTAAAGTGGGTAGAATGCATCTTCCAGTTGCATTAAAATGCAATATATCTTGCAATTATTGCGATAGAAAATTAGATCCCTATTGCTACCGCCCCTCAATTGCATCTAGAATTTTAACACCTCAGGAGGCACGTGAACTTGTAACTAGCTATGCTGATAAAAAATGGCTAAAGGTCGTTGGAATAGCTGGGCCCGGAGAGCCCCTATTTAATCCTGAGACCTTTGAAACTCTTGAGCTAGTGCGTGAAGTAAATAATGAATTGATTCTATGCATATGCACAAATGGCTTGCTATTGTCTGATTACGCAGCAAAACTAGCCAAGCTAGGCGTTAAATTTGTTACTGTAACAATAAATGCAGTTGAAATAGAGATTGCAATGAAGATCTATGACCACGTGGAATATGAAGGAAGGAGATTATCTGGATTTAGAGCATGCAAGCTATTGATCATTAAACAGCTTCAGGGAATTGAAAAAGCACTTCAAATGAGGATGTTGGTAAAAGTCAACTCTATATTAATTCCAAGCATAAATGATAAGCATATGGTTGAGATTGCGAGAGCAATTGCTAGTAAAGGTGCTTATATTCAAAATATAATACCATTGATTCCCCTAGCAAAATTCAAAGACTTTTCACCGCCTAAATTTACAGAAATTCAAGAGATTAGGAAAAAATGCGAGTATTATATCCCGCAATTTAAGCACTGCATACAATGTCGAGCGGACTCAATAGGAATCCCGGGAATGGAAAATAAACCGGGAATGGAAAATAAACCGGGAATGGAAAATAAACCGGGAATGGAAAATAAATTTGATTTTTCCAATTGTTTCCAGTTGTAATCAATTTTGTATTCAAAAAATTTAAGCTAAATACAATTGCTAAATATACAATGGGGGAGAAAAATAAATGAAGATAGTGCTATTGAATGGTAAAATCGATAGGGAGAAAGCCAAGACCCTTCAAAATAGACTTAATGGTGTATGTGGTTTTCGAGAGATAGTACTTGGATACAATTCCACTGAAATAATATTTCTAGAAAAATCAATTAAAAAAGCTATGCAGATAATCGAAGAAGAATGTGGTATGGTAATTGAAAGAATTTGTGAAGTGCCAATGAGCAAGCGCTATATCACTGGAAAATTTTAGTTCCATTAGGACCTTCTACTAACTCCTCAGGGGGCATTAAATTACCCTTCTTCCTTTTTTTCCTCTTTTGAAGTTTCCTCCTCGGCTCTTTCAACTCCATATTTCTCCCTCAATCGCTTATCAATGAGGTCTGAAAGCTCACGACGGAGATCCATACCTCCAGCCTTTCCTAATCTTAATCCCTTAACTTGATCCGCTAATTCCCTATCCCCCAAGCTATCCCTAATCCAACGTTCAAAATCCCCTCTTTCAATGTAGTATTTTAAGGAATCAAGAGAGATTTTCTCAATCGCCTCGAGGAATCCTTTTAAACTCCAGACTTTAATAGGGTGCTCGCTATATGAGAAAATGAAAGGATCGGAAGCGGCTTTAATTGCAGCTCTCACTCTAGCGTCGAAGTCATGCAGTATGCTGAAGAAGGTAATGAAGGCATTATATGCATGTTCATATGGACTGAAGTAACTATGAACCTCACTAGGGCCACCACTTCCTGTGTAGATATAATATAGATGATCGCTCTCTCCAAGATATCTCCAGATTTTAAGCAGTGTTAGATTCCCACTTTCTTTAACTTTAGATTCTAATTCTTTTTCATATTCATAGCAAGCCCATTGCATGGTATTACCAAGCCAGCAGCTTGTATCTCTATTGAGATCTGCCCATGAGATAGTGCTGAATTCTGGTACATCTATTTCCCCAATTGCATTGTATTTCTCAACGATTTCAGTTGGAGTGGCGAATTTCAAGTTTTCCCACTTTGAAATCTCATTAGGAAGGTAATAGAGGAACTCTCTAATCCCAGTTTCCGGCCAATGGTGCTCTCCAAATGTTTCATAATCTGGAAAGATATTAATACACTGCCCAGGAGTAGCAGCTAGCCAAGAGGCATATTTATCTGCTGTAAGAGGATATTCCTCCCATTTTTTGGAGGAAAATCTGAATCCTATGTCATCTGTTAGCTGATAATTCCTTAAAAGCACTTTCAAACTTCCATTTTTAACTTTATAAACATAATTCGGGGTTTTACCACTTAATATCCTATCCACTCCCTCGGTGAAGATTCCCTTATATCCAAGTTCTTGAACTACTTCTGCAATCTTGTTATTATATATTAACTCTGTGTTTTCAAAAAAAGTAGGCTCATATTCAAGGGTTTCAAGCATTAGCTCTCTATGCAGGCGTATTTGCTCTTTAAATTCATTTTTATCTTCATATAAACTAACTAAGGAGTGATAATAAGTTTGCTCTAAAAATTCCACGCATCCTGTGCTTGCAAGCTGCTTAAAGCTATCAATTACTTGAGGATTGAACTTTTGACATTGCTCTAGGAAAACTCCTGAGATGCTGAAAGACACTTTGAATGGCTTGCTGGTGTGCTTGAATTCATCAATTTTTCTTAAAATTATTTCATTTGAAGGTAAATAGCATCTCTCAGCTACTCTCTCAAAGATCTTTCGATCAAGTTCACTCCAGAAATAGTGATTGAATAATTCCTCAATTGATTTTTTCTTAAACATTTGTTTTTCCCAGTAAAAGTTCTTATTAAGTCTAAATGGTTGATGCACTTCGAAGCAAAAGCAAATATCCGTCAAATCATCACCCTAATTCCTAATTAATACATTATGTATTAATTTATAATCTTACTTTAATTGAAATCTTTGCATCAATTTTGCATTGACCGAAATCTTTAAATAACACGCCATCAAATAAATAAGAGGGAATGGGGATTTGCAAGAATATACTTCAAATTTAAAAAAAATGTTAGATTATCCAATAAATAATTATTTTTATAGTAAAATTGACCATAAAGGGATGTAACATGTTAACTGTGGAATGGGATAGCTATGAGTTGCCTTCTCGAGGGATAGAACCAAAATCGCAGGAGAAAAGATATGGAATAATAGGTGGACTAGGCGTAGTTTCAGATGAAATTCTTTCAAGAATATCCAGTCAAGTAAACATAATAGGAGTGGGAGCTAGACACATAAGAGGCAAGGATTTACCTATTTATGAAGAAATAGATGGCTACAAAATAATTAGACCACTCTGTAGATTCAGCTCTTTAGAAGTGGCAAGAAAATGCAAAGAGTTATTTCAAACAGCAGATATGGAGTTCAATAATATCCACACCAATGAAATCTCAACCCTACCATTCCTAGCGGATTATACATTTTCCATTCCAGAAGTCATAACTAATGAAAAGCCAGAACTCATATGCGCTCACGACTGGATGGCAATCCTAGGTTCTTATCAAAAGGCTCTCGCTAACCGCATTCCATTAGTTGTATTTCTCCATTCTCTTGAATCAGGTAGAGCAGGTGGTATAATTCATACCTTTAAAGGACCTGAGGAAAATAAACTTGGGGGCGTTTACGCTGGGAGTAGAACTATAAGAGATATTGAAGCACTTGGCATTAAGAAAGCAGACGTTTGTTTCACAGTAGGCAAGAATATGGTGGAAGAAGTTAAAAAAGTTGGAGCAATGCACGGTATATCACCTGAGGAGATCGAGAGGAAGACCTATCCAATTCATCACGGCATTGATATTAGAAAATATAAACCGATTAAAATTGAGAAGGAATATGATGTTATATTCATAGGTAGATTTGCAATTGTAAAAGGAGTTATGGAGCTTTTAATGGCTGCGAAGTTGCTCAAGCAAAGCTATCCAAATATAAAGGTTAAGCTAATTGGCGGAGGGGAACTCGAAGGAGAAATTTCCCAATGGATCACTAGGGAAAAAATGGAAAAAAATATCTTGGTTTCAACAAAGTGGCACTCGCCAGAGGAAAAGGCTATTGAAATCAATAAAGCCAAAATTGCAGTAGCACCAAGCAAATATGAACCTCATGGTCAATTTGATCTCGAAGCTGGAGCATGTGGTGTGCCCTGCATCAATGGCACAGGTGGCTTCATGGAGAGAATGATCAATAACTACACTGCACTGCAGTGCAATCCATTCGATCCAAGGGATATAGCTGAGAAGATAGATTTTCTCCTTAGAAATCCAGAGAAAATCGAAGAAATAGGGAGAAATGCCCGTGAATTCTTAGTAAAGCACTACGACTGGGATAAACGAGCAAAATTATATCCAGCGATATTTGAAGCAATAGTGAATAGAGAATTTAAAATCTTGGATGAACTTCCTTTAGTGGTACCCATCCAGAACCTCTTGAATTTAAATCCCTAACTTATTTAAATCCCTTAGCGCATAGCGGGGGATGGATTTGAACCATCGATCTACGGGTGTCCCTTGCTCTATGAGCCCGTCGGGATCTCCTAACTACCCCACCCCGCTTCCGTTTTCGAGCATTTCTTGAGATGCTTAGAGCATTAATATTTAATTATGATTTAAATCTTTCCTTATAACTATCTTTTAATAAATAATATATAAGATTGAGCCTTATAATGCTTTTTACTTATGATCGAAATAGACGGTAGCTTTGGAGAGGGCGGTGGCTCCATAGTTAGAATGGCCACTGCTTTCTCTGCTATAACTGGCCAGCCATTTAGAATATACAACATAAGGGCAAATCGCCCTAACCCAGGGCTGGCAGCACAGCATTTGAAAGCGGTGGAAACAGTTGCGAAGCTATGCAATGCTTCAACGAAGGGGCTTAAAATTCATTCAAAAGAATTTGAATTCCATCCCAGAGAAATAGTAGGGGGGGAATTCAAGGTTGACATAGGCACTGCTGGAAGCATAACTCTTTTACTTCAATGTATTATGCCAATAGCTGTGAGAGCCAAAGCTCCCATAGTGCTTATAATCTCAGGGGGAACCGATGTAGCTTGGTCTCCACCAGTTGACTATCTCCGCTTCGTAACACTCCCTATTTTAAGGGAGATGGGCTATAATGGGGAAATTCAATTAATTAAACGAGGATATTACCCAAGGGGAGGGGGGGTGGTGAGGGCAAATATTTTACCATCGAGGTTGAGAAAGTTGGAAATAAAGGTTGAGAGAGAAAAAGTCATAAAAGGTATTTCCCATAGCATGAACCTTCCTGTTCATATCCCCGAGAGACAGGCAAAGGCAGCGGCTCAAATTTTAAAGGAAGCCGGATTTGAAGCAGATGTGGAAATAGAGATAGCTAGAGATCAATCCACAGGCAGTGGAATAACCCTTTGGAGCTATGGAATTGGCGGGAGCTCCCTAGGGGAGAGAGGAAAGCCTGCGGAAAAAGTTGGAGAGGAGGCTGCTCGCGCTATATTAGCTGAGCTTAAAAGTGGAGCACTTGTAGATATCTATCTCGCGGATCAACTAATTCCATACATAGCTTTATCTGGTGGGTCATATACAGCTCGGGAAATTACAATGCATACTAAAACCAACATCTGGATTGGGGAGAAATTTTTAGGTGTAAAAATAGAAGTGGAGGAAGAAAAGGGGTTATTTAAAATAACTTGCGTTAAATAGCTGTAATTAAGAATGCATTACTATAGAAATTTGATTGATAAATTCTTCAATTTATTTAACCTTGCGAGATTGAGTAAAAGTGGAGTTAGATTTTCAATTAAACTAGAGAACTCCAGAGGTCCTCCATCGAGTGGCCTTAAATTTGGGATTTGCTTAACTAAATCCATAACTATTTTCTTACCACTTTCATCATCGCCGCATACCACTACATCTAAATCCAAAGTGAGGTCTAAATTCTTGAGTTTTTCCGCTGGCAATGTTTGAAAAGCTGAGATTACTCTAGCTCCCTCAGGCAGTGCCTCTTTTAAGTCTAGAGCAGCGCAGCGTTGTGCAATGCAATATTTACCCTTCCAGTTTAAATTTACCAAAGGTGATATCACAATTTGATTCTTGAAAGCATCTCGTAGCTCTCTAGCGGTTGAAATTGCATGTTCATATGGAATGGTGAAAACAATAATTTCACCAAGCTTAACTGCTTGGAGATTTTCCATCCCAAGGATTTTAGCTTCTATTCCTCTTTCTCTTAATATACTTTGATAGCGCTTCGCAGCTTTATTTGCTTTTTCAAATTCTCTTGAGCCAACTATGATTTCATTAGCCTCAGCCCATCGTAGAGCAAGTCCCTCACCCATTTCTCCTGTACCTCCTAGGAGTGCTATCCTCATTTTTTCCCTCACCTATAGCTTGTGTTCCTCTATCCATTTTTGAAATAGAGAAGCGATCTTCTCAAATTTAATTCTCCCTTCGCGGGAGAGCCTTCGGTTTTTTGAAATAGTAGTTGCTCTATTAAAACCAGTTAATGCTACGAATAAGGCCAATCCCTTAACAGTGTTGTCTCCACTGTGATATAATTCATCTAGTCTATTCACACTTTTTCTAGCCAGCTCAAGGGTTTTGAATTTAAGGATTCCATCAAACATTAAGGATAGTTCTTCCTGCCTAAAAGATACTGCATTTTTCGGAGCAGCGCTAGCTCTTCTGATGATTGTTTTCACATAGCTAGGGGTGGTATTCAAGGTTTTAGCTATGAGTTGAATGTCATTGGTTTGCTTTGCCATTTCAATGATTCGAGCTTTTTTTGAGGGCTTTTCAGGCATGTTATCACTTATGATGCTTAAGCTCACGCTGCAACCATTTTTAAATTATTGTTCATTAAATAAAAAATTTGGCACTATCGAATTTGATTTCCAATGAATTCAAAAAATGATTTCAAAATTGCATTTATCTCTACTGGCAGAGTTTGAATTTTCCTCAAGATCTCTGTGAATTCTGGCCAAAGCTGCTCAAGCCATATTGGAAGAGTTAGAATGGTTAATGTTATAATTAAAATGGCAAATACCACTACCACCTGTAGTTTCTTCATTTTAATCATGTAAAAATATGCAGATTTTAATATAAAAATTTATTGTTTTTTTAAAAATTCTGAAAAAAATCGTAATATATTTTATAATAGGCAAATTTAAAATACAACTTTAACATAATTTATTTCAATGATAGATGAATTCATTCAAGGAATAGTTATAGTTGAAGGGTCAGATATTTTCAAATTCCAGAGCGAGGATATAGATCTAGATTTTGAAGGGTATGCTCGCATTTTTAATTCTCAAGATGTGAAAGAGCTTGTGGTGAGCACTGAAAAAAACTACATTTATGCCAAAAGATATAATAGAAATATTATTATATTGATATTGACTAAGATTCCTCCTCTATCAATTTCCCTTCCCAGAGCTAGAGTAGCAGCTCGAAGAATTAATAGTTTATATATAAATGGTAGTTTAGAATTAATCAAGTCTTTGGAATCCAAAGTCGAATTTGGTAAGAAAACAAGACCTAAACCAAGCTTTGTTGATTCCATTGCTTTAAGTATTTACCACGACGTGGCTAAGAAGGAAGCTAATAAATCAAAGGAGGATAAATCAAAGGGGGAGCGAGAGGAACTGCTTGAATTAGCAGAAGAGATATTAAGGTTCAAGCAAACTTGGATGGAAAAAAAGAAGAAGGTAGAGGAGCAATAAAGTAATTGAAGTTAATGATTGAAATCAAACCCAACAGTGAGGAAATTGAATATCTCAAAAGCAGATATAACCCAGTAATAAGATGCTTCAACTGGGAATTCCCAAATATAGAAATGCCTTTCCCAAGGAAGGGAAGGAGTGCTAGCGTGGTTCTAGTGATAGTAAATAAAAATAGATTTATCATGATAAAAAAACCCTATGCACACTGGAGCTTCCCAGTTGGAGAAGTAATAGACGAAGAAGTAGAGCAAGCTGTGCATAGAGAGGCTAAAAAACTTGGCTTAGAGGTTGAAATAGAAAGCATGCCAGCGATCAATATAATTGAGATGAAATTCAAAAACTATTCCACTCGCACGTGGTACTTCATATTCAAATGCAAAACGAATGCAAGAGATGAGGACATAAAGATAGATAGAGATATAATTGAGGACATGCGATTCTTCAGTGGATGGGACTTCTTCTTCGATATAAATCCACTTAGCTTTTCAGAGTGGGCATATAATTGGACTAAAACAGTGCTTAAAGATGTGAATATAATTGAATGAACTCGAATAATTAGTAAACAATAATCCATTTTTCATTGGAAGATGGATCGTAGACAAATTCAAGAGTGAGAGTGTAACTCCCGCTTTTTAAGAGTAAGCCATTTTTACTTGGAATAAGCATTCCTGCTTCATCTCTACTTGCTCTACAGAGGTTTATATTGAGAAACTCAAAGTGCTTCTCACCCCCTTGCACTTTATATACAATCAAATTACCAACTATAGGCTGAGAATATTCAGCATCACTGCCTAGGGAAAGATATGCAATGTTACTGGGCAAATTCAAAGTGAGCACCCGCTTGCTTCCTTCACTTGCATCACTGTAGAGTAAATTACGTGGCGCTCCAGTTTGAATTGAATTTATTGCAGTCAAAATCTCGCTAACTTCACGCTCAATAGCTATCTCGCCCATAGGAATTCTAGCATTCCACATTCCTTGAGTTATTAACCCAAAGATTAAACTTAGTAGAATGAGGTAGCAGAGTAGTTTCAATGGAAATGTAATGATGCCAGCTTCATTAAACATTAAATCCTCCTATCCCAGATAGCTATTGAGACCTCTGCCTTGCTTAAACTCAAGCGAGTGAATAGCTCATCTAGAAATTGCTCTTTTAAAGCAAGAGCTCTATCTGCTATGGAGACTGTTTTATCAACAGCTTTATCTATAATTTTGTCAATTTCCAATTGAATAGAATTGAGCTCTGCTTTAACCATTGCTTTAAAATAATTCCCAAGCTGTTCTTCCCAATCTTCACCTAGAGCATCAATTGCTTTAACTGCTTTATCTATCTCTCTTAACCTCAATTCATAATTAATCACCTGCAATTCCTCGAACTCAGCTAAAGTGATGTTTTGCTTCAGCATTTGCTTCATCAATTCCTCTTGAATTTTCTCAGTGATTTTCATTAGAGCTATAGCAGTAGCATTGAGGAGACGCTGTTTAACTCGCTCCTTAAAAATAGTTCTATTGATTCTACCAGCATCGTAATCAGCTAGGTCATTATCAATTTTCTCAAGCTCTTCATTGATCACACTCTCAATATACTCCCTAGTTATGACATTTTCAAAGGGCATTGTTATGGTGGCTTTTTCCACATATATGCTTTGAAGCGATGGGATATCCTCACCAACTTTAATCTCTCCCCCAAGTGGAATGCCTATAAATGGCCGCCATTTAGCCTCAAAGCAATAGGAATATCTATCCCCAAGTTGTCTATCGAGATAGCTGCTAATTAAACGTTTAATTTCAGCTTCGCATTCTAAAGTAAGGATATTTAATCTAAATTTATCCTTTCCTCTGTAGATATAGAATTGCGAGGCAAGGCATTCTGCGCAGAGGTCAGCATAGGTTTTATGTTTATTCTCCCGCCCTGCGAATAAAAAAGAGGTTTGCTTGATTAAGCTTGAGCCATCAAAAGCGCTGAGTTGACTACCTGCAAATCTATATTTAAAGTCATCGATCTTTGCATTCAAAATAGTAAGCAAAATTGCAGATGCATCAGCTTGATTTTTCCTCTCAATTAAAGCAATAAGCTGTAAATTTCCAATCAAAACAGGTGATATAACTATTGCTGCAATGGATATAAAGCTTAGAAAAATTATGGCATCCATGGTTGAAGAATAACCAGTGTTATCAAACATTTTCAAGGCCTCCGCCATATAGTCAATTTCAAAGTTCCCTCCACCGATTGCGCTGGATTTATCCTCACGGTAGCTGGGATTAATATACTACTTCTAGTTGTAAAGAAACTTGGTTCTTCTCCGATATTCCAAATTCTATCCTCTGCAATAATAGTTATTTGGAGCTCAAATTCACGGTCTAGTAACTCGCTAACCTTGAAGTTAGTTAGTTTTTCCGCATCCAGTAAATCTTCTCTATCGCTGCAGGCAAGCTTGCCTTTGAGTTTTTGTGCAAGAAAATTAAGTTCTGAGTAATGCTCCATAGCATATGCCTTTGAGGCATGTGAAGAGTAAGCACTGCTTATTAATATAATAAAAATTAAGTAACCAGTTAATACCAAGCTAATTGCAAGTAAATCTGAGTAAGGCTCAGTCACTCCTTCCTCGCTGAATAAAAACATATCCCTTCCTCTCGCCATTATCAAAATAAATAAAGCTCTTCTCTAACCATATTTTATCTTGCCATTTGAAATCAAAGGTATTCAATGAAATAAGGTGGAATATTCTACTTAAATTAACTTCATCACCTGTCTCAAGCTTATCATCCTCGCTCCCAGAGTGTCCAAATTCCTTCTTCAGAAAACTTCGCATTTCAGTTGTATTATTCCAGAATGAGTTTTTAGCGGGGTAAACGTGGATTAGTAGAGGTCTAACATAGTTTGAATTTGAATTTGAAACTGTGATATATTCACAACTTATAGATATATCGTAGCCGGCTTTTAACTTCAAGGAGTGATTATATGGAAATGGCTTTAAGTCTACCTCCATAATTTGTTCCACAACTTCTAAGGCAATGCTCTGAAGTAAGATCTGCTCGTTTGAAGGAATTGTTAACTTATAAACACCACAAATTGCTATTAATAAGATGGAGCCCGCGAATAATATTCCAGTGCTATATAGCATATAATCCACCCAAGCTTTTTCATCATTCAACAACCGCTTTTCCTCCATAGATCATAACATATGTTTCATTTTTAATTTGAACAAGCTCCAAATAGATCTCGTAGCTCCCTGGGCGTAAAATCGCTGGTTTATTGATTAAAGGAAATGCGCTGCCATTTTTCAATTCAGCTGCGCAGAACTTTGCATTAGAAGAAAAAATTTGCATTCTTCCATTTTTAAGTTTATAGTAATATAAATTTACTTCTGCTTCGCTTCTAAATGATAACTCACCACCTGGCGCTGCTCCAAATGCAGCATAATCCATTGATTCAGGGATCTGTAATTTTAATACCTGGAGATTTCCAATTCCTCTTCCTTGAACTTCTCTAGCACTCCCTGATTTATATAATAGAAGCGCGGTTAGCTCTATTCTTTGAATTTCTCCAAGTATTTGCTCCTCGTTAATTTCCAGCAAATTTTCCCTAATTGCTGTAAATACAATGGATAGTAAAACTCCAAATAGAATTAAAGCAATAATGAAGCGAAATATTAAGGACTCAGATGCAGAGGAATCTTGAAGCAATGACTTATTTTCATTCATATGAAAGAATAAAGTTTTGCGGTATTTATACCTTTTTAATTTTAGCAAAAATGAAATTTAATATATCTTTAGATTAATTTATGCATATGCTTGAGAATGAACTGGATTTCTATGGTAGATTGCTCTCCATAGAGCAAATTCTTAGGAATTTGGAGGGTAGAATTCGCGGAGTTGAATATCGCTTATCTTTTGAGGATGAAAAAATCAAGCAAACGATTTCAACGGGGGATTTGAAGGATCTGCTAGATTCAATGGTGAGAAGAATATATGCAATTGAAGAGCAAATGAAGGACTTAAACAACTCTAGAGCAAAGTTGATAGAGGAGGTTAAATTAACTCAACTCAAGAATCAAGAACTAGAGAAGATAATTTGCGAGCAAGCACAGAGGAAGCCTAGTTCTATAATTCCACTTGATATAACTGGAATTGTGGCAGCTGTTTTCATGCTCATAATTACTGCATTGCTTGCTACGAATAATAGTTGGATTCTGCAACATCCAGCTTTCTCCATGATAGTGGGATTAGCATTCATTTTTGCAGTGACAAGCAGGTTTTATATCAAGAAATGAGATAAATGAAAAAGATAAATAGATGATGAAATTCAATCAAGGGAAAATATAAATTCCTAGGACTCCATATTAATTGAGAAGACCTATGGATTTTAAGGTTGGATTAGTGCATAGGGGGGATAGATGGAAGTGCTTGAGATGTGGAGATTGCTGTCGCACACTTAGAGTTGATTTAAATATAGAGGATCTTAGAAAACTAGGGAGTCTTCTTGATCATAAACTTGATGTTTATATTTCAAATTCCTTTCAGCCTCATATTCGCTCCAAGGGTGAGAAGTGTAAGCACTTTGGATGTTATTTCTTCGATGAAGAGAGCAATCTCTGCACCATATATGATTTAAGACCAGCTACTTGTAGATGCTATCCTTTTTTAATCGCTCCTGTTGAGACAATTCTTGATGAATTCGAGATAGATTTGAAGGAAGATATAATCTGGACCAAGCGCGGGCCATTTGTATTATTCTATCAAAAAGATTGCAAGGGCTTTGGCGTTGGGGAGTTAATTAATAGGGAAAAAATTGTGGAACTATGTTTAAAAACTGTTTTTGACTTTGCAAAGCTATTGAGAGTGCACTGGCAATGGTATGCGGAGATAGAAAAACTAAAAATAATTCCTTAATTTTTATTTTTAAATTTTATTTTATATTTTTATTATATATTCATCTATTAATTTTTTAGCCCATTGAAGTTTCTTTCTCTTGACCTCGCTTACCTCCTTATCATCGAAGTCGAAACCTAGCAATATTATGCTTGATGCCCCCATTGATTTCGCTAAAAACGCAGCTCGATCGCCATCCGTGAATCCACCGAAGTTGTAAACATTATTAAGCGGCTTAGATTGAGTAGTAGCAATTGCATTTCTAAGCTCTGGCACAAAGCGCTTGAGTTTATCTATATTATCACCATGTGCGTGTACAACAATTATAGCACCTTTTCTATTAGCTTCAAATATATCATCCATATTACCATCGAGGTCTGAGACAATTATATGTGGATAAATTTCATGCTTTAGTAAAATTGAAGTAGCACCATCCGCAGCAATGACTACTTTTCCCTCGAGGTCTACTTCCTTTATCTCTTCCTCTAATTTCTTTGATTTTCCACAGATAACTACATCTCGACCTTCAATGAGCTCTTTAAGTCTATCCAACTTGAAATCAGAGATCAACTTAGATATGAGTAAAGCTGCATATTCATCTTTCTCTCTACTGTATCCAAAATCCTTTAAAATCAATTTATATATTGGCTCCCAGCTTTCAAAGTTCATTATTACTTTAATCGCTCCAATCCTATCTTTAGATTAACATCTTCAATAATCCATTCTTTAACAAAGCCCTTAGCTTGGGTGAATTCTAAATTCCTTGCTCTGGTTTCATGCTTAATATAATCCCGCCATTTTTCAATATATCCTTTAATTCTATTCACATCGATTTCAATAGAAACATCCACGAGTTCCTCGATTTCCAACTTTAACTCTCTACGCATATCTTGAATTCGCCTCAATATCTCTCGAGAATAGCCCTCTGCCTCGAGGTCTTCATCCAATGTTATATCCACATAGACTCTTCCAAGGGTGAAGTCAGCAGCTGCTAAGTTTTCCGGGATTTTCTCTCGATAGCTAACCATATCTTGAGTTATAGTAAAACTCTCCCCATCGATTTCAAGCTCAAAACTTGGCTTATCCTTTAATTTAAATCCATTCAAATTCCTCAATGCATTCATAACTACAGCTGCCTTTGCTTTAAACTTAGGTCCAATAGCACTTGGGTTTGGTACCACTTCAAGACCAATTTCCCTCCAGTTTTCATTTAGATTTAAAACTATTATTTCTTTCGAATTAGCTTGATCTTGAATTACCCTCGCGAGTTTCTTAGCAGCTTTAACCACTCTTTCATCTCGAGGTGAAATAATTATTCTCCTAACTGGCCATCTCAACTTGCGTTTAGATTTTTGCCTAGCATTAAGCGAGGCTTCCACGATCTCTCTAGCGATTCTCATATCTAATTCAAGTTCTCTATCAATAAGAGTTTCATCAGCAATGGGATAATCACACATATGCACCGAATTTGGATCAGATGTAATTACTAGGTTTCTATATATTTTCTCAGCAATGAAGGGCGTGAATGGAGCTATTAATTTCACCACTGTTTTCAATACATTGTAGATGGTATAATATGCAGCTAGTTTATCCAGATCCTCCCTCTCAACCCAAGTCCTCGGGCGGATGAGCTGTACATACCAACGGGAGAGGTCTTCAAGTATAAACTCAGAGAGCAAGCGCGTGGCTTTATGGATTTGATAGCCTTCAATTGAAGTGGTTACTTCTTTAATTAAAGACTGCAATCGCGATAGAATCCATTTATCCTCATACCTTAAATATTGCTCTACATCAGCATATTTCACCTTAGCTGGATCAAATTTATCAAGCTCCATATAGGGCAATGGAAAGCGATGGACATTCCAGAAGATGTTGAGAAAGCGATTTGCATTCATAACTTCTTCCCAGTTGAATCTTAAGTCCTCCCAAGGTGCATTTGAAGAAAGTACGTAGAATCTTAAAGTATCAGCGCCAAATTTTTCAATAACATCTTCAGGGGCAACGACGTTTCCTAAGCTCTTGGACATTTTCCTCCCTTGCTCATCAAGGGTGAAGCCATGCATGAGCACAGATTTATATGGTGCTTTTCCAAAAGCAACTAAACTAGCCCCAAGCTGGGAGTAGAACCACCCTCTTGTTTGATCGTGTCCCTCGGTTATAAAATCAGCTGGCCACCATTTCTCAAACTGCTGAGTATCTCTTGGAAAATTCAAAGCAGCCCAGCTTGCAACAGCTGAATCAAACCATACATCAAATACATCACTCACTCGCTTCATTTTAGATCCACATTTGCATGGTAATTCAATCTCATCCACATATGGTCTATGCAAATCCCCACAAGTAACACCAGCTTTCTCCTCCAGCTCTTGAATAGTGCCTATGACTTCTATTGCTTTACAACTCTCACATTTCCAGATGGGCAGTGGGATACCCCAGTATCTCTGCCTAGATATGCACCAGTCTCTAACACCACTTATCCAATCTTTGAATCTAGCATAGCCAGCCCAATCTGGATACCAAGTTATCTTGTCCACTTCCTCAAGCATTTTCTGCTTAAGCTCGCTGACTTTTATGAACCACTGCTCAGTTGCGAGGTATATTATAGGGGTTTTGCAGCGCCAGCAGTGGCCATATCTATGCAAAATTTTTTCATTAGAAAGCAAATAGCCCTGCTTCTCTAAATCACTTATGATATCGCTATTTGCCTCGCGAGTATATTTATATCTATATTCACCAGCTTCCTCAGTAAAGCAGCCAGCTGAATCAACTGGGCAGAAGATTGGTAATCCCTTCTCAAGCCCAAGGTAGAAGTCCTCCAAGCCATGCCCAGGGGCAATGTGCACTAAGCCTGTGTTCTCAGCTGTTACAAAATCAGCTAGATAAACCCTATGGATGAATTCCTGCTTTGGCACTTGTTTCTTCAAAGGATGTTCGTAGTTAAGCTTAGCTAGGTCTTCACCCAGCATTCGCTCAACTATTTCAAAATGCTCATAATTCCCCTTCCTTAAAACTGCTTCAGCTTGAGCTGAGGCAAGGATTAATTTTTCCTCCTTTCCATTTTTAATTACTCTAACTTTTACATATTCAAAACTCGGGTGAGCAGCAACTGCTAAATTTGCAGGAATAGTCCAAGGAGTGGTTGTCCAGATCACAAGATAGGTATTCTCTTCCCCTATTACTGGAAATTTAACATAAATCGAGGGATCTTCCTCATCCCAGTATTCCACTTCAGAATCAGCTATAGCGGTTTCACATCTTGGGCACCAATTGACAACGCGCTTTCCCTGCTCAAGTAATCCTTGTTCCCAAGCTTTCTTCAATGTCCACCAAGCTGCTTCAATGTATTCATTTTTAATTGTCATATAAGGATTCTCCCAGTTAAGCCAAGAACCAAGGCGTTGGAACTGCTGAGTCATTGTCTTCATATGCTCTAGAGCAAAGCGCTTGCATTCTGAAACAAATTTATCAATTCCAAACTGCTCTATCTCTTTCTTAGACTTGAAACCAAGATAAGCTTCAACCTTAACTTCAATCGGCAAGCCATGCATATCCCAACCTGCTCGATCGAATAAATTAAAGCCCTTCATTGATTTATATCGCAGGATTGCGTCTTTCAAAATTTTATTCCAAGCAGTACCAAGATGAATCCGCCCAGTGGTATAAGGCGGACCATCTACGAAGAAAAATCTCTGACCTGAACTTCGAAGCTCACGCACTTTTTTATATACATCATTATCTAGCCAGAATTGCATTACTTCTTTTTCCACTTGAATTGCATCATAGTGAGCTATTATTTCTTTAACCAATTTCTTCTCCCTGCCTAAGTTTTACCATCCTTGGATATAAACTTGATTAACGTTGTAAAAAATAGCCCGGCGAGGATTCGAACCTCGGTCGCAGGATATCTCCATTAGCTCCAGAGTCCCGCATGATTGACCACTACACCACCGGGCTTCCAATATCAATTTCATTATATTTATCTCTGATTTATGAATTTTTCCAACTCAGCCTTTGCTTGAGCATCTGGCATTTGCATTGGAGGTTTCTTCATATAATAAGCACTTGCAGGTATTATAGCCCCGCCTAGTTTGCGATCTTGAGCTATTTTACTACAGCGAATAGCATCAACTAATATTCCTGCTGAGTTATAAGCATCTTGCACCTCAAGTTTTACCTCAATTGATACTGGTACATCGCAGAATTTGCTAGCAATTATTCTTATAAAAGCAATCTTGGTGTTGTTCAAGAACTCCACATAATCACTTGGCCCTATATGAGTTGGCATTTCATATGGAACCAAGCTTTTCACTGCCTCGGTTTTTGTGATCTTCTTAGTTATTAGTCTCTCTCTTTCCAACATGTTGTAGAAATCCATATCTCCACCTATATTAAGTTGATAGGTATTATGGATTTTAACCCCTCGATTTACCATCATTTCTATCAAAGCTCTATGGGTAATCGTTGCACCCACTTGGCTCTTCACATCATCCCCTATCACAGGCACTCTTTTTTTCTCCGCAAGTGCTATTAACTCTGGATTGTTTGCGATTAAAGCTGGCATTCCATTTACCACTGCCACGCCTGCATTCAAAGCACATTCAGCATAGTATCTAGCGGCTCTATCTGAACCCACTGGCACTAAGATGACGAGCACATCTGCCTTAGATTTACGCAATGCTTTTTCCACATCTACAGGTTGCTGACGATCGTCTATTGGAATTTTCTCTCTCAAATAGCGTCCAATGCCATCGAGCACTGGTCCTTTTTGCACCTTAACCCCAGTTAAGGGTACATCTTTTATCTTCAGAGCGCAATTTGGCTTCACAAATATTGCTTTCGCTAAGTCTTGGCCCACTTTATTTTTATTCACATCAAAAGCAGCTACGAATTTTATACTCCCGATGGTATAGCCTCCTAAAATTGGATGCATGACTCCAGGTATAAATTCATCCTTGCAATTTCTATAGTACTCAACGCCCTGCACTAAAGCACTAGCCACATTTCCCACGCCTGCTATTGCAACTCTGATCTCCTCCATTCTCTAACCTCACTGCTTTTTGTTAAGATACATTATCTAATTTAATCTTTTTCAATCATTTTTCAAATATTTTCAATTTTTTCAATCAATCTCTTTGCTTGAATTAACCTCCAGATCACTGTTATTAGCGATAGCAATATGAGTAAAAATACTGCCTCCTTTATAAACCCTACTATTAAACCAACTGCAAGGATTAGCATTCTCTCAGCTCTCTCAGCTATGCCCACGTCTAGTTTTTTAATCATCCCAGTAGCCTCACTTCTAGCTCTTATATAGCTAACTAAAAAGGAGAGGGTAATTGCAAGTGCTATTGGTAACCAGTCCACCGCGTTACTAGCGCCTATTCCTATGAGAAGTAAAGCATCTACTATTCTATCTAAAGTTGAATCTAAGATTCCACCGAAGGGGGTTACTCTAGCTGAGAGCCTAGCAACAGCTCCATCTAATGCATCGAAGAAACCGCAGATCATGATTAAAAAACCACCTAGGGAGAAATGCCCAATTGCTAGGGTATAGCTAGCTATTAAGCCCAAGGAGAATCCAATTATTGTAATTTGATTGGGGCTTAAACCTAGGTGGAGAAAAAATTTAGCGAAGGGATCCAAGATTCTCGAGAGCTTAACCTTGCTTAACACGTCACACTTTATCTCCATCTCTTCTAATAAAATTTGCTAGTATCCTTGTTAATAACGTTAATTAAAAGTATTTCGATGCTAAGGAAACTCGTGATTCACAGCTAGTTTTGAAGCTGCAGTGATTGCATTGATTTTTGCTATTTGGCTCTGGAAAATATCCATTTTTAATCCTCAAGACTTTATCTCTAATTTCCAAAACTTTTCTTCGATCACTATTTTTTATTGCAATCTCTCGCAATGTACCAAATCGAGTGTATTCCACTATTCCCCTCTCAATTGCTACATCAAACTTTTCCTCAATTAATATTGAGTAAGCTGTAAGTTGAATCCTATCGCCATACCAGACACCATATTCCGGTAGCGTGCCTGTTTTTATTATTGAGGGAATGACTTCCTCATTGATTCTCACTATTTTATCCACTCTTCCAACTAGCATATGTTTTGATGAATTCATTTCCTCTTCGATTCTCCAAGGGGAAATAAGTTGATATAGTTTTGCTTTTCCATATATCTCTATAGATTTCTTAATTCCATTTGCTATATTTTGCAATTCCACTTCAACTGCATTTTTAGCTTGTAATAACTGCTCACCATCCACGTTAATCAAATCATTTCGATAGATCAAATTAATTTCACCTGCGATAACTTCTAGAGCTTTTTTCAATTCATCAAGTAAGTACTGCTCATTGACTAAGAGAGAAGGAATTCGAAAACCTAGCTCGCGGAGAAATAGATGGATGAGGTGGGCAATTATGTTTTTTCTCTCGATAGAACTATTCAAAGTGAAGTAGAGCTGTCTTGGGCAATTGAGACAAATAACGATCTCAGAAACCCTCGCGAAATTCCTTAGCACAAATAGATTTTTGCATTTATCTGTAATAAATATTTGGGTTGAAAGTTTTAAAGGTTGAAAGTTTTAAATAAACCATACACCATCAAAAAAAGATGTGGTTTCTAAGGAAATGAAGGGCTATTTTGAAATCGCACTCGCAGCTGTGCTCTTTGGCACTGTAGGTATCTTCGTTAAAACAATAAATCTCAATGTTGAAGCAACTGTTTTCTACCGCACTTCTCTAGGGGGAATTTTCTTACTTTTTTTCTCCCTGCTTCAAGGCAGCATATCAAGTTTAATTCCCAAGGGGAAGAAGTTCTATCTATTTTCAATGGGATTTCTTATGGCAATTACCATTTATGCCTACTTCACTGCAATTAAAACAACTTCATTTGCAGTTGCAATTCTACTTTTATACACCGCGCCGGTGTTTGTCGCAGTGCTCTCAAATTTATTTCTAGGAGAGAAAATCAATAAAATCACTATTACAGCGATTTGTTTATCCATCTTAGGCGTGCTATTAATGGTAAATCCATTTTTCGAAATTGGATCAATCTATTTCACTGGAATTGCTTTTGGATTGCTATCTGGATTTTGCTATGGCCTTGAAGCAATTTTAAGTAGATATCTCAGGGATAGCTACACTGGATATGCTCAAGCAGTATGGCTCAATTTTATCTCAGCTTTAATTTTCCTACCTTTCGCGCTAGATGTCCCAATTGTAGCTTTATTTGCTAATTTCTTTCCTTTAATTTTGCTTGGATTAATCCCCACAGCCATTTCCTTCTCTCTATATTTCAATGGATTGAGCAAGGTAAAAGCATCCCGAGGGATAATAGTGCTCTCCCTCGAACCAATAAGCGGGATTGCAATTGCCATCGCTATCCTCGGTGAGAGCCCTAGTATTTTCATGCTTCTAGGCGGCGCTGCTATCATAGCCAGTGTGATCTTAGTAATGCGGGAGCGCAATTCTTAATAATGCAGAGGAGTATTTCCCTATGTGTTTAGAGCAGCTAAACTCAAGGATGCTAGAGCTATTAAAAAATTAATCGATGAACACGGCGGGGAAGATGTATTGAAGCGCTCTTTAATGGAGATCTGTGAAGATATCAGGGGCTATATCGTTGGCGAGAGCGATGGAAAAATCATTGCTTGCTGCAATCTACATATATTTGGCGAAGATTTAGGGGAGCTTAGAACTTTAGTTGTGCACGCGAGTTACAGGAGGCGAGGGATAGCTAGCAACCTTGTAAAGAGAGTATTGAGAGAGGCGAGAAAGTTGGGTGTTAAAAAAGTTTTCTCCCTCACAACCATTCCAGTTTTCTTCCAAAAACTTGGGTTTAAAAAGATTAATAGAGCGAAGCTTCACGCTAAGGTTTGGAGCGAGTGTGTGAAATGCCCTAAGTTTCCAAAATGCGATGAAGAAGCAATGATCATAGAGCTATAGCGATGTTAAGCTATCAACTATTTCAACGCCTTGATATCTGTTGCTAATGTTCTTTTCCAATTATTGCCTTTTAAAGATCATACCTTGAAGCTTGGCAAGTATTTCTCTTCCTGAATCAGTTAAACTATATATCAAGAAGTTTCCATTTCTCTTTACATCCACCAACCCAGCTTCTTTCAATAGCTTTAAATGATGTGATAAAGCGGAGTAATTATAATTAGTAAGCGCTACAAGTATGCAGACGCATAGCTCGCTCACTTCAAGTGCTCTCAAGATCTGAAGTCTAAGGGGATCGCTAAGTGCTTTGAAGAATTTTGCTTCCTTAGCTACCTTTTGCTTTAAAATCTT